>CANJLU010000044.1 GCA_947475085.1 Coxiellaceae bacterium
AACTGGCTTTTTTAGATCATGACTTTTTGCTGCACAAATCCTTACGTTCAGTGCGTTTGCAATTAGAGTTGTTAAAACCAGAACTCTCGCAACAAAAGCTAAAGATCGAATCCACCATTGTTGTGTTTGGCAGTGCGCGAGTCGTCGATCCTGAAGTAACCAAGCAGGAATTAAAGCAAGTACAAAAGAAATTAAAACAGACTCCCAATAGTGCTTCCGCCAAAAAAACAGAAAAATTGCTTAAGAACCAACTCGAAAAAGGCAAATACTACCAAGAATCGCAACGTTTCAGTCAAATTGTCTCGGAGCGCTGTCAAAAAAATCGACGTCGTCATTTCGTCATCGTCACCGGCGGTGGACCCGGCATCATGGAAGCCGCTAATCGCGGTGCACAAGATGTCAAAGCTAAAAGTATCGGTTTAAATATCGTGTTACCGCACGAACAAAGTCCTAATCCCTATATCTCGCCTGAACTGTGCTTTCAATTCCATTATTTTGCGATACGCAAAATGCACTTTCTGATCCGTGCCAGAGCCTTAGTCTGCTTCCCAGGCGGCTATGGTACTTTAGATGAACTCTTTGAAGCTTTAACGCTGTTACAAACCAAAAAAATCAAACCGATTCCGTTACTATTATTCGGCAAAAAATATTGGTCCAAACTGATCGATTTTAATTTTTTAGTTAGTGAAGGCATGGTCGATGCCAACGATTTGAAATTATTTCATTATGTCGAAACCGCCGAGCAGGCTTGGAAAATCATCGCTGAATTTTATGATTTGCCGAGAAAATAAATAAAACACTGATATCAATTTTTATTATAAATAAGCTTTAGCTAAATTTATTCCATCAATCTATTTGACTGTATAGTATCTTTTTAGACATTTACCAGGTTAGAATCTAAAAAGTTTTTACACAAATAAACAAGAATAAAAAATGGCTGAAAATAAGCAACGAGCAAACCACGACTCAGCATGGAAAGATATATTAGATGCCTATTTTAAAGAGTTTATAGAATTTTTTTATCCTGAGATTGCTACAAAAATTGACTGGTTAGCGCCGTATATAGCTTTAGATAATGAACTTCAGTCTATTACGACGGACGCTATGCTAGGTAAAACGGTTGTTGATAAATTAATAAAAGTTAAATCGTTAGCAGGGAAAGAAGAAGTTGTATTAATCCATATCGAAGTCCAAGGACAAAAAGAAGCAGAATTTTCTAAACGACTATTCCAGTATTACTGCAAACTTTTTACAAAATACGATCAATCTATTCTAACATTAGCTATTCTGACCGATAATAACCAAAGCTGGCATCCAAATAGTTATCAAAGAAATGTTTTTGGCTTTTCAGTAGTAAACTTTAATTTTAAAACTCATAAATTACTTGATTATTGTGACAAAAAACAAGCGTTAGCGATTTCTAACAACCCTTTTGCAGTAGTTGTTTTAGTCCACCTTATTTTCTTAGAAACTAAAAAAGATCCTAAAGCACGATCGCAAATGAAATTTCAGCTAACTCGCCGTTTATATGAGAAGGGTTATAATCGAGATTATGTAATAAATTTGATCAAAGTGATAGACTGGGTATTAGTCATACCTGAACATCTGGAGTTAAAATTTAAAACAAAGATTAATGAATTAGAGGAGAGAAAAAATATGAGTTATATAACCAGCTTTGAGCGATTAGGTCGAGAAAAAGGACTACAACAGGGATTACAGGAAGGCCGACAAGAAGGACGCCAGGAAGGACGCCAGGAAGGTCTACAACAAGGCCGTCAAGAAGCGCGGTATGAATTGGCTAAAAGCCTTTTAGCAGAAGGTTTTGCATTAGATTTAGTAAAAAAAATAACCAAATTATCTGATTTGGATTTAACTGAACTAGAGAAAGCTTAACTTCTAGTAGACACCTAGCGCTTCATTAATTTATATCGAGTCATGCGCGGCGTATTTACAGCCGCGAAGATCGATCATGATGCCCGTCAGCTCATCAAGACGGGAACAAGTAGGTTAATATGCGATCATTTAGCGATTGTAATCCCAGGGACAGACTACTTGTAAAGAATCAAAAATAAAGTCTTTTTTATTTCGTGTGACTAAACGCAAATCATGAAAACGCACCGTTGCCCCTATAAGATTATCAATAGCAGGAAGTGGTTTGTTTACTGATGATAGTAACCTAACCCATCTATCAGCCACCTCATGATTTATGACTAAAATACGATCCCTGTTTCGAAATTACCACTACAGCCGGTTTACCATGTAAAGTAATCTCTTGTGGGCCATGCAAACTCGCCGCTTTGACCACTTCACTCAATCTAGCCTTAGCATCTTGTAATTGCCAAGCATGCATATCCACCCCCATTATCAAAAAAATCTAGTCTCACTAGTCATTTCAATATAATAAACCGCAAAAAACAACCCATTTATATTTGACTTTAGGAAGCGATTTTAGTTATCTATTTCCAGTTAACAAGCATATTTCTCCGCGCGCGCCGTAAATGACGGGAAATTACTCATTATATTACGAGCACTAAAATATTTATCGTCATTGCTGAGCGCGTAACATATAATCGTCATTGCCAAGCCCTAAAATATTCATCGTCATCGCCGAGCCCGTAACATATAATCGTCATTGCGAGCACCGCAGGTGCGTGGCAATCCACTCGGCCTCACTGAGGTTTTTCACCTCCCTTACCAGGGCTCATGAATGCCTTCATTTTCATTCTTAATCTGCACATAACCTTTCATTAAGGAAACCTTAAGAGTTTCTTAAGGTTCATCGCGTAGAATTAAATAAGTAAAAAACCTTTGTTAATAATAAGAAAAATAATTCGATACGAGGAATAAAAATGAAGCAGTCTATCATTGAAATCTTAACTAGTTTAAAGGTTAAAAAAAATATAAAGCAACATATTGAACAAATCGAAAATTACTATAAAAAATTTAAAGTTAGCCCTCTAAAAGATTTGCTTAATGAAGATGAAAAAACATTAAATGACAATCCCATTCTAACCGAATTGAAAAAAACTCTTGAGTCGCATGCTACTACAACAGAAAATCCCAGCAAGGAAGATTTAGAAGCAATAAAACGTAAAATTTTACAAAAAAAAATAACAATTGGAAAATTAAATTCTCAAGCAAAAGATTCTATCCTTGAAAATCTAAAAAAAGTCGAAGCAAAAATAAGTGGTTTTATTAAACAACAGCAAAATATGATGTCTGATGAAGTGCGAAACCAAGCTTATACCGACGCTAAGAATGCACTATGTTTAGCAGATATTGAATTAGTAAAAATCGAGATACAAAAAGATATAAGTAAAAAAAATATTGCTGCATTATATAAATTAGTAAATCCGAATATTCTTGGCTTAGCTAGAGCTCTTTCCCTTAAAAATGAAATTGATAGCAGCGATGTTAATCGTGAAGAAAATTTAAATATTTTCTTCGATTCAATTAAAACACAACTTAATCTAGCTACCGACGAAGCTATTAATCTATCAAATTTAGAAAAAATACCTAACTGGTCAGAATTTAAGCTTTCATTAAATACAAAATTGGAACAAAATAAAAAACGAAAATTACAAGCGCAAAATGCTGCTAACACCTCTGCTAATCCTGATATTACTCACTCAATTGAAGCCTTAAGTGTTCTACAAGAAAATGAAAAACCATTAAAAGAAGTCTCTGTACTTGAAAATCAAATAATTTTTTTAAAAACCAAACTACCTGCTAAAATTTCTAGCATCGAAGAAAATTTTTCAGAAACTAAAGCTGAAAAACTTAACGACACTTTGCAAAGTCCAACTACTTCTGAAGAAGCTATTACAGAAAACTCACCAGTTTTAAGTTTACTAGATGTAATTACTGAAAAAGAAACGCAGCTTACCGCTTTGGAAGCATCTTTTGAATTTTTTAAAAAAGACTACGATATACTTCATAATGAAAAAAATGAACTCCAGAACGAAGTTGTAAGGCTTCAAAGGCTAGAAAGAATTTTTGTAAATAAAGAAGAACGTGACAACTCCCACACTAAAATATTAACTACATTACACAATCTAAAAATCCCAGAAATCGATGCTCTTAAAAAAGAATTACTAGACAAAGAGTCCAAGTTAAAAGCATTAAGAACGAAACTCGAAAAATTTAACAGCGACACCAATAGCTTAGTTCAAAGTTATGACACAGAATTAACTCAAAATAAAGCTTTAGAATTTAAACTCCAATCTCAACTAAAATCAAAAGAAGAAGAAATAAATCAGTTAACACGTAAACATCAAGAACAAATTCTTCTGTTTGAAAAACAAAAAAAACTAATTGAAGATGATAAAAACAAACTTGTAGATCAAGTAACTGTTAAAGACAGTGAACAACAAGTAGTAATTGAACAGATTACACGAACATACGATGAAAAAATAAAACTTCTAGAACAACGGATTAATTCTCTTAATACAGATCATGAAAAACTTTCAGAAGAATTAATCGCCACAAAAGCAAATTCAGAAAAATTCGAAAGTGACTTAAAGCTAGCTAATGAAAATCTTACAAAATCAAGAGAATTATCAAATAAATTAAAAGCAAGAAAAACTGAACTTCAAAATGAAATAGATACTCTAAAAGAATCCTCCGAGAAAGCAGCAAAAAATATATCCACTCTTAATGCTGAAAAAGAAAAATTAAGTGGAGATTTAGAAGCTGCAAGGCAAGCATTACAACAATCTGTGTATGAAATAACTAGATTAAAAAGTGAACACGATGAACTAATTGCCAATGGATCGAAGAGTAATGAGGAAATAGCTACTCTTAAAGACAAGATTAGCTTGCTTGAAGAAAAAGCTAAAGACCAAGAAATTTCTATTAAGGACCTAACAAGTCAAATAAAAGTTAAAGCTGATGAACTAAATCTTTTAGTTCAACTAAAACAACAAGCTACTAATCGACTTGCAAGCTTGAATTTAGAAAAGTTAGAACAAGATTCAAGGACTCAAGTATTAGAATTACAAAATGAGTTAGCAGAAAAAACAGGAAACATTAAAAAACTTGATAAAGAAAAAAAACAACTTGCAGAAAACTTATCTTTCCTTAATAAAAATTTAGATAATCTTAAAGTAGAATTACAAACGACTAAAGAAAGTTTGACCAAAAGTCACGGTGAGTTAGATAAAGCTAATAAAAAGCTTACGCAATCAAAAGAAGAAGCAGGAAAATTGTCTAATGATAATAATAAATTAAAACTAGATATTGAAATTTATCGAAATCCCCATAGCGAATTAGAAATTAAATATGCTAGTCTTGAGCAAGACATAAAAGAAAAAAACGCAGAAATAAAGAATTCAAAGGATCAAATTATTGCACTTAGTCAACAGCTTGAAAGCCACAAACAGGAAGTAGAAAGCTTAGCTACACGATTAAAAGAAGCTGAACAAAATACGCAAAGTTTGGAAGAACAATTACAGGAATTAAAAAAGGATAAGGAGAATAAAGTTATGCCAAATCAAGATGTACCCATCGAAGCACGTCTCATCGATCTCAGTACGAGCGAGGATGATAAAACCCCTCAGAGAGTAAGTGAGACCAATAGCGACTCGGCATTAAGTTCATCCCCTACTCCTTCTTCACCTCAAACATCAAGCTCCTCACTTAATTTGCAACTTTCAGATCGTAATTCATCTGTGGATCAAGGCGATTCAGGTCTATTTAATCCTTTGTCATCAAACCCAAATACGTACTCTTCGGAACCAATTATAAATAATCCGAATTTAAAGCAACCAGTAAGAACCTCTCCTTTTTCGCCTCCCCCATATTTACATCGATCACAAAGCTCTCCCGCTTTGAACAAGGCAAATGAAGAAAGAAACGGAGCATTTATCGGAACTAATTCTAGGGAGAATTTGACAACCCTTGGAAGTACTGGCGGTATCACAGATCCAACTGTATCAACAAAAATAACTCCCATAAATACGGGTACATCCATGCCAACACAAGAACAACAAATAGAAAACATTCTCTCAAGTAATGAGTTTAAAGAAGAATTTAAAGCAGCTTTAACAATAAAATTTGATAACGATTACGAAGAGGTTTTAAAAGGCTCTGCTAGTGTATTAGGTGCTGCTTTAACTCATGATTTATTAAATTTCGACCGTGAGAAATCAAAACGCCAAGATTTAGTCGATCAAACTTTTACTGAATTGCTAACCCATTCAAACGATTTAAAAAATAAACTATTAATCTTAAACGATGAATCAAGGTCTCAATCTCTAGATTTAAAACAAAGGGCTGAACGATTAGTCGAAGCATTGGCTAACCCACCCCAACGCGTTAATCCTTTTTCCGATCTTCTAGGAGATTTTCCAAATATATTGCCTAACGCCATTGCAGACAATAAAGCCAATGCCCAAGCATATGTTGCGCTATTAAAACTTTGTGATGAGCAGATCTTAAGCCCACAAATGAAACAATTTGCTTCGAATTACATTCAAAATCAATTGGCAAATGGTTTAACCGCAATTAATATAAATCCTGAAGAATATAGAGAGGGGATAATAAACACAGCTTCCAGATTTGTTAATGAAATATTAAATCCAAGGAATATGCTTGAAGCCTTAGAAGCAGCAAAAGTTAGCTTACCTAACTCAAGTAATTTGCTACAAAGTACAAAAGATATACTGTCTAAGCAATGTGATGCAAAAATTAAATCTATTATTGAAGATAACTTTGCTCACATTTTTATCGATGGCATTTTAGAAAAAATTAATAATGGTGTGGAATTGTCTGCTGATGAAATACAGAAACTACCACCGCAACTGCAATATGCCGATACAGTAAACGATTTTGAGTTAGGCTTGAAATCGGAATGGCCTAATTTAAATTATTTTAACGCATCTGCGGCTCTTCGTAAAAAGTGCTTTCGAACCGCTCGTTCATTGCTACGCATAAAAGCTTTAGGTCCTCTAACACAACTTAATCCCGAAGAGTTGCTTGAAGAAATAAATAATTATGATGCTGAAGCTTGGCTAACGACAAAACTGCAACTAGTAACGGGTAAATCTGTTAATTTAGAACTAGTTCAGCTGGAAAAAGAACAAAAAAATTCATTAAACGAACTCAGTTCCTCACTGCATTTATCCAGCTTATATGATATAGCGATTACCGGTAAATCCATTCCCGATCTTATCCAAGAAATAGAAAAAGTTAGTAAAACTCAATTGTCTGCTGCTGAGCAAGTAAGTCAGATTTTTCAGGGGATCGACACAAAACAAGCTGCATATCCTGAACTAAAAGATGACCAGAAATTTGTCGACTTTGTAGATAACCTTAATCAGCCTCCTGAAGAACAAGATAAGGCTTTGCCAAAAATCAATGCCGACCAAGCTACCATTCTTTTAATGCGAATCAATCAAGAATTAGCAAAAAACAAATGGGCTTTCGCTTATAATAAAACTGAAAAAGAAATTATTTCTGATAGTTTAGTTAATATCAGTCAACAAGAAATTTTCAACTTTACTAAGGATGAAAGCAAAGAGCTAATTGTACTTGCTTGGAAAGTATTATGTAAAAACCCTAATGATGATCTAAAAAAAATAAAGCAATGGCTAAAGCTTACGCTAGAAAAAAGAGAACAAGGCCTAAAAGATACTCTGAAAAAAAGAGAACATTGGCTAAAAGATATTACATTGCACTATATTGCGACAAAAGAATTACTGGCATTTAGCAAAAAAATAGAAAAAAATAAAGCTAAATTCATAGATTTAAAAGAACTTAAAGAAACAAATCCCGAATCTAGTGGTTCCAACGAAAAAATAAGCGATGTTTATCTTCCTACAAGTTGTACTATCGTTGCCAATTCAAGCGATCCCAATTTTGCAGCTCATCTACCTGTTGAGGATGAATCATTTAAAATTGATACTATTTTTTATAAACAAAATGCACTCGAGAAGAATCAAACACTTACTTTTTCACAGACCTTAACCAACAAGAACGAACAAACATGGTCTGTTTCCCGTATTGATGATACGCGCTTAGTTTATCAAACGCATAAATCTTGGCTTGATTCTGTTAAAAATCTCAGGCTTTCTGCTGACAATCTAATGACTTATGTTAGATCAAATAACGATAAACAATTTAATGCTGAGGAAGAAGTTTTATTTACACAATTGACACATGCTGTCAATAGTTCTAAGAATAAAATTTGTACGATTACTTTGCCAAAAAATTGTCCTAAACGAAAAGAAAGGTTTATTCATTGTTTTATAGACAATCATAATAAAAATAAAAGTGATGAGAAACCTATATTGGAATGTCGGGATAACGATAAACTCAAAATGCACAAAGGTGATAAAGTTAATACAATGAATAAAATTAAAAATACATCCACTCTGAATGCTAAAGAACTGAAAAATGCTAATAAACGCAGTAATGAAGTAGTGAATCGACGTCCAACAAGAACAATAGGATAACGTATGCCAGATTTTGTTAAGCTATTAAATAGATTTAAGCGCGTAAGTGATGAACTTAAAAGTCAATTAAAAAATGATTTGCCTAGTGATGAAGCGGAATTTTTTGAAGTATTTGGGGGGAGATTTGAAGATAATCTTTCCGCATATGGAAAAAGTATTTATGCAGAAGGATTAAACCCGGATGTACTCACAGCGATTCATAAAGAAGTTAATGAAAAGCTACGTGAAAGTTACAAAGAAACCTTAGCTGATGCAATAGAGGATCCTCAAACTTTTGACACGATTACCATAACAAATAATGCTCAAAAGCAATTCGAATTAAAATTAAAGGAATCTAAGCAAGCTTTGCTAGAGCAATTCAATAGCCAATTGGCTGCTGTAGCTCAAGAATTCACTAATCCGGCGGATAAAAAAGCATTAGATACTGCTTTTAGTAATTATTTGGATACTGTAGGAAAAAAATATATAAATAATTTAAACGAAATAAATTCAATATGGCCTAGGTTAGCTAGATGGCTATTACATTTAACCAACCAAGAATCCAAAGCAGCGGCAAAAAACGCTGACTTTATTATAGAACAAACGGATCCTAAAAAATTAAGGCCTGGAAATGCACCTCCTCCCACTATTAGCTGGAGAATTGATAAAGATAACCTAGCTGAGAGATTGTTACACGTAAAAGCTAACCTAAAGCCCGGACAGAAAATTCGAATTGTGATTAATCGTCCTGACAGGCATGGAATTGTCACACAATTCGGAGAGATTGCAATTCAAGGTAGAAATCCAGCAGTTACTTTTATAATTGCGTTACTTTTTTATTTACTGGCAATACTATTTAACAATGATGTAAAACTGATGGTAGGGGCATTTAAACTATTCATTAAAAAATATGGTATTTCCATAGATGCTAGCGAAGTAACTTATGCTATCAAACAGTTAGACAGTAAAGGCCAATTTGCCGTTATTAAGGAAGAAGGACCTTTAGAAACAGAACTTGAAAGTGACTTACAGAAAACTAATCAAGAGCTTACAGATAACCTAAAAAAATCAGCAAACTCTGGTGAGGAATCTGATCAAGGTTATGAATCGGAAGAATCAAGTTTAGATGAAGAGGAAGTACGCCACCGGCCCAGACCATAGTCAAGCTATTGGCGCTTTTATGTAATAACCATGCAGATTGGGAGTTTAACGACACACAGACAACAAGAAATTCAATTGCGAAATATTAAGAAGCAGAGATCTATTTGCTAGCTGCATAAGCGATGCTAGTACGCAAGCTGTCTAGGCGCGGCAAACGGTCACGTAGTATTTGGGTCTTATTATCCGGCGTAAAGTTAGTTACTTTTATTTTATACTTTTCACACTCAAGACTAGCAAAGCGCTGAGCTGCGTCCAGCCCAGCAAACTGTAGCTTTTTAGCGCCACGCTCACTCATTAATTTAATCATCTCGCGCACTGTGACTAGTAAGCGCCCTGTAGAATAACTACCATAATTTTTTCCTGCCGCCGTTTTCAGATGCGTGCCGTAGTCGAAGATTTGATAGGCTTGTTCAATTTGAATGATATGAGGTTTAGAGTAGGCAATACTTCCAGAAGCATCCCCTCCTTCGTTCCCATCATCCATAGAAACTTCAAAATAAGCCCACAAAAGCAATAAATATAAATACGCTTGCTGATTAATATCGGAGCTTTGTGTAATTGCAGCAAGCTGAGCGAATAACTCATCTAAATTTAAATTGAATTCAGCATCATCTTTCATAGCTTAAAATATCGCATGACTAAAGGGTGAGACTATAACAAAGCTGCTTCAGCCGCAGCATTAGCACCGCCGCCGCCGCCCGCTGCACCGCCGCCTGCTGCTCCTCCACCTGGACCACCAGCAGCGCCGCCGCCATCATCACTTCCGCTAGCACTCGCTGAGGTTTGGTTACCTGATGATAAGGCTTGACCGGCTTTTTGCCCAGTCGTAAGTGCGCCACTGACAGTTTCACTGGTGGGCGCTTGTTGAGCCAACGACCTTACGTCTCCATCATGTTGCTGACGAATACCTTGCAGCATGGACTCTTCATGACCACTTTCTTGAGGACCACCGATCCAACGCAATACTTTATTCGGCACTTCATAAATCATCGCAAAGCTCCGATTCACAATGGCCAATACGGCAGCCGTATAAATAGCCATCATGGCTAATTGATAGACAATACTAAAGATATCACCATTGTATTCTGTTAAATACTGTGAGGCGATACTAAAGCCACGATTAAAAACAGAAATGGCGACATAAGACAGGATGATCCCAAAAATAAATCCAAATATCATCAACATCGGCCTTAGGAAAACACTCGCTAGCAGCATAACAGACTGTTCAGCTTTACCTAAAAAGTCATGGCCCTCCGGGTGCGTAATGCCTAGGGCAACTAACGGTGCGGCTAAAATAGCCTCCAACACCACAGCAAACCAAGTAATGCTACCAAATGCAAACAGGAAAAATGGAATTAATGGTATGTAATAGGACAATAAAGAACCTAGAACTAGGTTTATTACCATCCAAACCGTCACTATAGGCATCACTAACATAATAACTGACATAGCAGCCAAATTGGCTATAATCGTAACCGACGGGAAGAAAAAAGATCCAATAGCTGAAAGAATTCCTCCGGCAAAAGCGACTCCTATGATACTAGCCCATACGGTTTCAACCATCTTTACTAAACCATTTCCCAGTGAGGCTAAAGCAAAAATAGGATCCATATTTTTGTTATTCAAATTATCAGCAAATGTACTTTCAAAGTCATAAACCCGTGGGAAAATAACATTCATTATCCAAGATGCTGCTGAACCTAAACCATTTTCTGCTGAATTTTTTGGGAAGGAAGGATCCGCTCCAGGCCCTGGATTATTATTCTTTCCGGCTTGAGCAATCTCATCCCTAATATATCGGTCGATAACACCATCATTAACCGGTAAATTATTTTTTAAATTAAGTTTAACATTGTCATCCGCGATGTCATTAAAACTACCTTTATCATAGCTAGGATTAAATTGTGGTATTAATTTATCTTTAATAGCCAGAGTCCCTGTATTATTTCTGATATTTTGATTTAAACGTGCCATGTTATAATAATAACTGCCTGCCAATATCCAACCCGTGTCTTTAGCATTCTTGATGAAGTCTTTATATTTTTTATTGGCATCGTCCTCTAAGGATCGTAAAGCGGGTTTTACAATTGCAAAATAATCATCCCCGGTATCGATTAATGCATTGGGAGCAAAGATTGCATCGTCTGCTTTTAAAGTGACTATAGGAACTGTTTTATCTGATTTATCTGCGTAAGGAGGAACTAATTTATTCGCTATGGATTTAGCTAACCCGCCTATGTCTAAAGTCATTTGTCTAGCCGCAATACTAGCACTATCATTGGCTGTCAATTGTGCTGGGTTATAAACTTGGCCATTATCACTCTTACCAATAAAATCCCAAGAAACGTTCCCACACATACCTATATATTTTTCGTAAGGTGTTTTGACTAAACCTTCTCTGCCAGGAAAGCTTATAAACCCACCGGTATCATTGGCATAATTTATCGGTGCGTGCGTATTTAAACCATCAGGGCCTTTCCCAGTCACAGACAGTGAGCTCATAAAATCGGGAACTGGAGCAACAGGAGCAGCAGGAAGTGTGCCTGAAGAAGCTGAACTTGCAGCATTTTGGCGGTTTAATGCATTTTGCACGGACAGCATGCAGGTTTCTGACTTCAGAATATTTCCTGCATCATTGATAAGAAATGTATTATTTGCTTTTCCGGATTTTGGATCCGGTGCTAGAGATTGTATCGGTTCGACGATGGTTCCGTTACGATTCATATAATTTAAAGCGACATTCCAAACTTCATCCGCCGCGCCTACTCCTTGTA
>CANJLU010000045.1 GCA_947475085.1 Coxiellaceae bacterium
TAAATATGATCAAACTGTATTGCACTTATCAGACCTTAGCAAAAAAAATAATTTTAATAATATTTCAATACACACTCTTTTAAGATCACGCATTAAGCGAGCCGGTGATGATGAAACGCTGGTGGAAGCAACAGCAAAAAACCAGTATACCTATTGGTTAAGTCAAGAAGATATCGCTGAGATCGCTCGCTTAAAATATAACAATTATCACGGAGAGAGCCATGCTGAATGAAGTATTAGGTTCTACATCACAATTACAAATTACTTTAGAGTCATTTCAATTAAAAGTTAAAGCTAATCAATTAACTGAATCTCGTCTTAGTTTAATTATTAATTTAGAGAATTTACATTGGGTGACATTGGTTATTTCTTATAAAGATGATCAGTATGTGGGCTATTATACAGATTCAAAAAACAATCCCATTCCATCACGATATTTTCAACTGCTATTTAATCAATTTCTAATACAACCATTAATAAACTTAAGCCCTGGTTTTATTCAACAAAAAGATGATTCCAATTGCGGCTTATGGGCACTCGAAAATGCAGCTGATTTGAATCAGATGCTTGAGTCTGATCAATCAATACAATGGATAATTAAAAAATTAAAACGGCCCCGCAGTAAAGAATATTTTGATCTAAGAAGAGAATATTTTGCCGAAAAACTCCGTGCTGATCCCCTTTGGAGTGAACGACATCCACTGTTTTCGCAAGAGCTTACCATCCAAGAAGCGTTACAAACTAACATTGAACCAGATCCTAAACGATTTAAAGCTATGCTTAAAGATGAAAAGGAAAAGGTAACAATTTTATTAGAAACTTTTGTCGAAACATTTATGAGTGCTTTTGTAAAAAAGCTTGGCGCCTATCATTTGCTAGCCAAAGGAGAAAACCTAACAGAAGAAAATTTGAAACTTGAATTAAAAACAGGGTTAACCGGTGCGTTACTAGGAGTAGGTATTTCTCAAAGCCTTGTTGGTTCAATTCCATCATTGGTGGCTTCGCTGAGAATGATTAGTGGTAAATTTTACCCAACCAAAGATAAAGCCCAAAAAATTACCAAAATTTTTTCTGAAATTCAGTCAGATCATTTAAACTCCATTTTATCTGAAGCAGCAGTAAATATTTTTCACAGCTTCGAAAGTCAATTTATGCAGGTAACGGATAAAGCTGGCGACAAAGTGGCGATAGAAAAATTAGCAGAAGATGCGGTAGGTCGGTTACTCAACGGTATAGAGAAATATTCCAACCTAGATAATATTATTTCCAGAGAACTGATAGAAAAAAGTGTGCTGCAAGGGCCATCAGAAAAATTCTTCGACCCTAATGTTAAACAGGCCAAACTGAGAATTTCAGGTTATAGCATACAAAACAAAGAGGGAGATAAAATTAATACCGCCAGTTTATATGAAAAAACAAGCTTAGTTGAACTTAGTATAAAGGACCAACCTCATAAATTTTATGTCCTTAAAGAATATCCATATAGCAAATATGGTTATCGCCGTCTTTTTGCATGGGAAAAAAAGGACAACGGAGAATTGAAAGAAAGCTTGAAACGCTTGTATATAGAGAAGCAATTTCTTCAAGAAAAAGACATTTTTCAATTTCTTTCAAGACGGTATTATTATCGTCTACATACCGAGACGAATCAAGCGGAAGCACAGCGTATCCTAGATAAAATTAAGTACCGTTATCCTTCTCAATTGGTTACTAGACAATACGATAGTAAAAAACCTATTTATTTCGATTTAAGAAAGCCAGTTAAAAACTTCAGTGGAAGAATTCAAGTACTTGAGCGATTGCATCGTACCTTAATCTCAGAAAGAACAACCGCCATTGTACCTTCTTGGTCTAAGTTATCTATTTCTCCAATTACGGGGGTGTTAAGTCCTCCGGATAGCGAGTCATCACAAGCTTCCGGTTCCCAGTTATCAATTAATGGTTTAGGAGGAATCGGTAAAACTCAATTAGCATTACGCTATGCTGAGCTTTATGCGCAAAATTATGATCATAATGTTTTATGGATTAATGCAGAAACCAAGGAAAATATAGCTTATTCTTTCAACAGACTAACTGCAAAATTACAAATTACAACTAAAGACACTTATAACCAAGAAAAAGTGTTGGAAAGATTGTAGAAGAGGTTTATGAATATTTTTCGGATAGAAAAAGTCTATTTATTTTTGATAATGTTGAGAATTACCGTGCCATAGAAGCTTATTTACCTAAATCTCAGCCTGGCAATAAACCGACTTTATTAATCACTTCACGCTATAGTAATTGGAGTAATATTGCCACTATTATGACACTGAATGTTTTCTCGGAACAAGAAACCAGAGAACTCATTAAGAAATCATTGGATTTAGAAGGTGATATTCCGTATGAAAGAATCAATGAATTACATAAATTGCTTCAAGGATTACCTTTGGCATTACAGCAAGCACTCGCTTATATTAAACTGAGAAGAAACATCGACACTAGTTTTTCTCTTTATCACTACATCGAACTCTATAAAGAAAAAAATCAAGAATTATTAAACTTTGATTTCTCACATTATTCCAATGACCCCTATTTAGAGACAGTTTTTACAACCTGGCTCATTACGCTAGATAAAATTAAAGCGGATCCACTCGGCAACCATGCAATAGAAATTTTAAATATTATGGGCTACTTATATCCAGATATTATTACCAGTAAAAAATTTTATTATTTTAATCACATCAATCGAGAGTTAAAAATTGATGACTTAGATGCCATTATGCATTTACTGAGCAGTTATTCCATGATTACTTTTGAACATGAGGGTAAATATACGATTCATCGATTAGTTCAACAAATCATACGGATTGATCTCGAAAAAGATCAACCTAAATTTAAAAAGATAGTCGAAAAAACTCAACACTTACTTTGGCTTTGGCATTTTACTTTTAAAAAAGATGAAGAAAGTGTTTTCCACTATCTGCATTTTCTTCTCTATATGTCTGAACACAAAGAGTTAATATCTAAAGTAATGTATTCCCATCCAGAGAAAACATTTTTTGATAATCTACTTTTACAAAATGTAAAATATTGCCATTATTTTATTGATTTGGCCTATCTCAAATACCCCAAAGAAAAATTCCTTAGGTTTTTAGGCGATGCAGTAGCTTACTATATCAAATTAGGCTCATTCTTTAATTTGTCTGAAATATTTAACTATATTGAAAAAAAATGGCGGATAGAAGTCCTGTCTAAGGAAAATATTAAGTACATTTTGGATCATTTTTATAATATGAAAAACCCTCTTTTAAAGATGAAGCGCTATTCAACTATTCCTTCAAAAAAAGCAAATCAAAAACAAGCAATAAAACTTCTTTTTGAACTAAAGATGAAAATATTTGGGAATCAACTTTCCAATTACGATAGCTGCCCATCCCATAATCTAAAAAGGAGTATTTGTTCGTTATCTGAATCGGATCAAGATAGAATCACAGAAATCAATAATTCACGTATTAGAGCTCATTTTAAAAAAATAGAACAGGTATCCCGTTATATAAGTTCAGCGCTTATGACTAAAGATACGTTATCGGCTTTACTTCAAGGTCATTTTGATGAGGTGGCCATTAATTTCGGATTAATGACTAGCAGTCTGTTTTTTGGAAAAATATCAAATAGCTTGCTCACTCAAGGAAAAAACTTAGCCTCCGATGCCAGTTTACTTGAAAAGAATTTAGGCTTGGAAAACAAAAAAGTGCTCACTATTCTCTTTAATGAAGACGTATTATCCATGGGTAAAAGAAAATTGTTAGGAAAAGCAATGCAAGTTGCTTCACCTTTTCTTGGCAAAGCCACCTCAATTTTTTTTGCTTACAATCTTAAGAATGAAATACAAGCCTATAGAATGGGAGATAAAACCGTTCTTCCGAATATCATTTCGAATAGTCTTATTTTAGGTATTGATGGCATCGAAGCCGGTATCGAGGGCGCTGAATTTCTTGGATTTATTACCGGGATATCGGCATTCACAGGTCCTCTCGGAGAAGGCATTGCATTACTCGTTTGGCTAGGGGCTGAAGGATACGCTGCCAAACAACAAGTGGAAGCGATTGAAAAATATGTTCATCTTTCTAGGGGTGAAAAATTTTTTGAGTTCTTACTTGCCACGCTTCATCAAGCACCTTTAGAGTACATACAACTTAAAGCAAATAATGGGCAATTGATAGAACGTGCTATAGATTTTTTAAAAAGTAATACCGCTATTCAGTGGTCTATTTTTCCTGCTTTTACCTTTGTGGAAGACGTATGCAAAATTCGTAAAGTTTTTTTAAATGAAAAAATAAATTTTACACCTGACGATAATAATCCTGACAAACCCACTGAGGGCGATTTAGTTTGTTTATCCGCCTCTCCACCTCCTTATGAGCCACCTAATATAAAAATGAAGTATTATTTATGCCATAAAACCTTAGGCGTAAGCTACACGTTAAACAGAACTGGGAATGGGACCTTAGTCGATTTAGGAGAAGGAGAGGACGAAGTCATTGCTTTTTCTCATTCTCCCACGTTATTTATCGTGCAAAACGGTAAAAAATGGTACGTAGGAGGTGATAATGGCAATGTATTTAATTTACAAGGCAATGCTACGACAGGCCGACTACAAGGCGGCAAGGGATCCGATATACTGGATCTACATAATTTTTATCCTGAAAACAGTGATTATGTATTGCTTGATGCAGAGGGATTTTTATGTGGAAAAAACAAAGACTCCATGCAATCGATTCCACCTTTTTGCTCTTCTGATGAGATTAGAGTCCAAATCGATGGGATCGATCACATTTACGGACGAAAAAATGAATCTGATATTTTATATCTCGATCAGGATGTTTGTTTTATCGATGGTTATGGTGGAAAAAATCAAACCCATCCCGATAATTTTTTTATCACTAATCACTCTTATAAAAATCTGAAGTTTGTATTAAGAAACAATACACTCATCACATTTTTATCAAACCCAACAATCGATTCTATCGAATATAGAATTCCTTCTGGCGAGATAGGTCAATCGTGGATTCACTATTACTTTAAAGAAACTCTTCAGCATCAATTCTTTTTTGAATATCCTTTAAAGCATCTAGAGACAATAACGGTAAAAAATAATACGCTACATATTTCTGTGCTCACTTCTGAAAGTATAGATAGAAAACTATTTGCTATTACTATTTCAAACCGGATTACCTCAAACAGTAATCAAACAAAGAATGCAACGAGTCTTTCAAACAATATAGCTTATTTTTTTCAAGATATTGAAATAAAATTAATCAATAATGAACATTTATATGGACAAGAAATAATCTCTAACAATAAAACAGTGGATGAAAAAATAAGTTTATTTAGAGCAATAGCGAATCGTTTAGAAAAAACTTTCTCTATTCAATTAGTAAACAACCTCACCCTCTCCATAGGGCGAGAAAAAAAACATGAAATTTTTTATATCAACGGCTTACATGAAAGTCATTTAGTAGGTAATGGCGGTGAAAATGTTTATATTATTTTACCGGGGAAGAATGCTAAGTTTCCATTCCCTAAAATCATCTTATACGATACTTCAGAAAGAGAGTCAAATGACTTAATCGAGCGGATAGATACGTTAGATTTACGGGAAATGATAAAGGAATATAAACAAGTCTATCCGAAGGCTGTTATCTCTTCACATGTAGTTCCCTCTGCGAATGACTTAATCTTAACACTAAGTGATTCAGTGTATTCTCCGGTTTATCCTAATTTTTATGACTCCACTTGCTTCCGGCCTTGGATGACTGTCCAATTAAAAAATGCACTGCTTGATAATAGTAATTGGTATCAAAAACTTGATATTGTTTTGGATTCAGTCTCTAGAAATATAGTACCCCTTGAGGATGACGTTTGGACTTTGACTGCAGCACCTTTAATGTTTACGGATGATAAGAAGATTATCCTTCTTACTCATCAAGATCTAGAAGAGGAGACTGAAGTTCTCATATTGAAAAACATAGGAAATTTTGCATTTTTTCGTGATGAAGCAGATCTTATTTTGACTAATGCCTTTCCACCCTCTATGGATTACTCCACGATTATCTGTTGCCAATTTTATCAAATGCCCGAAATGAAAAAAAAGATA
Organism: Coxiellaceae bacterium; assembly: GCA_947475085.1. Taxonomy (GTDB): domain Bacteria; phylum Pseudomonadota; class Gammaproteobacteria; order Diplorickettsiales; family Diplorickettsiaceae; genus Aquirickettsiella. Next base: position 6,137 of record CANJLU010000045.1, read on the forward strand.
TTATCCGGGACATTTAAATTTTTTGACTACGAAATTCATCTTCAGGATTATCAAAAGGAAATTAAGCATGCGACTCATTTTCAGCATTTATCTCAAGTATTTTCTTCCAATAATGTGAGTAACATAATAACCCATACTTTTTTAAATACGGTAGAAATGCAGAACCAGAAGAAATTACGCCGTAAGCGCCAAGCTCATCGAGAAGAAAAAAGAGCCGTCAATACTCTTCAAAAATCGACTCTTTCTAAGGAAGTATCTCAGCACACCGATCAAACCTTTTTTCCTCAAATGACTCACTACCTTCAATCTAGGACTGTTGATGAGAAAAAACGTATCTTAGCGATGGCCGATGATTATCTAAAAAAATACGACGATTCGGAAATTAAAGCTTATCGTGGCAGGAAAAACAGCAATCAAACAAAAGATAAAAAGAAAAAAACAAATTCGCTTCTATCAGTCCAGAAGGAAGCTAAGCCCCTTATTGAAAAAAATCACCCTTTTCAAAACAAAAAGGGTGGCAATTCGTACAAACACGCTATGCCGAACTTTTCTTCTCAAAATAATCTGAGAGTGTTAGCAAAATCACAAACCGATAAGCGGTTCCAAGCATTTTCTCTTTCTAAACCAGAAGCCGCTAGACTAAAAAAAACGTTTTTTAACGTTTCAAATTTTGATAAAAAAGGAGATTTTTTAGCAAAGCCAAAATTTTTACCTCATCAAGACAGTTTTAAATCGACTACAAAATCCCTATCGATAGCTCCTAAATTAGGTTACCAACAAAATGAATCTAGATCGAAAAAAACGAATCAGCACGCTGTTTATCCGCATATAGAGCCACAACTACCGAATCTTCATAGCACACTCATGCTTTTTGATCTTATTTCTCGAAAATCTTTAAAAAATCCCATTTTACCTATTTCTTTCGACAATAAATTAAATAAAACTATTATAAAAGTTGAAAAGCAAAAAGATAGAATTAAATCTAAGATTTTTGGGATACACAGATTATAATCACCTCAAAAATTGTATCGTAAACCGCAGCATGCACTAAAAAGCGAATTGAATCCAAATCGATGAAGATCCGATCCGCCTAAAAAATTAACTGCTAGCGAAGAACCGCTTTTTGGCGATATCCCTAAAGTAGCAAAAACCCAACATTTGAGTAGTGTAAGTGTTTGATTATACTGGTGGGCCCACTAGGACTTGAACCTAGGACCAACGGATTATGAGTCCGCTGCTCTAACCAACTGAGCTATGGGCCCTTCACACGAGAGGAGCCGAATTGTAGCTAATTTAAGCGGGATTAGCAATTTCGTTTTGAGTCCGTTATGGCGCATGTACCAGTTTTGTACCAGCTACACGTTCTGCTGCATTCTGAAGATAAGCAATACTTAGAAGAGCATGGCGCCACTGGAGCGATGCAAAGGCACACATTTATCAGGTCTACATAGTATTAGGGTCTGATAATAATCGTATTCGCATTTATATTAAACTGATCAAACTGATTGCCTATAATGCAAAGCAAATTCTTATAAACAACCAGAAATGTAGCGCATGGGATTTTATATTTATTTTTAATAGCTATCAAACCCAAACCTAGTGTTTCTATAAGCGTTTCTTTACTAGTGGATACCGTTGGTTTAAAAAAAATCGTTCCTGGAATATTGTTCACTGTTGAAAAGGATTCTGTTAATTCCTTTAAAAGAGTAGCATATGAAAGTTGTATAGTTTGCCCAATAGATATATGCCCTTCTTTTCCTTCACTTTTTGCACTATTTTGTGTCGTAGAAAAATCGGACAATGTATTTAGAAAGCGCTGAAAGTTATCGCACGAGGTGAGAGATAACTTGTTTAAATAGTCAGTAAAATGATTTACAGTATGTGTTTCCACGGATTTTTCAATATATTTTTCTACAGTACCATAAATCTCCTTAAATTTTTCTATAATATTATGAACCTCATTACACAAGCTCTCTGAGGACTCATAATCAGTTGATGATTTTATTTCTAAACTTGTTTCGATCGATTGTAATATTTCTTTCGCCAGTTTCAAATATTTGTCTTCCATGCCGAGATCTAGCTTGCTTTTTTTGCTGGTATTATCTCTAGAGTTTTCTGCTGTAAAAGAAGGGAGGGCACTGTATCTACGTTTAGTAGGCGTATTAACTACTGCTACGCGTTGAGGATCCGGCGAGATATCGGATGAGTCGTCGTGGGTAATTGCGTTTAAGCTTAGTGATATTTCTGGCGAGGAGATTATTGTGCTGTTGCGGTTTATTTCGTTTTCTTCTTGTATTACTGAGCAATTAGATTGATCCACTGAATGTATATTTTTTACAGGAACATCCAATTTGCTAGTTTCTAAGCGACTAGTATCTTGCGTCGTCTGCTCCTGCATTGGATCGTAGACAGGACCATAACTCACTAAGAGCTCCGTATCTTTACTGATGTTTTCTAACGCCACATAAAAGGTTAAGTTCTTGCCTACTTGGATTGCGGCTACATTGTTGTGTTTACCACAGACTTCCAAGCTCTCATTAGCATGCTCCGATGATAGCCGTAGTGGGTCAGCCGTATTGATTAAACTAAGTATATTGCCGGAGCCAAAAGCACTGACAGCTCGATTTTTTGAACGAGTACCAAAAAGATATGTAACGACATTATGCTTACCCGCCCTATTATACTCACGATTCAGCACTTCAGAATCTCGGAGAAATTTTCCACTATAAGGACCAACTACTTTGAAGCTCGGGATATCTCGCTTAGCAAAAACACTCATTCCACGATAGGGGCCGTCATCTATTGGAATTGCTGGCTGGCCTAAGAATTCATTAAATTTTTCCTCATGTTGCCCTTCACTTCGCAACCACTCACGGATTTCTTTGTAAATATTCTCTTGTATTTTTTTGACTTCTTTTATCTTTAGTATTTTGAACCGTTCATTCAGGACTCCCCAATGGGAGACTTTGAGCTCGTCAATCGGTACCTCGGCCTCCGACAACAAGCTGTGTGACGGATTTTCCGGGTCTTGTAAGATCGGTAAGTTATTGTCAATCTTATGTCGGGGAAGAGATTCATCTAACTTCTCGGTCCTTTCTATTTTGACAATCGCTGGTTCTGGCTTAGGGTTTTCTGTCTCTTGTGTACTACTAGTAATTAACCCTGATAGCTTGGCTTTCTGTGCTTTTTCTTCTCGCTTCAAACTTACTGTCCAGTCTGATAAGTTTAGCAACTGCTCTAAGGGTTTTTTTACTTCGGTTATTCTGCTTTCCGTCTGTTTTTCGGATACCGACATACCATTTTGCCGGTAAAGACTAGCGGCTTTTTCCAGATACTTAATCGCCTTTTCTGTTTTTTTACTTAATGTGGATAATTTATGCGATTTTTTTATTCCATCTACGATAAAATTGGCGAAATAATCGCCGAAATTATAGTAATAAGCCGCTTGTAATTTTTGTGTATTTTTACTCCAATTTTTTCTAGTAAGCTTTAAATTTGATCTAAATGTACCAAAAGTTTTTGGAAAAGATTTTTTTGAAAGGCCTGCAACTTCTTTGGCTGTAGATTCAATTTTAGCAAGTTCCTGCGCTAATGAGAAAAGTGTAGCGTCATTTTGCTGAATGACTGTTTCATCGACAGGAGATACCTCCAAGGAATTCATTCGACATTGTAGACTCCCTAAACGGGCTTTGAGCTCAAAGCATTTTCTTTGCGAAGATTCTAGGTCAACGTTAAGCTGGTTAACGTCACTTATTAATGTCAATAGCTCATCATATTTACTAGCAATGCTTCCATACTCAGCAGACACTTTATTATTTTTTTTAATTTGATTATTGAATTCTGTATCAACAAGTTTGAATCGTTCGCGAAGTTGACTAGCTGTAATGAGTGCAGGCATTATATACCTCAGTTTTGAGAGTTTTTATACATATGCAGAGGGATAGATTATTTTTCCTTAAAAATATCTATTAATAATTAATGTATAAAATTATTATTAAACAATCCTTAAATAAAAATATTTTTATTTACCAATTTGATAATAAGTCTTGATACATGACACTAAGCTCTCATTGATTTTTCGATTGGCAATTTACTTATAGTATTTGGATAATAACCCTATAAATACTAGAGATTTTTACTGAAACTCTGTATGAGGGGCTTACAGAAACTATCCGGAGTAAATAGTCAGGACTTAGACGATAGTTAAGACCTAAGCGTGACGCGGAATGTCGAAGAAAGTGAAGAATGTGTGAAAATGTAACGATAGAAAATCCATCCAATGCTGACGCAATCATTGGTACTGCGTCTGCAGTACCTATCCCATAAATACTTAAATAATCATGGTGATTGTATGATAAATTATCGTATTAATTTACATAAAGCAGCTTGACTTTGTAAGTACAAACCAAACAAAAATTATATTGTTAGTAATTAAATTCACATTGCCACTTTTTGGGAAGAAAAAAATGCTTAAGAAAAAAAATAAAAATGCAAAGACGTCTAAAACGCATAGTTCTGTTAATCAACGACAGCCACCCTCAATAAAACAGCTGGTTGAACTACAAACCTACATAAATACTGTCAAGGTGTTAGCTGCCAAGGTTAATAGGCCTGCTGCAATTTTCTTCTCGCTTGCGCTTTTTCCCTCTGATAGTTTTTTCTGTAGTTGGGAGCGACGACTTAACGCCTGGTCAACTTCGTTAATTCCCACTTTACCTTCATTTTCGGAAGATAAAAATTATCCAGACGCAATTGCTGACCCGAATAATCGTAACTTTAATGATCAGCTTATCTACGCAAGGGAAGATTTGATAAAATTTAGCCTATTAGTCTTAATGAATAGGTATGTTATGACGCCTTTACTTTTTAAAGTCTTTCCTCAGGGAGTATATGGGACAGCGCCACATCCTCTTTTGTTGCGAGAACATCAAATACCGCTGACGCATAATGAAGTGGCTAAAGCTATTAGTGAATTGAAAATCGTTAAGCAACGTTTAGTGTCTTTAAGCGAAGAAACATATTCTATATTGCTCATATTTGCGCTAGCAAGCCTAATGATAAACCTTTACTTCGGCGATGTTATCAATCATATGAATCTCTGGCTCCCATCTGTAATATTTTCAAATTTTTGGGATAACATGGACAATCGTCGGTGCCAACGTAAGCTTAAACATAAGCAAGTAAATATCATGGAGATGGGTGAACAATCACTCAATAACTTATCTACTTCGATAAATCTACCTAAATGGAATAGGGTAGACAGTGATGATATGGAAGTTTGTTATTTTCAGTTAAGTATATTTAGACAGGATATCAAGAAAGGGCGAGAGCTCTTCCAAGATATGTCGATTTCCCGGTTAGTAAAAGAATTAGTTTGTGTACTTTATAGTTATGAATGTATACGTATTATAGCCTATAGTAAACACGAACTTGCTTTAGCTTTGTTCGCCGAGCAACCATTGTCAGATATTAAGATTGAAAAAATTAAAGCTTCTTTTGAAAATCGTTTGAGAAGCATAAAAAATAAACGTACGCTCAAGTTACAACTTGATAAGTTATTTACTTCTATCGAAGTAGCGCCTGAATATGAGATCCAAGAAACTAATAACGATGATTTCGTAACGAATTACGATTTTATTATTCAGCTAGCTAAAATTCCTGATTTTTTAAAGGCGGAGTTATATACACAATTAAATGATTGTTTCGGCGACAACTGCTCTATTCCAGCCAATGAAAAGGTTGCGATCATTACGCTAGCCACGCTCATTGAACAATCAAGATACGAAAGCGCATTAAAACTTTTAAAAGAGCGATTCAGTACCTACAAACAACACCTAATTCAGGCTAAAAACCCAACTATTACAGCAGAGATTGCGAAACCGGAGAATCTTTCCAATACGATCTTTTTTCCTAGAACTGATAGAGAAAATAAAAAAGAGATGTTAACCAGTAGCGCTGTGCAAGCTACTTCTGAAAGATTGAGCGTATCTGAAAATTACAAATGGCCTTCAGGCACTTACTCTAATACTAAA
>CANJLU010000046.1 GCA_947475085.1 Coxiellaceae bacterium
AATAAAATTATAATTTTTGGGCTTAATTAAAGTGTTAAAAAACGCCGCAAATTGTCGGTTATTTTTTTTAAGACAAGCGTATTATTATCTTCATCTTGCTTACTATTTCCATGAGTTGCCATTTTGATATGATATTGCGAAGGGCCTATGGTTCCTATCAATGCAGCGTTAGTAGGGCCATATAAAACTATCGTAGGAATCTTCAACGCTGCAGACAAATGACTCAGCCCTGTATCTACCGCGACTACTGCTTTAGCTTTATTTAAAACGGCCGCTATTTCATTCAGACTTAAGTAAGGCAACACCTGTACTAGAGGATTCTTCTTAGCCAGTAGCTTAGCATTTTTTCTTTCATTTTCATTACCCCAAGGAATAAAAATACTGACTCCCTGACGAGTCACTTTTTCTATGAGCAAAGACCAGGAATGATTAGACCATAGTTTATTAGAACAACTGGTATTGGGTATAAATATCAAATAATTTTTAGGTAGTTCTATTTTAGTTTGGCTTAAACTTTCTTTATTAATACCATAATCAGGTTGCGTTTCTGGTAGAGGGTATTTTAAGGCTTTTGCAAATAATTGACGCAAACGATCTATGGCATGTTGCTGCCAGGGCACAGAAAAGGTTTGCTGGTATGCCAGACAGGCTAAATTTTCCCGAACTGAATGCTTATCCATACCTAGGCGACAACCCTGACTCAAGCGCGTTGTAATCGCACTTTTGATAGACCCTTGTGCATCTAAAACAACATCGTATTGTTGGGCACGTAGTTGTTTATAAAATTGTTTTATTTCTCCATTTTGAGCCGTTTGCCAAATATTTTTTCGCCAGCGCCGCAGAGCGATGGGAATGATTTGTTGGACTTGCGTATGCCACTTTGGAATTTCTGTAAAAGCCTCTTCCACTACCCAATCAAACTGAATATTCGAAACAGCCTGAGCCGCGTCCGTAACTGCGGGTAATGTATGAATAATATCGCCCATTGATGACATTTTTATGATTAAAACACGCATAAACTCACTCTCATTAAATGGCGATACCCAGCACCTTGAATGCCTTAATATAGACTACCCCAAGCAACTAAACCTTAAGGCATGTTGACAGTTGCGCGATGATGGCGAAAAAGCATCTTTTTTCTGCGTTTCGTTACTCACATACCGTAAGTATGTTCTGTTACGATACTCAAAAAGCACCGCTTTTTCACTCATCCTAGCACAATTGACAATTGTGTCTTAGTTTAAGCTATTAAAATGGATAAAGACTCGGCATTCGATAAACTATTGTTAAAAAACAACTCATTATCAGCATCCGCTTCCTGCCTTGAGTTATAGAGAGAAAAAAAAGCGGGGCTACTTTGTGTACGCTTTAATTTAAATCTAATTTTGTTATCAATATCTTTAGCTGGTTGGCTAGCTAGGTGGCATGAAAATAGCGATGATCTTCTTTTTGATGTACAGCAACCATTTTTAATATAGCTAGTCACATCCTCTATTTGTGAAAGCTCTTTTTGGCAAAAGTCTGCATTTGGAATACTAGAAACACGTTTAACTCCATCAATGAGGCGACCCAACCTAGAAAAAAGTGCCGCTAGTACATTATTAGAAATAATAATGGTAGCATAAATGGTAGCCGCAACGGCTACAGGTGTTGCAACTAAACTTCCTGCCAAGCATAAACCTAGGGTGATACCTAAGGCTAACAAACAACCGAAACTAATACCTAAAAAAGCAGTCTTATATTCATAATAACGCGATTGTATACGTTGCTTAATGGATTTATCTTCAGTACCACCTATATACTTCAAAAAGCAATAGGCTTTGGCAAAATAATCAAAACAAGATGTTGTTAGACTCGTCAAGCTTAATACGAAAGGTAATGCAAAAAGAAATTTATGTAACAACAAAAGATCAATAAAGGGTTTGCTAATACCTATTACTGCAACAAAAGGCATAGTCCCAGTCAGTATTAATACGCTAAACAAACTTAAGGCAATAATTAAACCTAAAACCACTCCTATAAAAATCGCCAACTTTTCCTGCTTTAAGCGCGTTCCATCAAACGAGCTTGCCAAACGATTAAATAAACCGCCCAAAGCACAAGTGTAACCTAAAATAAACAAAATATACGCGAAATAGGAAAACGTTTCCCAAAAAGGAATAACCGCATGCAAACAAAGACAAAAAATTCCTAAACTAAACCCTAACAACATGCCAATAGGAGTAAATAATTTTTCAGCATAGCCTATTTGCCGATTTATTATGACTTCTCGACTAAGAAAGTTTCTAATCTTTGTCTTCTCACCATCGGCGCAGGGACGCGCAGTAAACAGATTCCATAATCGACCTAAATAGGCACCATCGGCTACGAAGCTCCCATACTCAGCAGGAACCGTTAATAAATTTAAAAACCATGCTGATTCAAATAAACCCGGTGCAATAATAATTAAAGGAAGTAATAAGCCTAAACCTAATATTGAAATAAGGCCAATCGCTAGACGTTCATTATCTAAGTTGATTATTTTTTTTTTAGTCTTTTCGATGATTAGATTGCTTAGCAAAAAACAGAGATAAAAAAACCTTTGCATATCGATTTTAATCTAAGGTTAAAAATTTAAATCTTAGTCGCAGATACTATTGAGTTACTCGGGTGGGATAAATAATTAGCTAATAAGCGATATACTTCAGAAACTTTGATTTGATAATTGTGGTTTAAGTTAGGAGAATGTGAGTGATAACTCCCAACCCCTCGCCAAGGGCTTGAAGCATCATTTGCTATTTGTTGGCTCAATATCCAAGTCCCCACGTTGACATTGATACAAGGATCATATTGCAACTGATGCTGCGTATAACCATACCGTCGAATTTTTGATAACCAAATTGAATTAATTTGCATTGGGCCATAATCGAAAGTCCCATTTCTATTCGGCGAAGCAGAACCCTTCTTGCCATTTTCTACCGCTAAAACGGAAAGAATTAAAGTGGCAGGAACATGGTAAGTGATCGCCGCTTGATTAATACACTCGATAGGCACGCCATGGATTTCTAATGTGCTTATCATAAGCAACCTCGTCTATCTTTTAGCAAGATTATTATTCTCAGTCTTTAAAGCTAAACCACACCTAGCGCAGATAATAGGTGGCAAGCAAAATAACAAAAGCCCCCCTAACAAAATCATATCAAATTTTAATAGATGACTCACTTCGATACCACTAGGAGGTATAAATCCGAGTATAAATGTAATCAAACAGCCTACTAAACCTGCCCCACTGACTATCCAAATGCCCCATTTCCCCCCAGGAATACGATAGGCATCACTTCTGCGAGCCTCTTTATAGCGCAATCGTAACGCGGTTAAAAACAAAAAGATATAAAATAACACTGCCAATTGGGCTGTCATAACGCTTAATAACCAATAGGTCTCATTTACACTAGGAATTAGAATAAAAAAACTCGTTAATAAGGAAACTAGAAGGCCCTGAACTAGCAATAAGCTCACGGGCGCACCCAATCGATTGACCTTTAGCAACCAATGCAAACCGGTTATTTGGCTCTCGAAGGTGGCAATTAGTAAGCCTCGTGTAGGGCCGATTACCCAGGTTGAAATACTGCACAAACTTCCAATGATAATCAAAGATATAACGATCGGTATAAAAAAAGACAAATGATAACTATTAAAAAAAGCAACATAAGCCTCGGTTAAACCAGACAATATACTAAGCTGACTTGCTGGAACAATGAGCGCTATGGCGAGAGAGCCCAGTATCAAGCTTATCAATATTAAACTTGCTGACCAAAATAGAGCTCGAGGAAAATCTTTTCGGGGATTATGTACATCCCCTGCATGCACAGCAGACATCTCTAAACCCATCAGACCAAAAATAATAGTGGTTAAGAAAGCCAAATTATTAAAATTATTCAGATTAGGAAAAAACGAGTATGAAGAAAAATGTATTGCTAGCGGACGCGAGCTTTTAATCCAAATGATTGCTAAAACAATAATAAAGAGCATTGGAATTAAAGTGCCTACTAAAGCTCCAATACTACTCAGCCAATTCGAAACACGTAAGCCTAAGCAACTTAACGCCGTAACCAGCCACCAGATAATTAATATCGTACTTAAAAGATATAGTTTATGTTGTACCAATTGCGGATTAATTAAGTACGCAAATGCCGCTATTACAAAAGACAATATGGTTGGATACCAAACGACGTTGTATATCCATTGCAACCAAATCGCAAACCAACCCCATCGCACACCAAATGCAGTGCGAATCCATATATATGCACCCCCTGTACTCGGCCAAGCAGTGGCTAATTCAGCAGTGACTAAAGCCGTCGGAATAAAAAACAGCAATGCAGCAAGTAAATAAAAAAATATTAAGGCATAACCAAATTGAGCAGCGATAGGTAATGAACGCAAACTGTCAACAGCAATCACATTCATCATCGCTAAACTAAACACACCCAGTGGTTTTTTAATAATCGTATTTTTAACAGCCCCTATCATTATTTTTTACCGGATTTATAGCTGGCAATGATCCACATAACCGCACCTATGGAAATGGCTGTGTCAGCCAAATTAAAGGTAGCAAAATGCCAATAACCAATACAAAAATCAATAAAATCTATGACGTAACCTAAACTCAGCCGATCATATAAATTGCCTATGGCTCCACCCAATATTAATGCAATCGCACAAGCTACCCAATTGTTAAGGCCTCCTCGATAGAGCAAGCGCACCAGGAAAATACTAACCACGCCACTAATTGCTGAAAAAAACCATCGTTGCCAACCATCCGCTTGGCCTAAAAAACTAAAGGCAGCGCCAAAATTGTGTGTCAAAATAAAGTTTAAGCAAGGAAACACCGGAATGATGCTCGTTTGATCTAACCAATGCGTCATCCATAACTTGCTCATGTAATCGAGCGCAATAATGAACGCGCTCAACCAAAGCCAGGACAATTGAGAAACTTTTCTAGCTTGCATATCTTAAATAGGTTGGAAAAAATTTGGGGTTTTAAGCATAGATTCGTTGCTCGCCTTTGCCATCAGGGAGATTCTCGACACAGCGTAGACAAATCTCAGGATGTTTTGGATCTTGTCCTACATCGGAACGCCGATGCCAACAGCGAGCACATTTTGTTTTTTTCGCTACAGTAGAAATGACATTTATTCCTAATTCTTCGGCATAGGTGGTAAACGATGTAGCTTCTTTCGGTGGTTCGCTAGTCAATATTTTTGCATCTGAGGTTATCAATACAAATCTAAGCTCATCGCTTAAAGCGGAAAGTATTTTATACAGTTGAGAATCTTCTTTGACATAAAGTTCAACTTCAGCTTCTAATGAAGAACCTAATTCACCACTGATGCGTGCTTTTTCAATAACTTTGTTAACTTCATTGCGAATTTGTATGATCTCATTCCAGTAAGTTTGTCGATCAGTTTGCTGATAAATTGTTTGTAATGGATCTTCTGCAAACGAAAAAGCTAAAGAGTACCATTCATTTAAAAATACGCTTTCTTCATGCTTTCCTGGAAGATACTGCCAAATTTCTTCTGCCGTAAAGCTTAAAATGGGTGCTAACCAACGCACCATAGCTTCTGCAATATAAAAAAGTGCAGTCTGCGCAGAGCGTCGCGCGACACTATTTTTTTGTAAAGTATATTGACGATCTTTGATAATATCTAAATAAAATCCACCTAAATCACTAATACAAAAATGTTGTAATTTCTGATAAATGCTATGAAATTGAAAATTCTCATAAGCCTCGATGATCTCATGCTGTAGTAGCTTCGCTCGTTCTAGAATCCAAATGTCTAAAGACAACATATCGCTCGTTGGCACAGCAACCGAAGGATCAAAATCATGTAAATTGGCTAACAAAAATCGAATCGTGTTACGGATTCGTCGATAAGCATCTGCCGTTCGTTTTAAAATCTCATCAGAAACAGCTATTTCTTTACGGTAATCTGTTGAAGAAACCCATAAACGTAAAATATCTGCTCCTAAACTTTGTATGACTTTTTCTGGAGCAACCACATTCCCCAAGGATTTAGACATTTTGTGGCCTTTCTCATCAACAGTGAATCCATGTGTCAAAACAGATTTATAAGGCGCTTGGGCGTTCATTGCCACAGAAGTTAATAAAGACGATTGAAACCAACCTCGATGCTGATCAGAACCTTCTAAATAAAGATCGGCAGGCCAAGCCAAAGCTGGATTTTTCATTAAAACCGCATAATGACTGACACCTGAATCAAACCATACATCCAAACAATCGGTTAATTTTTCATATTCTTCTGCTTCATTACCTAATATTTCTTCTGGATTTAAATCGTACCAGGCATCTATGCCTATCTTTGCAACACGGTTTGCAATCTGCTCTAACAAGTTAAGACTATTCGGATGCAAATCACGAGATAGACGATGTACAAATAAAGGAATAGGAACACCCCAACTCCGTTGCCTAGAAATACACCAATCGGGCCGATTGCTAATCATCGAGTCAATACGTGCTTCTCCCCATTGCGGAATCCAAGTAACTTGCTTGATAGCCGCTAAACTATCTTCCTTTAAACCCTGCTGCTCCATGCTAATAAACCATTGCGGTGTAGCTCGAAAGATTAAAGGAGTTTTATGGCGCCAACAATGCGGATAACTATGCTTAATATTTTCTTCTTTCAATAAATTTTTTGATTCTCTTAAGTGATCGATCACTAAAGGGTTAACTTTAAATACATGCTCACCTTCAAATAACGCTGTACCAGGTAAAAAACAACCTTTGCCATCGACTGGATTAATTAACGGCAATCCATAGTGTTGTGCAACACTATAATCTTCTATACCGTGCGCGGGGGCAGTATGCACCGCTCCTGTACCTGCTTCTATAGTGACATGTTCACCTAAAATAACGGGCACCTGTCGATGATAAAAAGGATGCTGCAGTATAACTCCCTCAAAAACCTTTCCTGTAGCGCAGCCTAAGCGTTTATAATCCGTTACTTGATAACGCTGCATACAGCTTGCTAATAAAGACTCAGCAATTAATAAACATTCAGTCTCCGTTTGCACCAATACATATTCAAAATCTGGATTTAAAGCGACTGCTTCATTAGCCGGAAGCGTCCAAGGGGTTGTGGTCCATATAGGTATTACTACAGGTCCGTGGCCGGCTTCGTTAGGAATTCGGCTTAAAAAATCAGCATCATCAATAACTCTAAACCGGACATCAATCGCGGGTGAAATTTTATCCGCATACTCGACTTCTGCCTCTGCCAAGGCAGACCCACAATTAACACACCAATGCACTGGTTTAAATCCTTGTTGCAGATGCCCTCGGCTGATAATTTGTCCTAATGCGCGAATAATATTGGCTTCGAATTGAAAATCCATAGTCAGATAAGGATGATCCCAATCACCGATTACGCCTAAACGTTTAAATTCCCCACGCTGAATAGATATTTGTTGACTAGCATATTCACGACAAGCCTGTCGGAAAGCTTTCGCTGTTAATTTACTACCCACCTGGCCGACTTTTTTCTCAACGTTTAACTCGATGGGTAATCCATGACAATCCCAACCCGGAACAAAGGGGGCATCAAAGCCGCACATCGTCTTTGCTTTCACAACGATGTCTTTTAAAATTTTATTAACTGCATGACCAATATGGATATGGCCATTGGCGTAGGGAGGACCATCATGCAGAATGTATTTAGCTTTACCGTGATTTTTTTCACGTAATTTTTTATAGAGCGATGAAGAATTCCATTGCTTTAAAATAGCCGGCTCTGCCTGCGACAAATTGGCCTTCATGGGAAATTTAGTATGAGGAAGATTTAAGGTGTTTTTATAGTCAGTCATGTTATTTACACCTCTGCTGAGGCTCACTGTAGGGCGTGTCGTCATTTCCCAGGATGATGAACACCCTAGTCTTAAATTTAGAAAGGCTTAGAATAACATGCTTGAAGGGCCTAAAATATAGTCAAAATCGAAAAGGAACTAAATTTTATGAGATACAAACATATTTTATTTAAAATCACTCACCTCCTCCTGAGAGGAAGCAGATCAACCCAAAAATATATTTACTCTGCTTTACATAAGCCCGTCTGTAAGCAAGTTCCACTGACATCCCAACGCAATTGACCATCTGTTTGATAAATGGGCGTTAATATATAGGTGAAATGGTCAATTTTATTAATACGGATCCTTTGCGATGTGACAATAATTTGAGCATTTTTACCGACTTCAACAGTTGCTACATAGCCTTTAGTTTGATTTTCTGATTTAAAATTATCGGGAACTCCATTTTGACCGGGCGTGCCGCATGCAACTAAATTATCATGTTCATGCATGCAGGTGGTGACTGCTAATTTGAATGGTGCAGTGGCTTGAATAATTTCAGCAAATTTAGCGCGATTACTATAATTCTGATAACTAGGTATAGCTATAGCCGCCAAGATGCCAATAATCGCAATAACGATCATAAGTTCCAGTAAAGTAAGACCTGTTTGCTTTCCTTTTGTCGAATACATAAACCGCGCCCTTATAAAATTGATAATCTAGTTTAACAAGCCGAAGTTGTTTAGACTAGTACCAACTCAATTTGAGGTAATTTTTGAAAACCGTAGATCACTAAAAGAAAAAATATTTATGCTGATCCTTACCAGCTAAGCAGTGTAGGATTTTTCCTAAATGGTAAATTGCTAATAGTGCTTAAATTGACTACAATTTGGCTCTTTCAATCACATCGCCAACGTAGCTCAGTCGGTAGAGCAACTGATTCGTAATCAGTAGGTCGGACGTTCGATTCGTCTCGTTGGCACCAATATTACAATCACCAAAATAAATAGCGTGCACTAAGAAAGGCACTGCTGGCATGCAGATTAGCGTTTTTTAATGTGCCAATAGGCGTGAAAGTATTATTGGTAAATACATTATCTACTTTATTTTTTCCAAAATTATCATAGAAATAACCTAACGATAACCAAAAATCATCTTTGACCTGATAATCTATACCCGCGCCCACATTATAACTAAAATCACTGGTTAGATTAGTCGAGCCTCCGAGCTGATTAGCAAAAGTCGAAGAATTTATGAAGAGCTGACTAACCCTATTAAATGAAGCACCCAAACCTAATGCAACATAGGGCATAAATCTTTGCCATTTATAGATATCTGCTTTAGTCATCAGCAGCCAACTTTCCTGCTGCAACCGATAGTTATAACTAGTTGGCGCTGGATCTAAGCTAGGTGTTTGCGAAACACCGAACACATTAATGGGCGAAGTATAGCGATGCTGCAAGCCCATATTAATACTAGGAAACCATGGATTGTCACGCGCCCATCGATAGCCTATCCCAACAAAGAAAAAGGGTGTACTGTAAGAATTACCAGTTTTTAAGTTTCCTAGCACACTCCCACTTGGGGCAATTAAAAAACTATTACTGCTTGCATAATCGTAGGTCTTACCCACACCTAGATCAAAATACAAACGATGGGGATGGTAACAATGAGATTTAGAATATGGAGTAGGCGCTGCGTAAAGTGTACTCGCGACTAAACAAAGTACGCCGCTCAAGACACTTCTAGATATCTTAGGAAAATTCATTCCGCCTCCCTGGCAGTCTAATCTCAATAAGTCAAATATAGCTTAAAGCGCTGTAAATATGAATTGAATCAGGTAAATAAATACTATTGTCCAAAGCGCCTTGCGGGAGACGAAAAGGGATAGCGAGTTTGCTGTCTAACTGTTGAAAAGAAAGTTTGTGTACTACTTGGGTTGTCCATTTTATCTGTTTTTGCAGCAAAATTGTTTTTAAATTCTTTAAATCTGATGTGAATTTTATCTTTTAGAACACCCGATTCAGCTTCTTCCACTAAAAAAATTTGCACATAATTTTAAATGGTTAGAGAAGATATATAACTAGAGCGAATATCGTCTTCAGCTTGTTTGCTTCTCATATACAGATGGAAACTTTTAACTTCTTGCACAGCTTGTAAATAATTCTTTAATTAAATAAGTAATATTTAAAATTTTTTAACATAAAAATGACAATAAGGTTGCTTCCAAGTTTTTTCATAATAATTTTGGTGATACTCTTCTGCCTTCCAGAATTCTGTTGCCGGTGTAACTTTGGTAACCACTTGAAAACCTTTATTTTTTAAAATACCAATCAATCTTAAAGCGATTTCTTTTTGTTCCGGAGTAGTATAAAAAATTTCTGAACGGTATTGCTCCCCATTATCGGGCCCTTGTCGATTCAATTGTTCTGGATCATGAATTTCGAAAAACCGTTTAGCTAAGGTTTCATAACTAACTTTGCTAGGATCAAAAACAATTTCCACCGCTTCAGCGTGACCGGTAGGTTGCGTACAAACTTCTTCATAAGTGGGATTGGATTTATTTCCACCAATGTATCCAGAAATGATTGAAATGACACCAGGGAGTTGTTTCATTAAATGTTCCACGCCCCAAAAGCAACCTCCTGCAAAAATAGCCGTTTCAGTCTGAGGATTATTTTTGCTTAAAGCTTGCTGCAAATCTTTTGCAATTTCATTTTTAGGAGTAAATTCTAAAGATAGGGAATTAACACAATGCCGAGTATTTTTAGGCGTCAAACCTTCGCCTAGAAAAATATGGCCAAGATGTGCGCCACATTTCGCGCAGGTAATTTCGGTACGACTACCATCTGGATCAGGTACTCGTTTAATCGCACCTGATATTTCATCATCAAAACTGGGCCAGCCACTTCCAGAATCAAATTTAGCTGAAGAATGATATAACAATGCCCCACATTGTTTACACGTGTAGTCACCTTTTTCATTAAATCGATAATATTTTCCTGAATGGGCAGGCTCAGTGCCTTTTAGCAAGATAACTTTTTCTTCTTCAGGCGTAAGTTTTTTCATGATAGTTTTAATTAAATCCCTAAATAATACTTTTATGAATTATAGGCCAAACCTAACCACATCACACTATCTACTCAATCTAACTTTTTGAAAACAATAAAAAACCCGCCTAGTGCGGGTTTCTCTTAGAACCATTTTTATTGTAATTTAAGCAACTTCTTCAAGGTTAATGGTTCGTTGACCTTTTTGCCAATTACAAGGACAGAGTCCTCCGTCTTGTAAAGCATCCAATATACGTAATACTTCTTCAGGATTACGACCCACACTTAAATCCGTCACCATAATAAAACGAATAACACCTTCTGGATCGATAATAAAGGTTGCTCGCTGTGCTACACCGGCATCCTTATCTAATATCCCTAAATTATTACATAATTCATGTTTGATATCACTCAACATAGGGAATGAAAGATCGCGTAGATCATCATTATATTGTCGCCAAGCACGATGCACAAATTCGCTATCCGTACTGCCGCCTAATAATACGGCGTTACTTTCTTTAAATTTAGCATTGAGATCATTAAATGCCACAATTTCAGTGGGGCATACAAATGTAAAATCTTTAGGCCAAAAAAACAGTACTAACCATTTGCCGGGATAAGAAGCGTGAGTAATCTCGGTAAAAGCCTTGCTGATATCAATATCAACTGTGGCGGTGAGCTTAAATTCAGGTAATTTATCCCCTACTTTTAGCATTGACATATCGTTATTTTCCTCGCATTTCATTTAGTAATAGA
>CANJLU010000047.1 GCA_947475085.1 Coxiellaceae bacterium
TCCTCAAAATTGAGGGGCTATTTTGCGAAAGTCAAGGCTAGATGTCAACCACTATCTCAATTACAATACATAAATATTTTCCGTGTACGCTTCGCGCTTTTTATTATGCATTTTCAAATGAACATTTATTCCGCTGCAGTGACACTTTTTTTAGTCATGGATCCGCTCGGAAATATCCCCGTTTTCCTATCGTTACTCAAACAAGTTGATCCAAAGCGACGTACCAGAATTATTTTGCGTGAAAGTTTAATTGCATTTGCCATCCTGACACTTTTTTTATTTTGCGGAAAGCCTATCTTAGATAGTTTACATATTACTGAAGAAGCATTAGGTATTGCAGGCGGAATTATTTTATTTCTTATTGCGATCAAAATGTTATTTCCTATGGAACAAAATAAGTTGGCCGAGCAAACTCACGGAGAACCCTTTATCGTTCCTATGGCCATTCCTTTGCTTGCTGGCCCTTCCTCCATGACCACTGTCATCTTATTCGCCAGTCAAGCTCCGCATCAAATGAGTAAATGGTTTGCAGCCTTAGCAGCCGCTTCATTGATAGCGACCTTACTACTTTTAATTGCTGTACCTTTACAAAAATTATTAGGCGTTAAAGTTATCGCTGCATTAGAACGTTTGATGGGAATGATATTGACCACCATTGCGGTACAAATGTTTTTAACCGGCTTAGGTACCTACCTTAGCACTCTTCGCACTTGAATTTTTTTCTGCGTTCCCGCTCAACTCGCAATCCTCATGGTTATTGTATAAACCAGATTTTTGCATGGACGCGGCACTTGCCAAAAATCCAATTGCTATGAGTATCTTTGATCAATATGCTTTTAATTTTGCTGAACGGTATTCGCTAACAATACTTTTTTTAAGATGCTTAAGGCTTCATCTAACTGTTCCTTGCTAATGACTAAAGGCGGCGCTAAGCGAATAACGGTATCGTGGGTTTCATAGCTTAATAAACCCTGCTCTAACAATTGTAAAACAATATCACGCCCTTTTGCATAGCGTCCATCCAGTTCGACACCGATAAATAAACCTTTACCGCGAATTTCTTTGATGAGTGGTGATGCTATTTTTAATAGGTTTTGATGCAAATAATCGCCTAACTCTGCTGAACGTTGGATTAGGTTTTCATCAAATAGTATGTTTAAAGCTTCTAATGCGACTGTAGCCGCTAAGGGATTCCCGCCAAAAGTACTGCCATGATCGCCCGGTGTAAAAACATCCATCACTTCACGACGACTTAAAAATAAAGACACCGGTAGTAAGCCGCCACCTAATGCTTTACCTAGAATCAAAGCATCTGGTTTAGTATGCTCATGTTCGCATGCCAAAAATTTTCCTGTTCTACCTAAACCGGTTTGTATTTCATCAAAAATGAGTAAAACATTATTTTCTCGACAGATTTTGGCAATGGCTTGCAAATATCCTGAGGGTGGCACAACTATGCCTCGCTCACCTTGAATAGGTTCGACTAAAAATGCCGCGGTATTAGGCGTGATTGCAGCTGATAATGCCTCGGCATCACCATATTCTATGGTTTTAAATCCTGGAGCAAAAGGCCCAAAACCCAACTGATACTGTGGTTTTGATGACATGCCCACCACGGTGGTGGTACGGCCATGAAAGTTGCCACGACAAACAACAATCTCGGCTTGATTTTGTGCCACTTTTTTAACGGTATAAGCCCATTTTCTAGCAGCTTTAATCGCTGTTTCTACCGCTTCAACACCGGTGTTCATCGGTAAAGCACGATCCATCTGCGTTAAGTCGCAGACCTGCTTTAAAAAAGCGCCCAACCTATCGCTATGAAAAGCGCGTGAACACACCGACAAGCGTTGTGCTTGCTGCGTTAAAACCTGCACTAACCGCGGATGACTATGTCCGTGACTCACTGCTGAATAAGCACTCATCATATCGATATAACGCTTACCGGCGGTATCCCACACTTCGGCACCCAAACCACGTGTAAGCACCACCGGCAAAGGATCATAATTGGCCGCGCCATACCGTTGCTCCAACTCGATGGGATTATTCAGTCTTAGATCGTTAGAAGATTCTGACTGTTGATCGGCGATGGCGCTTTGCTTACTCATTTAGTTTAAACTCCAAAAATACTCAGCAATATTTCTTTAATTAATCTTTCGGTTTTAAGATCCTTATCATGATAAGGGTTGTATTCCACCACTTCAACTCCAATAAGCGATGTTTCTTGGCGTAATAGAGTCAATACTTGGCATAAACTCTCCCCTGCAATACCGTTAGCTTCTGGCACACCGACGCCGGGCGCATCAAAAGGATCAATGGCATCTAAATCCAAACTAACGCCAAATCCTGAGCTATTTGCTTTAACATAAGCTATCGCTTCCGAAAAAACGCTATCCAAACCACGCTTTGCAATCGCTTGCATGTTATAAACACGTACGCCTAAACGCTGTAATAATTTTTCTTCTTCCTCCTCAAAACTACGGATGCCGATTAACACCAAGCGTTTTGGATCGATTTTAGGACGAGGTATAGCGATTTGTGTTAGCGCTGGATCGCCATAACCTAACAGCGCTGCCAAGGGCATACCATGAACATTACCCGTAGCCGTCGTTTCAAAGGTATGACTATCCATGTGTGCATCGATCCAGATCAACCCCAACTCACTCTCAGGTTGTTGCTCGAGCGCAGCGGCGACACCACTCCACGTACCGATTGCACAAGAATGATCGCCTCCCAACACCGCAAAGCGTTGTTGTTGTTGGACTAAATCAAAAGTTATGGCAGCCAATTCGGTATTGAGTTCCACCACGCGCTGCAATTTATCGCTTTTGTCGCCACTACGCGGCACTAGCATGGCTTGCCAATGAGCACGCAAATGCTGTTCGGATAATTGTTGCTCTAAGACATGCTTTTGTAGCTGCAGCGGACCTTCGGCACAGCCAGCTTCATTCGCAGCGATGCCCGATGCATAACCAATCAGAGATAGTGATGTTGTCATGGATATTGACCCTATTAATTGGCACATTATATACCTATATATATCGGACTCACATAAGCAAGCAACGGACAAAAAGAAAAGGACATTGTGATGAGCAATGTCCTTTAATGATGTATCTTAAACTAGCAAATCAAATGCTAATTTTAATAGTTAAGATCATCTTAGAGTAAAACCATCCGTAATAGGTGGTAGATTGTTTTTATCAGTTTTGGTTGTATTAAAAAATCCCCTAAAAAATCGCCCAATTGTATTAGCATTTTGAGAATCTTGACTTTCAGCCTTTTGGTTTTGTAGGTCAGTTACGTTAATTTCAGTAAGCTTAGTAAGAGTTTCAAAAGCTATGACTATGTTATTTACTATAGTTACTAATGAAATAGACTCCGAACCATCAGGAAGTAAATCATTTAAGCGGTTCTTAAATATTCCAAGCTTTTCGTCATTTAATTCTTCAAACATAAAAACACAGTTCACCTTAGGTGACAGTCCGTCTACCTGATCTTCACCTGTATTTTCGTTAGCATCGACTATATGAAAAATCACATTGGAAGGTTTACCGTCCCACTCATCCGTAGATTCATAATCATTGGTATTCTGATCATCTAACTTTTCATCGGACTTTATAGCTGCGCGGCGTATATCAAGAGCATTTTTTAATGCCCTCATAAAATCAATACCATTACTAGAGTTGGGCCCGCTTGATTTTCCACTTTCGTTTTTTTGTTTATTCTCTTTGACAATTTGTACGATATCCTTGATTAAATCACCTTTACTAATATTCATAGGTAATGGAGGTGGGGGTGGTACCACAGGTTCTTTTTTTTCTTCTGAAGATGTTGTTACTTGATTATAAGAACTTGAAGAAGCTGCACTTTCCGATGTTTCGTTTTTCTGAAGAAAAGGGAGGGGTTCTCCAATTACTGAACCAGAATCTTCTAAACTGTTATTAAGAACTGAATGACGGTTTTCAACAAATTTACCAACCACTATTTCTAAATTTTCATTAAAAGCTGAATTTTGATGTAAATCCAAATAATTACTTTCACTCATAGCTTGCTTAATCGTATTTATTGCTAAATTAAGGGCTTCCTGTTCTTCATTCATGTTAAATTTTTGTCTATTAAATAGTTTACTCCCTAACCAGTAAGTCAAGAATTTGGCCCAATAAACAATACGCCATGAACTTGAATCTAATGACGGTTTAGCTTCGGTAGAATATTTTTCTGGAAGAAAATAACGTAAAAGATCTGACTCACTATATTCAGCGACGATAAAAGCAACTAAACAATTAAAAGCGTCAGTGTATTTTTGATATTGAGCAGGATCAGTATTTTTAAATTGATGTTTTTTTAGGAACTCTGCAAACTCTTGCTCACTAAGTCGATTCATATCATCAAAAAAATATTTAACGCGATCATAAAGCATCATTTGATAGGTGCTTAGATCATTTTGATCCAATTTTTTAATATCCTCAAAAAATTTACTCATAATATTCACTGTTCTACGCTGCAGACCCACTGCTTGTAATGTTGTCATATCTTACCTTAATTTTATTGTGTTAATAGGTTTCATAATCGTTTATTTCCATCATACTAAACAATATCGCTAAATTTTTATTTATGATGTTGATAAGGATCATACGTTGTTATCGAAGAGTAAAGAAAAAATCTTAATGAAATATTAAGTTCTGAGAAAAGTTTCGTCAGCTATTGCGCTGCAGATCAATGACTGACTTTTATGATACAAACATTGCATTTGCTTTTTACTAATCAATTACAAAGACTCATTTCAGCTCGTTTCAGTAAATAAGATTGCCTTAGGTTTTGTTTAAACAAAAAATCTTAAAAAATTAAACTATGCAAGCAATGAATCGTTTTCACTAAAGCTGTAATACAAAGTCATGCAAAAACTTGATATATCCTAAAAGAAGACTAACAATACATCTATGCAACCCCTTGCTCCACTGATTAAAGATCTCGCTGTCATACTAGGCGTCGCCAGCTTAGTCACACTGCTATTTCAAAAAATAAGACAACCGGTCGTATTGGGTTATCTGTTATCCGGAATTATTGTCGGCCCGCATGTGCCGCCCTATGATCTGGTTACTGACGTACCTAGCTTACATACGCTCTCCGAATTGGGCGTTATCTTTTTGATGTTTTCACTCGGTTTAGATTTCAGTTTTCATAAACTGAAACGCGTCGGCACACCGGCTATCATTACTGGCTTGTTTGAAGTACTGATAGTTTTAGCGATAGGCTTTGTGCTAGGCAAAATATTGGGCTGGTCCACGTATGATTGTATTTTTTTAGGCGCGGCACTATCCATCTCGTCGACCACTATTATCATCAAAGCCATGGAAGAATTGGGTTTAAAAAGCAAACACTTTGCTGAACTGGTCTTTGGTGTGTTGATCGTCGAAGATCTACTCGCGATTTTATTGCTGGCCGGACTCTCTATCGTGGTCGGCACACATGCGGTTATTTCTGCCACACTCGCAGACTCCGCTATTAAACTTTTTATCGTGGTCGGCAGTTGGTTTTTGATCGGTTACTTTTTAATTCCTACACTGATTCGAAAACTAGTCGACGTCGCCAATCAAGAAACTTTAACGATTGTTTCCGTAGCGATGTGTCTAATATTGGTCTGCATTGCCGCGTATTTTGGTTATTCCACGGCATTAGGCGCCTTTATTATGGGTTCCATACTCGCTGAAACCGATTTAATTCAATTTATTGAACAATATATGCGGCCGATCCGCGATATTTTTGCGGCAGTGTTTTTCATTTCGGTGGGTATGCTGATCGATCCGAGTATGATCTTGCAAAATATTTGGATAGTACTACTCATTTCTATCATCACCATCATCGCTAAAATTCTTGCTACCGGCACCGGCGCCTTAGCATCGGGACAAAGTTTAACCACGTCGGTGCGCGCCGGCTTTAGTATGGCGCAAATCGGTGAGTTTTCTTTTATTATTGCCGGCTTAGGACTGACATTACAAGTGACGCGCCCTGCGCTATTTCCTATTATTATTGCCGTATCGGCCGTAACCACGTTTACCACGCCGTATCTCATTATGTCCTCGGCGGCATTGAGTAAACTTTTAGAAAAAAATCTTCCCACGAGCGTGAAACAGCTACTCAGTCATTACACGATACTCATCCATCGTTACCTAAGATTGAAGAAAAAACGTGCGGTTTACAGTCAATACATCACGCGCTTGCTGATTAATAGCGTCATGGTGGCTATTATTTTTAGCTTAAGTGAAAAATGGATATTTCCAAAAATTAGTGAATGGATCACTGCAACTTATTGGGTCAACACCTTAAGTTGTCTGATTGCCTTATTATTAGCTTCGCCATTTATCTGGGGCATGATTTTTGCCTACCGCGCTTTCCCGCATCGACGCCTGGCAGCCATTAAACCTATTATTGCCATAGGATGGATTTTTACTTTAACCGTCATCACGACGTTAGCCGTCACTTATTTTCATACCTGGTCGATTATTTTACTGCTCATCCTTATTGCGTTTACCTTATTTAGTTTATTACATAAACCTTTACAAAAATTTTATCCTTGGTTAGAAAAAAGATTTCTAGCCAATATTAAAACGCCGAGCATACAAGAAACTTCCAAAGATGAATTAAGCGCTTGGGGTGTCAATTTAAAAGGCACTGATATCCAGAATAATTATTATTTTATTAATAAAACCATACAAGAATTAGATTTGGCGCAACAATTTGGCATCCATGTGGTTGCGCTGTATCGTGGCCCCAAAATCATTTTGACTCCGCCACATCATGAAAAAATCAGGCTGTATGATAAACTGTTTATTTTAGGTAGTGACGAACAAATCGATACCTTTAGTCAGCTATTACAGGTAAACATCTATCAAGAAGAACTGGAATTATTTAATCATCTGGAGCTAAAAACTTTTTTACTTGATAAAAGCCATGCGTTTGTTGGACTTACTATAGAAGAAGCCATGCAAAAAAATCATATCGATGGAATCGTATTAGGCATGGAGCGCAAAGGTGTCAGGAAAATTAATCCAAGTAAAGATACAATTTTACGTAAGGAAGATCTGTTGATCTTGTTAGTCTATAAAGCTTCAACTTAGTGACACTAGGCTTAATCATCATTGCGAGCTCATAAGCAACTTTGTCATTACAAGCACCATAGCTATGTTGAACGTCATTGCAAGGTTTCTAGCACGTTGACGTCTTACGAACATGAACGCCATTGCGAGCGCCGCAGCAATTGTTCTTCATTGCGAGGGTTAGCGTGTTGACGGCATTACGATCGCCGCAGCTTATTGTTCGTCATTGCGAGCGCCGCAGGCGCGCGGCAATCTAGACATTCGCTCGCCAAGACCGTGATTTTTTTATACTATTATGAAAGAATTTTGGTAGCATACCTGCCTAGAAGTGGGTTTTCATAGGTTTTTGAGCAAAAAATTGTCTATCAATTTGTCAAACCTACCCATTAATGAATTATACAAAAGAGGAAGATCCCCATTATTAAGCAGTTTTTCCATCGACTATTCCCCAAAAAAATAGCGCACGCACCAGCCAACATCATCCCTAGGGCTGAACATACTATTTCCCGCAAAGATATTAGTGATAATGCGCTTAAGGTTCTTTACCGACTCAATCAACATAAATATAGTGCTTATTTAGTAGGTGGTTGTTTACGGGATATTTTACTTAAGCAAAAGCCTAAGGACTTTGACATCGCTACCAACGCTAGTCCTGAAAACATCAAAAAGCTTTTTCGCAATTGTTTATTGATAGGCCGACGCTTTCGTCTCGCGCATATTCGCTTTGGTCGGGAAATCATCGAGGTCAGTACCTTTAGAGCACAAAGCAAAAAAAAATCGCTTAAACATCGCAAGATTGCCACGCATGGTATGTTGTTACGTGATAATGTCTATGGAACTATTGAAGAAGATGTATGGCGACGAGATTTTACCATGAACGCCCTCTACTACAATATTGCAGATTTTTCATTGGTCGATTATTGTGGCGGACTCACGGATATACAAAATAAAATCGTACGCATTATTGGCGAACCACGAACTCGTTATCAAGAAGATCCGGTTCGGCTTTTACGCGCGATACGCTTTGCCGGAAAATTAGGTTTCCAGTTAGATCCCGCTACTGCCAAACCGATACAAGAACTCGCGCCTTTACTGCGTCATGTGCCACCCGCTCGCTTATTTGAAGAAGTACTTAAACTTTTTCATCATGGACAAGCCTTAAAAACCTACCAATTACTACAGCAATATCATCTACTCAATGAATTATTCCCATACGCTAAGCAAGATTCTCTAGATGATACCAACGACAAACTACTAGAACTTGCCTGTGAAAATACTGATAAACGTATTCAACAAGGCAAAACCGTTTCACCGGCATTTTTATTTGCCGTGTTTTTATGGCCTACCGTACAAGCTAAAGCTCAACAACTCATAGCCCAACACACACCCACATTTGTTGCCTATCAACATGCAGTAAGTTATGCACTGAGCAAACAACAAAAACTGATTACTATTCCGCGTCGGTATAGTACCGCCATTCGTGAAATATGGGATTTACAACATCGATTGTTGCAACGACGTCCTTTTATGTTGCACCGCTTAATGAATCATCCGCGCTTTCGTGCTGCTTATGATTTTTTATTATTACGCGCCGAAATCAAGGAAATTGATCCCGACATTGCGACATGGTGGACTGAATTTTTAGAAGCCGATGATGAAACCAGAAAACAATTAATCCTAATCGCAACGCAAGCGCCGCGAGGAGCCAAACGTCCCAAAAAACGAGGAAGAACAATATGAATGGAATCGAAGCCGAACTGACTCAGTCGGCGAGCTGGAAGGATTTAAAACAGCATTTTTTACAAATTGAAAAAATCAGCCTCGCAGAATTATTTCATCATGATCCATTACGTGCTAAAAAATTTAGCTTAACTGAAAAAAACTTATATTTTGATTATTCAAAAAATCCGGTACTTGATAAAACGCTAACACTATTCGCTCAATTAGCCGATAATGCTCATCTGAAGCAGCATATCCACGCTTTATTTTCAGGTGCTTGTGTAAATACTACACAACAACTTCCTGCCTTGCATACCGCATTACGCGACCCACGAAAATCCGGATTAATCGTGAATGGCGAAGATGTCTTAGTAAAAATTCATGCCTGTTTAGATAAAATGCAACACTTCGTGGAACAAATACATCGGCAACAATGGCGCGGCTTTAGCAACAAAAAAATAACTGACATTGTTAATTTAGGGATAGGCGGCTCAGATTTAGGACCTTTAATGGCCGTTCATGCCTTGCAACCCTGGCAAAAAAACTCCTTACGCTTTCATTTTATCTCATCGATCGATGACAGAACATTACGAAGCTTATTAGAAAAAATAAACTTAGAAAGCAGCTTATTTATTATTACTAGCAAATCCTTTACCACTTGCGAAACGCTTTTGAATGCCAAAAGCATCCTAAAACTATTTCAAGAAAAATTTAGCTCAGCAGCCATTAAACAACATTTCATAACCGTCACCAGCGAAATCGAGAAAGCCATTGCATTTGGTATCGATCCTGAGTGCGTATTTCCACTTTGGGATTGGGTCGGCGGTCGTTATTCATTATGGTCAGCGGTGGGTTTACCGATCGCCTTAGCCATCGGTATGTCAAATTTCCGTGAACTGCTTAGCGGTGCGCATGCTATGGATCGCCATTTTTTCCATCAACCCTGGCGAGCAAATATGCCAGTGTTATTAGGTCTGTTAGGCATATGGCAAGTCAATTTCTTTCAATCTTCCGCTCATGCGATATTAGCCTATGATGCAGGACTAAAGTATTTTCCAGCTTATTTACAACAGTTAGAGATGGAAAGTAATGGTAAATCGACGCGTATTGATGGTGAGGCAGTAGATTATGACACCTGCCCGATTATTTTCGGAGACATAGGTTTAAATGCGCAACATGCCTTTAATCAACTGTTTCATCAAGGTACGGCGCATTTTTCTGCGGATTTTATTTGCAGCTTACGCCATCCCAAACTTAATATTCGGCATCATCAACATGTCATCGCCAGTGCTTTAAGTCAAAGTAAGGCTTTTATGGAAGGTTGTCATAGCGATATCCAATACAAAAATCTGCGGGGAAATCATGCCAATAATATGCTGGCACTCGATGAACTTAATCCATTTAGTTTAGGATTGCTGATTGCGCTTTATGAACATAAAGTGTTTGTACAAAGCGTTATTTGGCAGATTAATCCATTTGATCAATGGGGAGTTGAATATGGCAAACAATTAAATAAACAGATCTATCAAAGTTTAAATAACCCTAGCAAGCAAACTACTGAAAACTTTGATTCCTCCACCCAGGGCTTAATCGAACGCTATCAAGAGATTAATAGCTCATAAAGTAAACTATGCACCAAATCATGGACCAACCTAATACATAAAACGAATTAAGGTGAGTAATACCACGGTCTGGATTGCTGAAACACTCAGCACCCATTTAGCGATCTGCTTACTAAGATTCGCATAAACTTTTTCTATTTTTAATTCAAGATCGCTTTTGATTTCTCTTATTTTCAATTCAAGATTTCCCTTTATTCCTTCCATTTTTACTTCAAGATCGTTTTTTATTCCTAGACTTTCTCTTCTTAAACCTTCTATTTTAAGCTCTAACTCTTTTAATTTAATATTGATATTACCTTCTAGCTCGCGTAGATCTTGTTTAGTACAAATGTTGTCATCAATGGCGCGGAAAATAAGGTCGACTTGAATCTCAGCTTGCTGGGGCGGAACCCCCGCCTGCTCTAATTTTTTTGCCCAACTTAAGGTGTCGAATTTCATCAGTGCCGCCATATTTAGATTTCCTTATTATTTTTCTTCATTTTCTCTCAGACACTAGGAATTATACACCTAAAATAGTGCAAGTAAGAATTTTATCCAGAACGAATCTTAATTGATATTAAAGACCGTCTGTATTGCTTTTACTATCATTTATTTATATTAGGCACACTCGAATAGCACTGATATACTTATCATTTATACCCATCAAGGTTAATGAATGGATATTGCAGATTCTAAGCCGTTTTCATCCGCAAAAGTCGAAGTTAAAAAGCGTAGCCGGCAAAAAGTGGCCTGGCCAGCCTTTGAACTGGCTTTTTTAGATCATGATTTTTTGCTGCACAAATCCTTACGTTCAGTGCGTTTGCAATTAGAGTTGTTAAAACCAGAACTCTCG
>CANJLU010000048.1 GCA_947475085.1 Coxiellaceae bacterium
CATTACTAGAAATCACTAAGATGGTGTCGGTGGAATCATACTGAGTCACTAACACTTTGCTAAACGCTTTAACTTCCTTGGCCATATGTGTTGGAGAGCCAGACCAGCCCGCAATTTTTGGCCAAATACTTAAGTTTTCCCAAGCAGATAATTCCTCAGCTTCGCCTATTTCTTGAATTTGCGTATTACTTAGACCAGACCAATTTCCATAATCGATCTCGTTTAAACGGGAATCCACAATGGGTTTTTCAGAAGAATGTAATTGTTCTAATACAATGGCGGCATAATCACGCGTTCGTTTTAAAGGACCACAATACACGGCTTTAGGATGGCTATCGGTTTTTTGCAAAGCTTGTGCCAGACATTTAGCTTGTACAATACCTGAATCAACTAAAGGTAAATCTTCTGTCGCGCCTACCCAAACCACCGGATCGCCTTCAGAAAAAGTATTACCATGTCGAGATAAAATAATTCTCATATCATTTTTTACTACAACGCTACTAATTCGCCTTCTACGTCTATTAATTTTTCAACTCGAATGACATCTTCTGGACTATCAATAGACGCATGCGTATGTCCTTTATAATCTACTAACACCACTCGTATCGGTTGACCATTTTCCAGTACTCGCAATTGTTCTAGCCCTTCTAATTTTTCTAAGGGGGTCGGCGTTAATGAAACATAAGTTTTTAAGGCCGCGTAACGATATGCATATAAACCAATATGACGATAAAGCGGCGGTGACTGCATCTTTTCGTCTCTTAAATAGGGAATCATACTTTTAGAAAAATACATGGCATTTAAATCTTTATCACAAACAACCATGGTTCCTCCCACTTCACCTTTTGATTTGGCTTTTTCCATAAGAGAATATTGGTTTCTATCAATTTGCGTTGCCGGCGTGGTTATTTCTAACTGTGGATTAGCGATCATGGCATCGATTAAAGCTTGAATAATCCAAGGCGGAGTTAATACCGCGTCTCCCTGCAGATTTAGAATAATATTCGGCCTATTTTCTAATAATGAAAGCGCGGCAAAACTTCTTTCCGTGCCATTCTTATGTTCTCCGGTCATTAATACTTTAGCGCCAAAACCCAAAGCATGATTTTGTATATCGGCATGATCGGTTGCAATATAGACTTCATCAACGCCCCTGATAGTCTTAGCAATACACCAAACTCGATAGATTAAGCTATGGCCTTTAATCAACTTGAGTGGCTTTCCTGGAAAACGACTGGATTGATAACGTGCTGGAATAACAATGATATTTTTATTCTGCATAATGATTACTTGATTCCCCATTTTGTTGTTCTTGACTTTGTTGTTCTTGTATTTGTTTAAGCACTGAGAAATCTTCTAAAGTCGATGTATCTTGCTCAATTTGACGGTTCACTGCAATATCTTGCAATAAACGGCGCATGATTTTCCCAGAACGCGTTTTTGGTAAAGCAACCGTAAAAATTAAACGCTTGGGTAATGCCAAGGCACCAATACTATTTCGAACTTGATTCATAATATTTGTTTTTAATTGTGGCGTTGGTTCTTCGGCATCATTAAGTACAACGAAAGCAACGATAGCCTGACCGGTGGTTTTATCCGGAATAGGCACCACCGCGGATTCGGCAACCGCTGGATAACTATCTAAAGCAGCTTCAATTTCCGCAGACCCTAAGCGATGTCCTGACACTTTAATGACGTCATCAGTACGTCCCATAATCCAAATATAACTTTGTGCATCATAATGCGCACTATCACCAGAAAAGTAAGCGTGCGGAACTTTACTCCAATACTGCTCTTCATATCTTTTTGGATCATTCCAAATACCGCGTAACATACTCGGCCAAGGTCGACGGATGACCAACGCCCCGCCTTTTCCTTGCTCTACTCGAAGTCCTGTCGTAGGATCCACTATGTCAACTTCTACACCGGGTAAGGGCTTAGCCACAGAACCGGGCTTCGTAGGTGTTGCTCCAGGAAGTGGTGCAATCATTATTGATCCGGTTTCGGTTTGCCACCACGTATCAACAACCGGGCATCGTTTGTTACCAATTTTTTCAAAATACCAACCCCAAGCTTCTGGATTTAATGGCTCACCTACGCTGCCTAACAATCTTAAACTGGATAAATCTTTTTTGTCTATCCATTCATTACCCCATTTCATAAAAGAACGTATTGCTGTAGGAGCAGTATAAAAAATGCTCACTCGGTAAGTTTCAATTAACTGCCAAAAACGATCCGGCTTGGGCCAGTCGGGCGCTCCTTCATAAATAAGGACTGTTGCGGCATTTAGCAACGGCCCATAAACTACATAAGTATGGCCTGTGATCCAACCCACATCGGCCGTACACCAGTAAACATCTTCTGGTTTTAGATCAAAAACTATCTTGGAAGTATAATAAGCGCCTACCATATAGCCGCCCGTAGAATGAAAAATTCCTTTCGGCACTCCGGTAGAGCCTGAAGTGTAAAGAATAAAAAGCGTATCTTCGCTATCCATCGCTTCCGCAGGACAGTTTTCATTAAGTCCGGCTATCACATCATGCCACCAAACATCCCGATCGGCTTTTAAAGGAATTTCAGCATGCGTGCGTTGATAAATAATCACTTTTTCTACTAACGGACAACTGAGTAAGGCTTCATCCATCACCTGTTTAAGTGGAATAATCTTGCCGCGTCGATAGCCGCCATCCGCAGTAATCACAAATTTAGATTGGGAATCTTGAATGCGTGTGTCTAGCGCTTGTACCGAGTAACCACCAAACACCACATTATGTATGCATCCTAAGCGCGCAGAAGCTAATACGGCAATAACAAGCTCAGGTATTAAAGGCATATACAGCGTGATGCAATCGCCTTTTTTCACACCTAATTTTTTTAAGCCATTCGCAAACCGACAAACCGCTTGATGTAATTGCTTGTAAGTAAACTGACATTTTTCTTCGGGCTCGCCCTGCCAGATTAATGCGGTTTTTTCTGAATATTGTTCCAGATGTCGATCAAGACAATTATAAGACAGATTAGTTTTACCACCTTCAAACCATTTTGCATACGGTTCCTGCCAAGTTAATACCTTTTTCCAAGCTTGCATCCAATGTAATTCACCGGCGATGTTAGCCCAAAATTGTTCGGGCTGCTGCATCGAGTAACGATAAATCTCGTCATATTGGGCCATAGACTTGATTGTCGCTTGATCAGAAAACTTTTTTGACGGGGCATAAACCTTGATTGGGTTTAAGACAGTATCTATTGTTTGTGATTCGTTTCTAGACATATTTTATACTCCTGTTGTCAAAACGACCAAAATATGACGACACTTTTCGAAGAATGACTGTCGCCACTTGCGACTACTGGATTCATCAACTAACCTTAAAGCTTAAACCATTTAAATAGAGGAGATGTATTATGTTAGCGTGGGCATTTATCTTTCTAGCTATTGCTATCATTGCTGCCATCGTCGGATACACAGGTGTTTTTGTTGTAGCCGCCGGTATTGCCAAAATACTCTTTTTCATATTCATAGTATTAGCGATTATTGCATTTGTATCGATGTTGTTCCGCAGAAACCGATAAAAAATTACCGCTGGCAATCCATTAGAATAAAACTACTCTTCGCATTTGAATTTTTGTCTGTGTTGCCAAAAATGTAATTGCTACGAGTATATTGTCATTTATTCATCAAAAATAATACGTCGAATTTGTTCAGAAACATTGTGCATGATGTGTATGTTATGTATGCATGCCAGCTGGTTATAAAGTGACGATCCTTGTTTAAATAAAAAATGTAAATAAGCGCGGGTGAAATGCCGACAAGTATAGCATAAACACCCTGCTAAAATAGGGTTTTCATCTTTTGCATAAATGGATTTTTTAATCAATATTCTTGATTGATTTTTTTCACTCATAAATTCTAACCAATTCCCCTTTTTGATGATATTCCCGTGATATAGCGCACCATGTCGAGCATTGCGTGTGGGGGCCACACAATCAAATAAATCAATTCCCTTAGCGGCCACATCAATAAGATCTTGCGGATTTAGTCCCACACCCATGGTGTAACGAACTTTATCATCCGGTAGCAAAGGCCGAACCCAATCGATGACTTCTGCAGTTTTTTGCATATCAAAACCAATCACTTCTCCACCGATTGCAATACCATCCAGTTGCGCCGCTAAAATAAATTGCGCACTCAACTCGCGTAGATCCCGAAAACTTCCGCCTTGTATTATTCCAAATAAAGCTTGTGAATGACTATAAATTGCATTTGAAGCGAGATAGGCTTCTTTTGAGGCTAATAACCAACGATGCGTACGCTCCATCGCCGCTAACGCGGCATCTCTGCCACCATTTTCAGGTGTACATTCATCAAACGCCATCATGATATCAGCGCCAATAATTCTTTGCGCCTCAATAGAGCTTTTGGGCGTCAAATGGATTACTTTCCCGCTAATAGAATGTTTAAAATGTGCGCCATCTGCATCAATGCGACAAATTTTGGCGTTTTTCGACAAACTAAATACTTGGAACCCGCCGCTGTCGGTCAACATCGGGCCATCCCAAGCCATTAAACGGTGCATGCCTCCACTGGCGAAAATAACCTCCATACCAGGATTGAGTAACATATGATAAGTATTACCACCTAGAATAATTTGCGAACCTGCATCCATCAGATCATGAGGAGTCATATGATTTACGAAAGCTCGAGTTCCCACGGGCATAAAAGCAGGGGTCAACACGTCCCCATGCGCGGTACTTATTTTGGTGACTCGAGCATGGCAATTCTTGCTCGATTTGATTAATTGACAGTTAAATGAATTATTCATAAAACATCGATTTATGGCTTAAAAGCTAATTTTTTTTCAATAGTGCTTAATATTCCGCGTAAAATTTTCACTTCGGTTTCATCTAATTCGGATCGGCCAAATAAGCGACGTAATCTATCCATGATTTGTTGGCTACGCAGCGGTTTTAAAAATTCAATTTTATTAAGTACGCCCTCTAAATGTTGGTAAAAATATTCTTGTTGTTTGACATCCGCTAACGAAATAGCTTGTTCCTCAGTTTTATTTTCTTGCTGTAAAACGGCCATGCGTAATTCATAACATACAATTTGCACGGCAGCGGCTAAATTTAAGGAACTATAATCGGGATTTGCTGGAATATTAATTTGAAAATGGCATTGTTGTAATTCCTTGTTGGTAAGACCGCATCGTTCGCGCCCAAATACTATAGCTACTTTTTGCTTAGGTTTAATCGCTATTTTCTCAGCCGCCGCTCGAGCAGTTAAAGAAACCCAATTGAGCTCGCGAATACGCGTACTGGTACCAAATACCAAATGACAATCCTGGAGTGCTACCGCTAAATCATCAACGACAACTGCTTCAGCCAACACGTCAATCGCATTACTCGCTCGTACCGAAGCATTTACATGTGGGAAGGCCTTAGGTTCAACCAGATAAAGCTGTCTTAAACCCATGGTTTTCATCGCACGGGCAGTAGCGCCAATATTACCAGGATCACTGGTATCAACGAGGACGATCCGAATTTGTGAAAATGACATGGCTTTACCTGTAAACCTTTCGACTAGCCGCTTTTGTATTCTTTTAAGAGGTCGATCAGTTTAGATTTATATTGTTGTTTAAATACCTGGCTTCCATAGCTTCATATAAAGATATTTTAGAGACATAAGCTATGGTATCATTCTTATACTTTTAAAAATATAGTATTAGTTTTCACTCTATCGCCAATATCCATGCACCCTTTCTTAAATATAGCCGATCGCGCCGCCCGTCTGGCAGGCAAAACTATTTTAGATGGTTTGAACCGCCTAGACCGACTGCGTATGCAACAAAAACAAGACAATCGCGGCGTTGTCACTGAAGTTGATCTAAAAGCGGAAAAAATTATTATCGCTACTATCCAAGATGCCTATCCCAGTCATGGAATACTTGCTGAGGAAAGCGAACCCATCAACGGTGATAGCTATACTTGGATCATTGATCCGCTCGATGGAACCAGTAATTACGTGCATGATTTTCCGCATTTTGCTATTTCGATTGCCATTAAAAACAATGAGAAAAATCGTATCGAACATGCGCTAATCTACGACCCCTTGCGTCAAGAAACCTTTACTGCAACGCGAGGCCAAGGTGCTTATTTAGATAATACGCAACGTTATACGCGTCGTTTACGTGTCAGTACACGTTCCAGTATTCCAGAATCCTTAATAGGAATCTCAATTCCTAGCCGCGGTTTTAACACACTGACTGCTTCTATAAATAAAGAAGCTTTACGCGCCATGATGTCACAAGCCAGTGGTATACGTAGAACCGGATCGGCAGCATTAGATTTAGCCTACGTTGCCGCCGGACGTTTAGATGCCGCTTTAGAGCTAGAGCTCGCTCCCTGGGATATGGCTGCGGGTGTTTTACTGGTTCAAGAAGCCGGTGGAATAGCCTGTGATATAAAAGGTGGTGAAGATTACTTTACTAGCGGTCATATTTTGGTTGCAAATCCAAAACTTTGCCCATTACTATTACAAGCGATTAGCCAAAAACTTTAAAGGGTGTCTTGAATTGCATGATGCTGGCCAACGAACATCAGTGTTTCTAATCTGTTTGCATTAAGGTCTATCATCGACACTTTTGACGGGAGGTAAGAAATTACGCCGATCCAGACCCAATGCAACTGCGATGGTTCCTGCCACATAAATCGACGAATAAGTTCCTACTACGATTCCTATCACTAAGGCTAAAGCAAAACTATGTATCATAGTTCCACCAAAAATACAGAGTGAAAGCACGACTAGCAATGTCGTGGCCGACGTCATGATAGTACGCGACAAAGTTTGGTTAATCGATAGATTCACCACTTCTACTGCGGTGCCTTTGCGTAGCTTACGAAAGTTTTCACGAATTCGATCAAAGATAACGATCGTATCATTCAGCGAGTAACCAATCACTGCCAAAATAGCGGCTAAAGCCGTCAAATTGAATTCAATCCCAAATAAAGAAAAAATCCCCAAAATAACAATAGGATCATGAATCAAGGCTACAGCTGCTCCGACGGCAAAACGATATTCAAAACGTAGCGCGATATAAATCATGATGCCTAATAAGGCAATAAAAACAGCAAGCGCACCTTGTGTGGCTAACTCTCGCCCTACTTGTGGGCCTATATATTCAATTTGCTTTAATTGTGCACCTGGTAAAGCTTTTATAATTTGTGCGCTTAAATCATGTTGCGTAGTCTGTTGATGGGATGCCAAACTTATCAATACATCACGGGAAGTTCCATAACTTTGTACCAAGATATCTTTAAATCCTACTGCCACTAATTGTTTTCTTAATAACGGTATATCTGCAGTGTGATTAAAAGAAACTTGTAATTGACTACCACCGGTAAAATCTAAACCCCAACGTAAACCTTTAGTAATTAAGGCCCCGGCCGAAATAATAACTAATAGCAAAGATAAACCCACCGCCCAGCGACGCAAGCCTAAAAAATTTATATGGGTTTGTTTTTTAAAAAATTCCACAGTTTTTACTCTTTAAAACTAAATACCAATCGGCAAACGTTTTAGAGGACGTCCCCCATAACATGCATTGATCAAGGCTCTGGTTATCATGATCCCGGTTAACATAGAAGTAAGTAATCCTATGGTTAAAGTCACTGCAAATCCTTTAATCGAACCTGTACCAACGCCAAACAATATTAATGCGACAATTAAGGTTGTCACGTTGGCATCAATAATTGTGATTAACGCA
Source organism: Coxiellaceae bacterium (assembly GCA_947475085.1). Taxonomy (GTDB): domain Bacteria; phylum Pseudomonadota; class Gammaproteobacteria; order Diplorickettsiales; family Diplorickettsiaceae; genus Aquirickettsiella. The sequence goes on from CANJLU010000048.1 coordinate 7,764, forward strand.
CGATCATAACCCGCATGAATACTCGCTTGTGGTGACACACCATTGCGTAATTCTTCACGAATACGCTCAAATATTAAGACATTAGCATCAACCGCCATACCGACCGTTAACACGATCCCTGCCATACCGGGTAAAGTTAACGTCATCCCCAACAAAGATAATAAAGCAACTAATAATACTAAATTAAGTGCTAAAGCTATATCTGCAATGACACCAAATACTCCATAATAAATAGCCATAAACACAACAGCCAAAATAAATCCTACCACAATAGAGATAACTCCTTTATGGATGTTCTCTGCGCCTAACTGCGGACCTATCGTACGTTGTTCAACTACGTAAATCGGTGCTGGCAAAGCGCCCGCACGTAATAATAAAGATAGGTTTAAGGCCTCTTGTGGATTGGTTAAACCTGTTACCTGAAAATTAGGTGGTAGTGCGGTTTGAATTCTGGCAATACTGATGATTCGTTCCACCTTACGAGGAATATGTGTAATTTTCCCATTCACAACTTTTACAGTGCTTTTAGTTTCAACATAGACTATAGCCAGTGGCTTACCCACATTTTCGCCGGTGACCTGATGAAAATAACTTTCTCCACCTCCACCCAAACTAATGCTGACCGCGGATCGTCCCGACTCATCAAAACTAGTTGACGCATCAGTAATCGAATTACCCGTTAAAATAACCTGTTTGTTCAGTAATACTGGTTGATTTTCATATTGATAGAGTTGCGAACCCACAGGTGCAGCGTTATTTGTTTGAGCGAGATGCGGATCATGCAATGTATCCACTAAACGAAATTCTATGGTCGCTGTCCCACCTAAAATTTGTTGTGCTCGCGCAATATCCTGGACGCCCGGTAAATCAACTAAAATTCGATTGCTTCCTTGTTGTTGAACAATCGGTTCAGCAACCCCGAGTTCATTAATTCGATTTCGTAAAGTATTGATAGTTTGGTCTATAGCCAGTTGTCGTAAGCTATTGAGCCCTTGATTTGACCAAACAACAATAAGCTGTTTGGGATTGTCGGTTACTTCGGAAAATTCAAATGCTGGAAACTGTTGTTGCAACAAATTTTTCGCTTGCGTTAAGCTACTTGTATCCCTGAATAAAATAGATAATTGTTTTTCGTTTGGCGTTAATTCCATATAACGGATACGTGCTTGTTGAAGATTTTCACTAATATTTTTTGCTAAGCCCTGCATGCGTTGCGCAATAAGATTATTAATATCAACTTCTAAAGCAAAGTGTACACCGCCGCGTAGATCCAGCCCTAACTTCATCGGAGATGCACCAATAGCCTGCATCCATCGCGGTGTCGATGACAATAAATTAACCGCTACCGTATAATCATCACCTAATTCAGAAGATAAAATATCTTTGGCTTTAAGCTGAGTATCGGTGTTATTGAATCGCAGTAAAAGCGTTTGCTGATTAAGCTCTTCACTAACAGGAGAAATCTGTACTGCTTTAATCAATGCGTTGACTCTAGCTTGTAAAGCTTCCAAATTCACATGCATTATTGCTGTAGAAGGAGAAATTTGTACCGCGGGCTGCTCTGGAAAAAGATTAGGTGCTGCATAAATAAAACCGAGTATCAACAACACCAGTAATAAACTATTTTTCCAGAGAGGATATTTATTGAGCATAAGTGGTTTAAGACTTTATAGTCCCTTTAGGTAAGACACTAGAAACAGCTGCTTTTTGTATATTAATTTCAACGTTTTCTGCAACTTTTAGGCTAAGCAAATCATCATTGAGCCGAGCAATCTTACCGACAATCCCACCGGTAGTCGTCACTTCATCACCTACCGCTAAGCTGGCCATTAATTGGCGATGTTCTTTCGCGCGCTTTGCTTGTGGCCGCCACAATAACAAGTAAAAAATAACGACAAAGCCTAATAAAATTAAAATTTGAGAATATCCATTCGCTTGAGGGGATACAGAAGTAGCGGTTGATTGCGCCAACACATCAGTGATAAAAAAACTCATACTTTTCTCCTGAGGAAATCATATTAAGCCAAGCAATTTACCTGGTTCGCTGCCTATTCGCAAATTTTGTGTGCTGAAAATTCTCTCTAACTAATCCACATGGCATCGCCATAGCTAAAAAATCGATATTCTAGTTTAATAGCCTCGCGATATCCCTGCATAACAGACTCATAGCCTGCAAAGGCACACACTAACATCAACAATGTCGATTGCGGCAAATGAAAATTAGTAATTAGGGCATCGACACAGTTAAATTTAAAACCTGGATAAATAAAAAGGCGCGTATCTCCGGCAAATGCTTTTAATTGGCCATTTAAAGCGGCGGTCTCTAAACTCCTAACCGTTGTCGTGCCCACCGCTATAACACGTTTATTTTTTTGCTTAGTAAGGGTTATTTGGTCACAAACAGCTTCTGACACCGTCACATGCTCATTATGCATGCGGTGATCTTCAAAGCGAATGCTACGAATAGGTTGAAAAGTTCCTGCGCCAACATGCAATGTAATATAAGCAATATTGACGCCCTTAGCTTTTAATTGAGCTAACAAATCTTCGTCAAAGTGCAAACCTGCTGTGGGTGCAGCAATTGCACCAGGTGCGGAGGCAAATACAGTTTGATAACGCTCCCAATCAAATAACTCATCCGCTCTTTGTATATAGGGGGGTAATGGAATATGGCCTATTTTATTTAGTAGCTCTAGAATAGAGGGAACTTCCACTAAAAAAATTAATTCAAATATATTTTCCACCCTAGAAGATATTTCTAGACTCACACCATTTTCTAATATTAATTTCGTGCCTAACCTCAAGAGTTTACTTGATTTTAATTGCGCTAAAACCCGTTTTTTATCTAAAATACGCTCAATTAAAATTTCTACTTTGCCACCCGTCGTTTTGTTTGCGAACAAGCGCGCCGGAATAACCTGTGTATTATTTAAAATTAACAAATCACCTGCATTTATAACATTTAATATGTCTTTAAATTTTTTATGTTCAATATCACCTTTACTTTTATTTAAACAAAGTAAACGACTACCAGTACGCTGATTCGATGGGTAGCACGCTATTAGCTTCTCAGGAAGTTCGTAAGAGAAGTCTTCCAGTTTATATTGAGTTTGTAACATAAATTGTAAATAAAAAGACGCCTTATATACTCTTCGCAATTAAATTTTTGGCCAGGCGCTGCGAAATGAGCCAAACTATTATAATAATCAAGTATATTGCTTTAGTTCGAGGCGAATTGTTTTTGAGTAGCGGAGTGTACTGGAAAGTACATGAGAAACGGAAAAAACAATTTAACAAAGAAATAAAGCAACAGACGCCAATTATAAAAGAAAAAACCCGCGGTTAAGCGGGTTTTTTGGTTACACAGTAGCCTGGCGATGCCCTACTTTCCCATGGGGGAACCCCAAAGTATCATTGGCGCAGA
>CANJLU010000049.1 GCA_947475085.1 Coxiellaceae bacterium
ACAACCAAAACAACGATATCAGTGACGCGTGTACCTCGTGCTCGCATCGCTGTAAACGCCGAATGTCCAGGAGTATCTAAAAATGTAATAACTCCTTTGGGTATTTCTACGTGATAAGCACCGATATGTTGGGTAATACCCCCCGCTTCTCCCTGAGTTACTTTGGTACGTCGAATATAATCTAAAAGAGAAGTTTTCCCATGATCAACATGACCCATAATGGTTACTACTGGTGGACGCGCCAGCAATTCACCCATTTGTTGTTGCGTGGTATTCACTAAACCTTCTTCTAATGCATTGGAACTGACAGGCTTAGCAATATGTCCCATTTCTTCTACAACGAGTATGGCGGTATCCTGATCGATAGCTTGATTAATAGTTGCAATCACACCCAACTTCATTAACGCTTTAATCACTTCAGCTGCCTTAATCGACATCTTTTGCGCTAAATCACCCACTGTAATCGTTTCAGGAATTCCAACCTCGTGTATGGCAGCTACCGTCGGCTTTTCAAATTGTTGTTGTAAAAACTGATCCGGTCGCTTGTGCTTACCGGTTTTTTTACGATAACGGAATTGTTCGTCGGACTCATCTTCAAGCTGATAAATCGTTTTATGTCGGTATTTCGCTAGCTCTTTTTCTTTTAAATTGCGATTTTTATGCTTTTTCTCACGTTCCAATCTTTCTGCATTGGTAGGTAAAGCAATAATCACTTTTTCGTTAGGTTTAGATTTTTTTTCTAAATTTGTTGTAGGCGCAATGAATTTTTTCTCAGGTACAGACACTTGTTCTTTTTCCACTGTTTCATTAGATACCACCGGCTCTTCATTGGTTGGACTATTACTTTCGGCAGTGGGTTCTGCTTGCGCTTCGGGTGTAATCAATTTTTCTGCAGCGGCTTTTTCTGCTTGATGGGCTAATTCTTCTGCTTCTTTAATTTCTTTTGCTTGGTTAGCGCGATTAGTCTCTTCATCTATCAAGCCTTCATTACTTTTCACATAAGTTCGTTTTTTACGAACTTGAACTTTAATAGTTTTGGCCTTACCTGAAGTATCTTTCACTTTAAGCAAACTCGTGCTTTTACGAGTACGAGTCAACGTAATTACTTTTTTAGGGTTATTATCCGCAGAGGTTTCTTTTTCAAGCTCTGTAGAAACTTTATTTGCAGTTTTATCTTTAATACTTTCTGTCATACTATGCTTCTCCTGCCAATATTTGACAGCTTCGAAAACTTACTTAAGTTCTTCTGAATGTGTATTGTTGCTGCTTACCTATCGAACTTTAATTTTTTTTTATAAAAAATAATAGCTCTACTTTTGACTCCTATTTTTTCTCTTCGGCAAACCAAGGAGCACGTGCAGCCATGATTAACTTACCCGCTGTTTCACGATCTAATTCGATAATATCTAACAAATCATCGACTGCCAACTCGGCTAATGCCTCGCGTGAAGAAACACCTTTTTTAGCTAATGTGACTGCTATCTCTTCGGTAATTCCTTCTAAAGAAAGTAAATCTTGATGCGGCTCTAAAAATTTACCCTGTTCAGATATCGTCGATTTTTGCTTAGCGGCAGCTTGTGTCGCTAACACTTCTTTAGCACGATTTTGCAGCGTCTCTACTAACTCTGGATCAAAATCTTCAATATCTAATAGCTCTTGCTCTGATACATAAGCAATTTCTTCTAAACTGGTAAATCCCTCTCGCGCTAACATCTGTGCTATTTCTTCATCTATGGCAAGTTGTTCCATAAAAAGATTTTGTAAACCTTCCGATTCTTTAACCACTTTTTTGGCCGCTTCTTCTATAGTGATAACATTAATTATCCATCCGGTTAGTTCACTGGCTAAACGTACATTTTGACCATTGCGACCAATGGCTTGTGATAATTGTTCCTCTTGTACAGCTACATCCATCACCTTGGTATCTTCATCCACCACGATAGAAGCCACCTCAGCAGGCGCCATCGCATTTATAACTAATTGAACTGGGTTATCATCCCATAACACTATATCAATTCGCTCACCAGCTAATTCACTGGAGACGGCTTGTACTCGCGCGCCACGCATACCAACGCAAGCACCTATCGGATCAATGCGACCATCATTGGTTTTAACTGCAATTTTTGCACGTGAACCAGGATCACGCGCGGCGCTTTTAATTTCAATCAACTCTTCACCAATCTCCGGCACTTCTATCTTAAAGAGTTCAATCAACATTTCTGGGCGTGTGCGACTTATTAATAACTGAGGACCTCGCACTTGCGGATTCACGGCATATAAATAGCCACGCAAACGATCATCAGATCGTACTTCTTCACGGGGTATCATTTCCTCGCGTGGAACAAACGCTTCTACGCTTGCGCCTAAATCCACGATCAAACCTTCTCGTGTAATACGCTTGACTATTCCTGATAACAATTCACCAATACGACTGGTATAGGCCTCGGCTATCTTAGCGCGTTCGGCTTCTCTGACCTTCTGGATAATGACTTGCTTTGCCGTTTGCGCTGCAATACGGCCAAACTCCACCGAAGGCATATGCTCTTCTACCACGTCCCCAATTTGGCTATTTGGATCACGCTTTTTAGCTTCGCTTAATAGTATTTGTTTTAAGGGCTCAAAGGGGATATGAGCATCTCCAAGATGACTCGCCACAGTTTCATCCGCAACGACTGTCCAGTAGCGAAAAGTATCGTAGTCACCGGTGCGGCGATCGATAGCCACTCGGACATCGATATCTTCACCTGCTTTTTTCTTGGTAGCCATCGCTAAAGCGGCTTCTATCGCTTTAAAAATTAACTCTTTATCAACATCTTTTTCGTTAGATACCGTCTCTGCCACTAATAAAATTTCTTTTTTCATAGCCTGCCTCCGGTTATTTATTCATTTCAGGCAATACATTCGCACGCAAAATATTGTCCCACGTTAACACTAATTCCTTCCCATCCTGGTTTAACACTATCCCAGCTACTCCTACTGATTGTAAAAGACCTTTAAATTTACGTTGATTATCGATGGGCGTGTGCGTAGCAACACGCACCGTATGACCAACATAACGCTGAAAATGCTTCTCTTTAATAAGGGGTCTATCTAAGCCCGGAGAAGAAACTTCTAAGTTATAACGTCCTAATAAAGGGTCTTCCACATCCAATAATGCACTAATTTGGCGGCTTACCCGTTCGCAGTCAGCGACGGTAATACCTTTTTCACTATCAATATAGATACGCAACACGCTTTGTTGACCTTGTGTCAGATAGAGGCAGGCCCATAACTCATAACCCAGGGCTTCAACCGTCGGCAATATCTTTGCTTCTATCGCTGAATTGTTTTTCATCGTCTACGCTCTTCGCACTTGTGAATATAAAGCCACTCAATGCGCACACCCTCGTGTATGGGCTAATACACTCCTGGCTGCTGATATTTAGCGCTAGTCTAGTCAAAATAAAAAGCCCCATAATGGGGCCTCTCACACAATAAATTGGTAGCGGGGGTAGGATTTGAACCTACGGCCTTCGGGTTATGAGCCCGACGAGCTACCAGACTGCTCCACCCCGCGATAGCGGCACAGAGTATACTCCATTCGATGCAGTAATTACAATGGGATAAATTATTCTAATTAAGTATTGATAACACAAACAATTCATCTGGTTTAGCCGAGAAATAAGCTTAAGTTTAAGGGTTGTAAGTATGCACATAACGTTCGCTCACCGCTATCTCAGTCGCATAAAAAGAAGAAACAGAAGGATGAGAATGATGAAGATTCAATGGCGTATCTGAGTGGGCTTCCTGTGCTCGACGTGACGTGAAAAACTGCCAAAGATAACTGCGAAAACTATATAGCCGTGGAGGTTTATATAAAGTGGCCGGCCATTGATCCAACATGACTTGGCCCGAGAAAAGTTGATATAATTTTATCTTCCAAATGAAAATCGGCGTATCTGCCTGCAGAGATTCCCAAGATTGCTGCTTTAAAATTCGTAAATTTACATCAAGTAAAGGCCTCAAGGTTTGCAACTTCTTATTGACGATACAGGCATTACTACCGCCTAAGCTCGCTATTACTAGCGCGGTAGGTTCATTTTCTAGCGCTAATTTAAGCTCCTCTAATGTAAAGTTATACTTGATGAAATTTCTATTCTTAGCTAACGGTTTATCATAAAGATCCCTCAATTCTTTCTGCAAGTTAACAGGAGAGACTTGGCTTAGACTTTCGATACTTCGCCTTAGATTTTGGACTATATTCTCTAAACACTCAGGGACATAAAGCGTTTGTGCAAAAAAATTCAAAAAACATTGTTTACTAGAAAAACCCAAACTTATCGCCGTAAAATTCAAGCTGCAATGATAAATGTAATGGTGAATGGTCGATAATTTATGATTTTTTGCATTAAAATTTATCTGATTAGTAATTTTTTCAAAAAAATTATTTCCTATGAACCTAATTAACTCTGATTCGGAACTGTTTTCAAAATCATACAAAGTTACTTTTTTTGGCCAAAGATTTGATTTTGCTATGAGGAGTTGCAACTTTTTTTTAGAAGAATATCCATATTGATTTAAAAACTCTTTAATACCGATTCTGCATAACTCATGGTAAAAAGTCTTCCAAGTTAGATCATAAATGGATTTTTTATTAAATTGGTTTACCTTACTAATCCAATTTTCTATGTACCTTTGTTTCGTATCTCTTGGAGTGAAAAAACTGCGTCGCCCCGTGGTTAGTTCCCTATTCATCTTTCTGTTCCTTAGTATTCAAAACCTCTGTTTTCTGTAGCGTATAAAATATTAATCGTCATTGCGAGCACCGTAGGTGCGCGGCAATATATGGATGGCCACGGCCGCACTGACGTTTCGGCCTCGCTATGACGGATTCGTTAATTTTTATACCACAGAGAGAAAACCATTGTTATAAAAATTCTCGGCTGATACCACAAGCATCTAGCAAGCCAACCAAGTTTTTTCCCTGCACAGTTTTATTTAATTGCCAATATACATTCAAGTAACTTTTTAGCAAATAATTATAATCGTCTAAAGTTAAAATTTTTAATATGGCTTCGGCTTGTTTTAGATTACTAAGATTTAGCGTCGACTTTTGGAATAAAATGGCGGCTAAAATAGTCGCTTTAGTGGCTCCTCGAACTTTATTGCTATAATAAAACCCTTGTATACATTCCTCTAAGGCACGATCTTTATCCCAGGTTTGCCAATCCTGAAAAAAACCTAAAGCTTGCTGTTGATATTTTTCAAAACCAGAAACTAATTGGTCTTTAGTACCGACTCCAGACAGCAAAAATAATATACCTGCAATACTTGCTTCGATATTTGCCCAAGAGCAATTACCGATAACTTGGCCCTGGATGGGTAGGTTTGCAACAGTGACTAAACCCAAGTGGCGATGTATCCCTTGAGTTAGAAACTCACGAGATAGACGCGTGTAAATTAATTGTTTACAAAACTCATTATTCCAAGCATAGGGATGCTGGCATTCATAGATAACAATACTGCCTTCACGATGACTATTTTCACCTCGATCACAGCGCACCAGCCAATTTTTATATTTAATCAATGCAATGGCATGGCCTTCATAAGCGATGGGTAACAACAGTAATTCTTGATCTAACAAGGCATCGATACTATGCGTATGATCCTGAATATTAATCGTATAACGTTGATATTTAAGTAATGCCTGCGCGTTAGAAAATGCGGCAATCAATTTTTCTAAATTGTCGAAGTAAGGCCGCAAATGGCGTGAAGAAAAATTATTCTGATAGCGACACAAAGAATTGAGTATGACGTCGAGTGTAAACTCTAAAAAAAATCCTTCGTAATTTATCTCTATAAAACGTCCTGCGCCATTAACAATATCGACCTGACCTACCAATTCATAACGATGTCCGAGTAATTTAGCTTGGATAAAGTCTTGAGCAAATCCTAATTTAGCACCATATCGATAAAGTAATTTTTTTAATTCATTTTGCTGTCTCAATAAAGGATAAACTAAAACAGGCTGTCCCGCGCTGGTATAAGCATTAGCATCGGCTTTATTTGCAAGTAATAATTCACATAAAGCTAAATTGTGATTATCGGCTGCCCAATGTAATGCAGTGCGACCCGTGGTATCGGCATTATTGATATCGGATCCATATTCTAATAATAGCTCAACAACCTCTAGCTTATTGGCAATCGTCGCCTCTATTAACGGTGAGAAACCATACTCATCAGTTTCTTCTATATCCGCCCCCGCTTGGATATACCGCTCTACACCATTAAGTGTACCAAACAAAATTTCTTGAGCGAAAGTAGGCTTTAACATTTATTATCTAGCAAGCGTTACACTTTTGCTTGCACCTAAACCAAGATTTTTTTGTAACCGTAATTGATTTTCTAGGCGTTTTTCGGGAAATTTTTTACTAGCCTCGGAATTCTCTATAGGATTTGCACTTATTGAAGGATCATCACCGCTAAACTGCTGACTATTCGCTAATAAGGGATGTATCTGGGGCGATTCTCCAAAACCACACGACCGCGAATTTTTCTTACCCAACAAATTGTTAGGATCTTCTGATAAAGGACAGGCAGCAAATTTTCTCTGTCCATCTACACGCTGTCGGCGTTCCTTATTAAATGCCGCTTGTAGATAGGCCGACAGCTGTTCAACACTCAGCGTCACCGTACCGACGCCGCTGCCATCCTCATCATCATCTTCTTCTAAATTAACGACGGGGTCGATATGCTTTGCATAAAAAAAAGCTTCCATCTCAGTGGAGGAAGGTAGCTCGTCATGTTCTAAACAAGGATTTTTTTTATTTGTATTATCAGTCATATTCGCAACGCTTGGTCAAACCCACTCATGCGACTATTTTAACCTAGCTTACTCTAAAGATACAGACGTCAAGGGTACTCCTGAAGCAAATTTGACTCCGCTGATAGGTGGCCTAGATATAGCGCTCAATCATTAATTCAGCAATTTGTATGGCATTTAGGGCGGCGCCTTTACGAATATTATCCGCAACGATCCACATGTCCAAACCCAAGGGATGGGAAATATCCTCTCGAAGCCGACCTACCAACACTTTATCGTTATTAGCATGGGAAATGGGTGTTGGATAACCATTATTGGCAAGCTTATCGATAACTAATATACCTGGAGCTTTTTTTAATAACTGCTTGGCCTGGCTAGCAGTTATTTTTTTCTTTGTTTCTATATGCACCGCTTCAGAGTGTCCATGGAACACCGGAACTCTTACCGCGGTGGGGTTCACTTGAATTTCTGCATCTGCAAAAATTTTTTGCGTTTCCCAGACCATTTTCATTTCTTCGCGTGTATATCCATTTTTTTCAAACTCATCAATATGCGGGATAACGTTAAAAGCAATTTGCTGAGTAAATGCTTGTGGCTGCTTAATGGGTAAACCATTTAGTAATTGGCCTGCTTGCTGAATCAGCTCATGGAATGCAGCTTTCCCTGCTCCTGAAACGGATTGAAAAGTTACAACATTAATACGGCTTATACCAACGGCGTCATAGATCGGCTTCAAAGCGACTAACATTTGTATCGTAGAGCAATTTGGATTAGCAATAATATGACGTTTTTTATAAGCGAGTAATGCTTCGGGATTTACCTCGGGGATTACTAAAGGAACATCGTCGTCGTAACGAAATTGCGGTGTATTATCGATAACTAAACAACCCTTTTGCGTCGCTTCTGGAACATATTGAGCAGAAATTGCCGAATCCGCTGTAAATATCGCGATATCAGCTTGCTTAAAATCAAATTCAACTAAATCGGATACGATTAATGGCTGTTTATTAAACTCCATCGTCTCGCCAGAAGAACGTTCACTAGCCAGTAGATAGAGATGCTTAATCGGAAATTTTCGCTGTTGTAAAATATTTAATACCGCTTGACCAACAAAACCGGTAGCGCCAACGATGGCTAAATTAAATTTCTTGCTCATAACGAGTTAATTGCTCTTGGGTTAATAAAAAAATTTCCGCTTCACCATGTTCAAATTCAAGCCAGAAAAAAGGAATTTGTGGATAACGATCGATTAATGCTTTTTTACTATTACCCACCTCTATAATCAAAATACCCTTTTCTTTCAAATATTTTCTGGCGCGCTTAAGAATTTGAGTAACAAAATCTAAACCATCCTCACCCGCAGCCAGAGCCGCAGCAGGTTCATGCTGATATTCTGGCGGCAAACTCGCAAAGTCTTCAGCATCAACATAGGGTGGATTACTAATGATAATATCGTAAAGTCGACCAGTTAAGTTTTGAAAAAGATCGGAGTGGATTAAATTAATTTGACCTTGTAATTTATGCGTGCCTACGTTAATAGCGGCTACCGCTAATGCATCTTTCGAATTATCAACCGCATCAATACGTGCTTCAGGTAAAGCATACGCGCAGGCAATCGCGATACAAGCACTACCCGTTCCAATATCAAGTATTGTATTGATTCTTTTAGTATCTTCAATCCAGGGACTAAAATCGCGTTGAATTAATTCAGCTATCGGTGAGCGTGGTATCAGCACCCGTGCATCGACATAAAATGATAAACCCGCAAAGTTTGCTTCATTCACCAAATAAGCAGTGGGAATACGATCTTCAACACGCTGGCGAATATTTTCTATAAGTAAACGACGCTCAGCTAAGCTTAAACTAGCCGCTAAAAAACATGGATTTAAATGCGAGCCAAGTTTTAGTGTGGATAACACTAAATAAAGTATTTCATCCCATGCATTATCGGTGCCATGACCATAATAGAGATTTGCTTTATTAAATTGGGTAAACCCCCAACGTAATATGTCTTGTAAATGTCTAAATTCTAATAATGCTGCTTTAAGCTCTTCATCAGAAATACAATAAGATAATTTAGCCACAAAGTTTCGACAGTTGAGTAAAATATTCTTCATTTAAACATAGGCCTAAAAGAGAAACAATCAACAGATTTCTCATATGCCTATAAAATGAATGACTCGCTTAGATTAGGCCCATTGAGTAAACTGAAAAATTATATGGCAACTTTGAGGATAATGAATATGGAAAAAAAACCATCCGATCTGCCGATCATGGATAAAAATATAGATAAAGCTTTCACAAAAAATTCGAGCAAAATATTAAAGGAATTACTCGATCTGTTTATAAAAGAAACTCCTATGTTACAAGCAGAAATTAATTCTGCTTTTCGAAACCAACAACAGCAAAAACTTGAAGATCGGTTGCATAAATTACTGGGTTCTTGTGTGTATTGTGGATGGTTACGGCTTAAGGTCAGCATCATTGCACTGGAAAAGGCCATCGCACAACAAATTTATTCTAACGAGCTACTGGAACAATTCAATCTAGAATTAGAAGCAGCGTTGGTTAAGGCGAAAGAAATAACACAAGCATAAAACAGTTGTCATGGAAAGAACGAAACGCTGGCGAGACCGCGGCCATCCATGGATGCCACTACCTACGTTGCTCGCAAAAACGAAAATGCTTTACAACAGACTAAATAAAAGAGTATCCGCTGTAAATTCATTTGTTACGATGATTTAGTGTCACTCTCTGTGCGTTCGACAAGTTCAACCATAGCCATAGGCGCACAATCACCGGCACGATATCCGCATTTCAAAATACGTAAATAACCGCCAGGTCTTTTTTTAAAGCGTGGACCTACGGTATTAAAAAGCGTAGCCACTGCTTCTTTATTACGTATACGATCAAAAGCCAAGCGTCGTTGAGCGACGCCATCAGTTTTCGCTAAAGTAATAAGCGGTTCGGCAACTCGACGGAGTTCTTTAGCTTTAGCTAAGGTTGTACATATAATTTCTTTGGCTAACAAGGAAGTAACCATATTGCGAAACATCGCGGTTCTGTGACTGGATGTTCGGCCTAATCGACGACCGGAATTAAGATGACGCATAACACTTAGCCCTTTAAATTAATCTTTGTTAATATCTTCAGTTTTTTCTAATTTTTCTGCTTCTTCTGCACCTTCTAAAGATTTCTTTAGAGAAGTTAGTTGCTGCAAAGGAACATCCATACCTAAAGATAATCCACGTTTTTGTAAAGCGGTTTTAATTTCCCATAAAGACACTTTACCTAAATTCGGTGTAGATAAAAGTTCTGATTCTGTTTTGGTGACTAAGTCGGCAATACGATAAATATGTTCAGCTTTTAAACAATTAGCCGCTCGTACCGTCAATTCCAACTCATCAACAGGAAGTAATAACATGGGGTTAATATCAACCAGATCTTCAACAACTTCATCTTCTGTTTCATGTTGTAATTCAACAAAAGCATATAATTGTTCTTGTATAATCGTCGCAGCACGACGTATCGCCTCTTCAGGCTCGATAGTACCGTTTGTCTCTAAATCAATCACTAATTTATCTAAGTCCGTACGCTGCTCAACACGCGCATTTTCAACGGAGTAGGTCGCACGTAGTATTGGATTAAAACGCGCATCCAATTGTAATGAACCGACTTCACTCACGAACTGATCATCTGCCTTGCGTAGCGATGCGGGTTGATAACCACGTCCCCTTACTACTTTAAGCGTCATTTTAAACTCTTGCGGTTTGGTTAAATGCGCAATAATAAAATCGGGATTCTTAACTTCAACGTCGTGGGTTAATGTAATATCTCCCGCACGCACAGGTCCGACCGTATTCTTGGTGAGTTCAAGCGTGACTTCTTCTTTGCCATGCATCAAAAAGGCAACGCCTTTTAAATTAAGCAGAATATCGATAATATCTTCTTGTACACCATCTAAACTACTGTACTCGTGCAGTACACCTTCGATTTTTGCTTCCACAACTGCGCAGCCTGGCATAGACGATAGCAATATTCGACGCAGAGCATTTCCTAAGGTATGGCCAAAACCAGCTTCAAAAGGCTGCAAAGTAATTAACGCTCTATTTGGCGCAATACTTTGAACTTCGATGGTTTGTGGGGTTAAAAACTTCTTAACATTCGTCGACATGGGCTACCTTCTTACTTAGAGT
>CANJLU010000050.1 GCA_947475085.1 Coxiellaceae bacterium
ATTTTCTCCGCAATTCGTAACACAGCGCTACGCGATCGTGGATTGGCTTGAATCGCATACGCATCCGGTTTAATCCCCCGACCTAAATTTTTTAATTTAGGCCTCCATTCAGCTGGCATGAAGGGCAGCTTTTTTAATTCCACCGCTTCATGAGTATGTTGACGAATAAAACGTTTTACGATTCGATCTTCTAATGAATGAAAGCTAATGACTAACAAACGCCCACCTATCTTCAATACTTCTACACTTTGTTCTAAGCAGATCTTTAAATCTTCCAACTCATTATTAATTCGAATACGTATTGCCTGAAAGCTTTGCGTAGCGGGATGCTTGTGTCTCTCCCAACGCGGATGAGCCAACTTCACCACATTCGCTAGATGCACCGTCGTTACAATAGGTCTTAATTTTCGTTCTTCTGCTATTGCTCGAGCAATACGTTTTGCATAACGTTCTTCGCCATAGTCCTTTAATACTTGTGCAATTTCCTTCTCAGCTGCACAAGCTAGCCATTCTGCTGCGCTGAATCCGGTTTTTGGATCCATACGCATATCCAATGGCCCATCTCTTAAAAAACTAAATCCTCTATCCGCTTGATCTAATTGGGGAGAAGAGACCCCTAAATCTAATAACAGCCCCGACACTTGCCCCATGATCCCTTCGGCTTCTGCTATTTCTTTAATACGCTTAAATGAGCCCTGATAAATCTTAAAACGCTTATCATGGCCCCATTGCTGTTGTGCATAAGCTATGGCAGTAGGATCTTTATCAATCGCAATTAATCTTCCTGTTTCTCCTAAATTGCGTAAAATCTGCCCAGCATGTCCACCGCGTCCAAATGTGGCATCGATATAAATTCCATCGGCAGCTATAGCTAAATATTCAATTACCTCGGCCAGTAAAACCGGTTGATGCTGTTCTTGTTTTTGCATCGTCAAACGCCTACAACGCTAAATTCTGTAACTCATCAGGTATGTCTTCAGGCTTAACTGTCTCTGCAAGCCACTGAGTACGGTAATCATCCCATTCGCTGGCGCCCCACAACTCGATTTTTCGACCTTGACCTACGACCATAATTTCTTTTTCTAAATGCGCATAATTTCTTAACAAGGACGGCAATAAAATTCGGCCATTGGTATCTAAATCCAAGTCCGTTGCATGTCCTATCAGTAAACGCTGAATACGCCGCACTGCTGGATTAAAGCTTGGTAAAGCCTGCAATTTTTCTTCGATGATTTCCCATTCCTGCAAAGGATAAAGCAATAAACAAGGAGACTCGGTATCGATGGTGAGTACTAGTTGAGGTTCTTTATCTGTAGGTAGTAACTGTCGATAGCGAACCGGTAACTTGATCCGGCCTTTCGCATCGAGCACTACCAAATTTATACCCCGAAACATAATTTATCCCATTTTTGCCCACATTTACCCACTTTTTGCCACTTAATTACACTATAGGAATTAGAATTGCTTCTTGTCAAGCATTAGCTGGGCGGGTTTGGATAAATGTGTTTTATAAGTACAAAACGAGCAGATGGACTATAAAAATTGGAGAATTAATTACCTAAAGGGTAATATTTTAGAAAGAGAGTTAGCCGATAAGCCGGGTTCTGTCGTGGACAGTCATTCATCTAGGATATACGTCACCATACACCTCAAGCGACCTACCCGAACCTAGCGTGGGCCACGCCTAATAGGTTCCTATTTGGTCTTGCTCCAAGTGGGGTTTGCCCTGCCATCACTGTTACCAATGATGCGGTGTGCTTTTACCACACCTTTTCACCCTTACCTATTTATAATCTCATCAGAGACAAAACTACGCTTAGGCGGTATATTTTCTGTGGCACTTTCCGTAGGCTTGCGCCTCCCAGGCATTACCTGGCACTTTGCCCGATGGAGCCCGGACTTTCCTCTGTAAAAAATACAGCGACTGTCTAGCCAACTCTACTTGGGCGCTAGCGTACTATTTTTTCACAGTATATTGCAATACAATTAAAAAGTTATCGTCATATTTATTAATGATGGCTTAAATGAAAAAATTGTATATCGGTTTAATGTCAGGTACCAGCATGGATGCAGTGGATGCTGCTTTAGTGGACTTTTCTAACGATCAACCGAAATTACTTGCTACCTATAAGTCCCCTTTGCCGAATACTCTGCGCGAAGAGCTAACCAAGCTTTACAGCATAGACTCTATCAACATCGTAAAATTTGCGGAACTCGATCAAAAAATAGCGTTAATTTCTGTGGATGCGGTAAAAAATTTATTAGCAGAAAGTCAATATTCTGCAAAAGACATTTTGGCCATCGGTAGCCACGGCCAAACTGTTTTTCATTATCCACATCTTACCAATCATCCTTTTACGATTCAGATGGGTGATCCTAATATTATTGCCGAAAAAACCGGTATTACCACCATTGCGGATTTTCGCCGGCGCGATATCGCTGCCGGTGGTCAAGGAGCACCTCTCACACCCGCTTTCCACAACACTATTTTTCGCAACCAAAAAGAAGACACGATAGTATTAAATCTCGGTGGTATTGCCAATATCACTTACTTGGCCGCAGATTTAAAAACACCCGTTTTAGGTTTTGATACTGGGCCCGCTAATTGCCTACTCGATCAATGGATACACCATCATCTTAAGCGCTGGTTTGATGAAGATGGCACTTGGGCAGCAAGTGCTAGCTTTGACCAAGCCTTATTAAAACAATTTTTATCGGATGCTTATTTTCAATTGCAGCCCCCCAAAAGTACTGGACCGGAATACTTCAATTTTAAATGGGTACAGACTCAACTTGCTGCTCTAAACCGGCAGTTAGAACCTGCTGTAGTGCAAACAACGCTTTGCGAACTGGTTGCAGTGAGTGTTGCCAATGCCATACAAACTTTTAAAAGTATGCAGGGTGTCATTTTACTATGTGGCGGAGGCAGTAAAAATACTTATTTAAGAAAACGCATACAACATCATTGTCACTCACATCAAGTATTATTGACCGATGATCGCGGTGTATCCAGTGAATGGTTAGAAGCAATGGCCTTCGCCTGGATTGCAAAACAAACCTTAGAAGGAAAATGTAGTAATCTTCCTGAAGTCACAGGGGCCAAAAACCCAACGATACTCGGTGGAATATACCTAGCCCTATCCAATTAAATTTTAATTTTTTATTCAGCATAAAATATGCTACAATTGTAGAAATATGAAACTTTTGTAGGTATTGTAATGGGTGTTCCAATAAGGATTGACGAATCTATATATAAAGCTGCTAAAAAGGTAGCGCGTGCTGAGTGCCGTTCTATTCCTAATCAAATCGAGTTTTGGGCAAAAATAGGCAAATGTGCCTTAGAAAATCCAGATTTGCCAACCGAATTCATCAAAGAAGTGTTAATTTCAAAGCATACCGATCGATCACTAGCAGAGCCTTTTAATTTTGAAAATAACGATGACTAACGTTGTTATTACACAAATGCCTGCTTTTAAAAATATCTATAAAAAGTTGCATTTAAGAGATAGATTACAGGTCAATGACGCGATAAAAGCTATCATTCAAAACCCAAGAATAGGCCAAGAAAAGAAAGGTGATTTATCGGGTATATTTGTTTACAAATTTAAAATGGATCGGCGTGAAATATTATTAGCTTATGAGTGGGATTTCAAACGTAGAATTTTGCTAGCTATGGGCTTCCATGAAAATTTTTATCGCGATTTAAAAAAATGCAGAAAATAAAGTTTTTAAGCGGCAAAAGAAGAACCACAACCGCAGGTGGTTTTGGCATTCGGATTACGGATAATAAACTGTTCGCCGGTTAAATCAGATTTATAGTCGATTTCTGCACCGACTAGGTAAACTAAGCTCATGGGATCCACTAGTAATTGAACTTTAATGATATTGTTATTTTGGTCTTTTCCACTTTCTTTAACTATCACGGTATCATCTTCATTGATAGTCTCATCGAAACTAAATCCATATTGAAAACCAGAACAACCACCACCGGTAATGAATACACGTAATTTCAGCTGGAAATTCTCTTCCTCGGTAATCAACTCCCATATTTTGTTGGCCGCATTTTCAGTAATAATAATCGGCTGCATCTCTGCTAAAGGCAGCTCTGAAGCAGCTAAATTTTGCTGTGACGCTATTTCTGACATAAGAACCTACTACTGGGAATTTGAATAAAAATTATACATTATTCTGAGTCCTAAGCCTATACTCTATAGAGATAGTCGTTAGAAATAGCCGCAGCGCCAAAACACATCTTGGAGCTTAAAAGGAGAATTACGCTACGCCGTGTAATTGCCGACGTAACCGTCTAAAGTCCTTGGGGTTTAAACTATCCGGCAATAACACTAAAGAAATTTTGGTTTTTTTCTTGCCTAAGGAAGCAAAGTTTAATAGCACAAAATAACGCGTACAAACACTATCATTGGCTAAATTGAACACACTTACTTCGCCAAGGTTATTTCTTAATTGCCAACAGCCCGAACTTTGTTGCCAAAATTCAATGACAGAATGAGGATTATTTAGCAAGACATGTTGGCAGAAAAGCGTAACAAAACTCATTAAACAAGCTAAGCTTAACAATAATTTAGTCCACCAGGGCCAGGGCAAAAAACACAAACAAGCAATAGCTCCACCATGCACCACTAAGAGCAAAATCGCTAAATAATAAGAGGGTTTTAAACGATAAAAATTAGTGGCCACAACTTATCCGTTCTATTAAAGCCTGCATCGCTCCACTCTCATTAGACTGACGCTTAATCAAATAGCAGTAAAGATCTTGGTCCGAGTAAGTTAATAATTCCTCAAATAACGCTTGATCGTCAGCACTTAAATATAGATAATTTTTATCTAAAAAAGCTTGCAAAATGAGATCTAATTCGAGCATTCCTCGCCGGCATTGCCAACGTAAACGTTTTAATTTATCTTGCAAATTCTTCATAGCTAAGAAATTATCTCAGTCAAAAATCAAACTTTATTTCACTAGAATATCACGAATTTGCCGTTGGCTACTATCGCCCATAATGGCATAGCCTGCTGCATGAGGTAGCTTATCCTGATATATTTGCGAAAATTGGCCTAGATAATCCGGATTAAAAAAAATACTCTTCACACCTAAACTCGCTAAAGTCACATAATTGGCACGTATTCCTAAAGGCGTTTTCCTCAAAAAAAGTAATTCCAATTCTGAATAAAGAGGGTCTGAGTCTTGTAGGGTATTTTTGTTAGTTTTTTCAACTAAAGCAAAAATATCTCGGGTTTCAAGGATATCGTCGCGATGATCTTCAGCCGATTTAGTTGGATGAACGACTAAAAATCCAGAGTTTTCTGGTAAAAAAGTAGCATAATCTTTATTGCTTTTAATGCTTAGATCCAATACCAACGCTCGGGTTATTGCTCGGGATCCGATAAAAAACACTTCTTCACTCGGAAAAAAACGCGTCAATAAGATATAAGCCAGACTCGCGATAGCAATCAATAAAACCGCTATCAATACTTTCAAGCCAGTCATTTTGGTCATTTGCTTCCTGCCTTATCAAAAAGTAATATACTCACAGCAATTGGATTTTTGAGAGTGACTCCGTGTAGTAAGCAACCGGAGTGTATGAGTATACATGAGGATTGCGAATTGAGCGGCAACACAGACAATGTTAAGTGCGAAAAGTATACGCATTGATAAATTATTTAGCGGGCCTATATCGTTCATCATGCTTGGCCAACACTTGTTTAGCTTGCATAATCCCTGCTTGATCTAAGCTCCCTTCAACAACCACAGACTGTCCTTCACGAAATAAATCCGGTAATACACCTTGATATTCAACTAGAACATTATGTGATGCGTCACTCACTACAAATGAAACTAACAATTGCTGTTCATTTTGCTTCACCGTGCCTTTTTTAACTTGGCCACCTAAACGAAAAGGCCGTCCCGGTGTTATGTGTCGTTCAGCCAGTTGCGTCGGTGTATAAAACAAATTAATATTTTGTTTTAAGGCGTACAAAGATAAAGCTATCACTAAGCCAGCTACCAATAACATCAACAAAACGAAATTTAAACGTTTTTTTTGCAGCGCATTCATTGCATTTTTCTATCCCTAATCCTACAGAAATTTCATGAACTGCATTCAACAATAATAAAAATACTATAAACAAACACCATCATGACCGAACCAATGTATAGATTGCCACGCACCTACAGTGCTCGCAATGACGATTACTATACGTGCTCGCGGACTATTAATATAAGGGCGGCAATGAAGATTAATCTGCTAGTGCTCGCAATGATGAGTAAACTTTTCCCAGAAAAGACTCACTAGTTATCATTGGCCCATTCATTGACTTGTAACGCTGCAAAAACTTCATTTAATTGTTGAGTGACACGTAAAAAAGTCGTACGTTTAGAAAGTTCTTTTAAACGCTGTGCACCCACATAAGTACAGGCAGAACGCAAGCCACCTAAAATATCAAGCACGGTATTTTCCACCTTACCGCGATAAGGGACGTTCACAGAACGACCTTCACTCGCACGATAAGCATTCATCTTGCCATGATGCTTATGCATCGCCTCACTTGAGCTCATTCCATAAAATCGCATAAAGCATTGGCCATTTTCCTCGACTGTTTCGCCAGCGCATTCCTCATGGCCAGCCAACATGCCTCCCAGCATAACAAAGTCCGCACCTGCCGCAAAAGCTTTGGCGACATCCCCCGGCGAAACGCAGCCACCATCGGCACACAGATGACCGCCTAAACCATGTACCGCATCAGCACATTCTATGATAGCGGACAATTGCGGATAACCAACACCGGTTTTCAAACGTGTGGTACAAACAGAACCCGGACCAATGCCTACTTTAACAATATCGGCTCCTGCTAATACCAATTCTTCAGCCATTTCAGCCGTCACTACATTACCGGCAATCAATGTCTTCTTAGGATATTTTTTTCGTAACGCACGGATACTATCAACAAAACGTTGCGTATAACCATTGGCAACATCAATGCAAATAAAAGGACTAGGCGCAATCTTAATAATTTTTGCCAGCATATCCGCATCTTCGGCTTTAATCCCGGTGGTTGGAAAACAATACGCGGTAAGCTTGGGATGTTGATTATAAAATTTCTTCCAGTCGCTTAAGCTTGCAAACTTATCTATCGCGGTAAGTAACTTATGTTTTGCTAAACTTTTCGCCATTGCAAAAGTTCCGGTATGATCCATATTTGAAGCAATAATAGGGATCCCTTTCCATGAGAGCTGTGAATGTTTAAATCTGTATTCGCGAGTTAAATCAACATCCGCACGCGTTTGCAAGGTGCTACGTTTCGGGCGAATTAATACATCCTTAAAATCTAATCTTATTTCTTGCTCGATACGCATAATAACCTCATCAATGGGATAGTTGTTCGCTGTATAACGACCTATAAATCTTACTCGCTTTAAAAGCGCCTATGTTATCATATCACCATGAAAAAACCCTTAGTTCTAGTCGATGGCACTTCTTATCTTTACCGCGCCTTTCATGCGCTTCCACCTTTAAGTAATTCGAAAGGAGAACCTACCGGTGCGGTCTATGGGGTGATTAATATGCTACGCAAATTAATTAAGGATACTAACCCAGAATATATGGTCGTGGTTTTCGATGCTAAAGGGAAAACCTTCCGTGAAGAATTATATACTGAATATAAAGCGCATCGGCCTACGATGCCGGATGACTTGCAACTGCAAATAGAACCGTTGTATGCCATCGTGCGTAGTTTAGGCTTGCCACTCATCATCCATCCAGGCGTTGAAGCCGACGATGTGATAGGCACATTAGCTTCCAAAGCAGTACAACAACAACTACCGGTTTTAATTTCCACCGGCGATAAAGACTTTGCACAATTAGTCTGCGAACAGATTACCTTAGTAAACACCATGACCAACACCCGCCTAGACCAGCAAGGTGTTGTTGATAAATTTGGCGTCACTCCCGAACAAATAACTGATTATTTAAGTCTGATTGGCGATACGGTGGATAATGTCCCCGGAATTCCCAATGTAGGACCAAAAACTGCCGCAAAATGGCTTAACCAATATGGAAATCTCGAATCACTCATAATAAATGCGCATGAAATTAAAGGGAAAGTCGGAGAAAATCTTAAAGCACATCTCGATAAACTCCCCTTATCTCGTCAATTAGTCACGATTAAAAAAGATGTCGACTTCGAATTTGATTTGGAAAAATTTCGGCCTAAAACACCCGATACAGCGGCGTTAATGGAGTGGTATAAAAAATTAGAATTCAAAGGATGGGTACGAGAATTAGAAAAAAACCTCACTCCGGACAGCGAAGTTAGCGATAAAAATCTGCCCACATCCGCACCTTATACATTAATTCTCGACGAAAAGGCTTTTCAAAACTTCTTAACACAATTAACTGAAGCAAAGACCTGGGCATTCGATACCGAGACCACAAGTTTAGATGTCATGCAAGCAGAGCTAGTAGGTCTGTCTTTTGCCATAAAAGGTGAAAAACCGGTTTATATTCCTGTAGCGCATGATTATGTTGGGTCCCCAAAACAATTAAATAGAAATTGGGTGCTGCAGCAATTAAAACCTGTGTTTGCAGATCCTAAGCAATTAAAAATAGGTCATAACTTAAAATATGATATGGGTGTTCTCGCCAATTATGGAATACAACTGCAAGGAATTAGTTTTGATACCATGCTAGAGTCTTACCTATTGGATAGTGCAAGTAATTCACATAGTCTTGATAGCGCGGCAATAAAACATCTCGATCATAAAACCATACGCTTTGAAGAAATTGCGGGTAAAGGCGCTAAACAAAAAACCTTTAATCAAATCGATATTCAACAAGCCGGTCCTTATGCCGCCGAAGATGCCGATATTGCTTTACGCTTACACGAAACACTTAAGCCGCAATTAAATGCGTTGCCAGGATTATCTAAAGTTTTCACACATATTGAAATGCCATTAGTCCCAGTGCTTTCTCACATCGAACGTCATGGTGTATTAGTCGATGCAGAATTACTGCAAAAACAAAGTCGTTCCATTGCGAAACGCTTATTAAAACTCGAAGAACAAGCTTATCAATTAGCCGGTAAAAGCTTCAACTTAGCATCACCCAAACAACTGCAAACCGTATTATTTACCGAACAAGGCTTGCCCATTTTAGAAAAAACACCCAAAGGCCAAGCATCCACCTCTGAAAGTGTTTTACAAGCGCTCGCCATAAAATTTCCCTTAGCAAAAGTCATCTTAAAACATCGCAGCCTCAGTAAATTAAAATCAACCTATACCGATAAACTTCCGCTACAAATTAATCCAAAAACCGGTCGCATCCACACTTCTTATCATCAAGCGGCGGTGGTTACTGGACGACTTTCTTCATCGGATCCTAATCTACAAAATATTCCTGCTCGGACTAAAGAAGGCCGAAAAATCCGTCAAGCGTTTATTGCGCCACCGGGTTATAAAATCCTTGCAGCGGATTATTCGCAGATTGAATTACGCATCGTAGCCCATGTTTCACAAGATCAAGGTTTACTGGACGCGTTTGCTAAAGGACTCGATATTCACCAAGCCACTGCGGCAGAAGTTTTAAATATCCCCTTGGATCAAGTCACACCTGATCAACGGCGTAGCGCTAAAGCGGTTAATTTCGGGCTCATTTATGGAATGTCTGCTTTTGGCTTAGCCAGACAATTAGGCATCTCGCGGGAAGAAGCTAAAAATTATATTGATCGTTATTTTACTCGCTACCCAGGCGTAAAAGAGTATATGGAACGCACACGACACCTAGCGCATGAACACGCTTATGTCACCACCTTATTTGGGCGGCGTTTGAATTTGGCTTACATTAACTCTAGTGACCCGATACAACGTCGATCCAGCGAACGTGCCGCCATCAATGCGCCTTTACAAGGTAGCGCAGCCGATATCATCAAAAAAGCGATGATCACTATTGACCATGCTTTAACGCAACATGGTCTTAAAGCACATATGATTATGCAAGTTCACGATGAACTGGTATTTGAAGTCGCCGATGAGGATCTTAACCCGGCAAAACAACTGATTGAAGACTTAATGGTCAATACCACACCACTGTCTGTTCCACTCCTGGTCGATATTCAGATAGGCTCGAATTGGGACAAAGCAATTTAATTACTTTAATTTAAGATGCGCATTCGTATCTTAAATTACCATATATTACCCATTCGGTATTAAATTAACAGCTGCTAAAAAAAATCCAGATTGACTTTTTATCACTATTTTTTAGGTTGTTAGCCTATTTTTCTAGGCTCACGGATGGTTAGATTACAGACTTATATTCTCTCTGACTTCCTAGAGACTAGACAAAATCTTAACGTTCAGGGCTATGCCCTATGCATTTCCCATGCTAAACTTACTGCGCTTGGTTATAAGCTAAATAAATTTAAGGCCAAGGCTTTTTGAGATTATATTTATATTTAAAATTTGCATGGAGAAGCTAATTATGTCTAAAGGGCAACTACAAGATCCTTTTCTAAACGCATTGCGTAAAGATAAAGTTCCGGTTTCAATCTATCTTGTTAACGGGATCAAACTTCAGGGTTTAGTAGAATCATTTGATCAGTTCGTAGTGTTATTAAAAAACTCAGTTAGCCAAATGGTCTACAAACATGCTATTTCAACCGTCGTTCCAGCAAAGAATGTTAAATTAGCAAGTATTGATGAATGCGATGACCAACAAAATACTAATGTGCCAGTTGAGGAACTAGAAATCAGTAATGCTTGAACGTCCCCAAAGCGGTGAGCTAGCACTATTGGTTCATATTTATTTTAAAAAATATGAACCCGAAGAAATAGTAAAAGAATTTCAGGAGCTAGCTCTAGCAGCGGGCGCCCAACCGATGACTCTCATCACTGGGCGACAACGTAAAGCACAAGTGAAATATTTCATTGGTTTGGGTAAACTTGAAGAAATTTACACCGCTTCAA
>CANJLU010000051.1 GCA_947475085.1 Coxiellaceae bacterium
CAGGACCCTCTTCTATAATCTCTAATTGAGAATCGGTGATAATGGTTGCAATCTCGATAATTTTATCTTGATTAGTATCAAGTCCTGTCATCTCGAGATCGATCCAAATTAAATTATCCGCTTTAGGCGTCATGTTAGAACCTTTTAATAATTATTACTATACTCTTCGCACTTGGAATTTTTATCTGTGTTGCCGCTCAACTCGCAATCCTCATGTATCTTGAATAAATAAAGGTTGCTTCATTCTCGCGGCGCCTTGCCAAAAATCCAATTGCTGTGAGTATATAAATGGGCTGTCGCAATTTTCAATCACGAAAATTGTTTATTCGTATATTATACCGTGGCGCACTAAAGATGCGAATTTTTTAGAAGTTAACTACTTAAGCTCGAATTTAGGAAAATTTATGTTATTGCTATTTATTTTTATTTTAGTTGCTTATTTATTAGGTTCTTTGTCCAGTGCGATTATTGTAAGTAAATGTGCAGGTCTGCCTGACCCGCGTACGCAAGGCTCGGGAAATCCCGGGGCTAGTAATATCCTAAGAATAGGTGGAAAAAAATTAGCCGCCATCGTTTTAGTCGGTGATGTGCTCAAAGGATGGATTCCGGTCATGCTGGCTAAATTATTTGGCTTGCCTTTAGCGTCTTTGGCATGGGTGGCTTTTTTTGCTTTTATAGGTCATCTATATCCAGTTTTTTTTGGTTTTCGTGGCGGGAAAGGCGTAGCAACCGCATTGGGTGGATTAGTGGCTCTAGCTTGGCCTTTAGGTTTAATAGGATTATTAAGTTGGGCTGCGGCGCTGTTTTTATTGGGTTATATTTCTGTGGCGTCTATGCTGGCGGCGGTAGTGACTTTTTTTTACGTTTTTTACATGTATGCCTTGCCAGTTTATTTACCGATTTTTTTGATGACGGTATTGTTGATAGCACGTCATTTTTCAAATATTCAACGTTTATTTCAAGGTAAAGAACCTCAATTTATTAAATCTGAATTGAAAAAGAAAAAATAATTTTTACATTTTTTATAAATTTATTAATAAAACTTTTTACAAAAATATTTTTATGTTATGTTGTTTGAATAATGGATATTTTATAATTAAAAAATTTGATTAAATGGAGGTTATTCATGCCGGTTAAACTTAAAAATATTCCTCTTATAGAGCGATCCGATCCCTTACAAAAACATCTAAATACTTTTTTATCTCCGTCTAAAGAGAAAACAGAATATGCGAAAAAAAAATTAGAGGTAGTTGGTGTAGCTAGAGATCTGATTAAAAAAAATTCGGATATGCCAGAAAAAGTTTCTAAGCCTTCGGATCCTCTGAAAACAGCTGAAGCTAAAGATAAGTTTAGTGTGCTATCGGCGGCCATCGATAAGACTGCGCAAGTAAATCCAGAGAGTCAACAAACTATAATTGAGTATTTGTCCCAGCAAGATAAACT
Source organism: Coxiellaceae bacterium (assembly GCA_947475085.1). GTDB lineage: Bacteria > Pseudomonadota > Gammaproteobacteria > Diplorickettsiales > Diplorickettsiaceae > Aquirickettsiella. Next base: position 1,444 of record CANJLU010000051.1, read on the forward strand.
TAGAAAAGAAAATCAGTTAGTTCATGGGAAAAGCTTTAAAGATCCTAATTTAAATCGCTTAGGCTTGGGCATAGTTGAAAATCAAGATAAATCTGAAACTCCTTTTTATCAAAGAAAATTTAGTTCTACGCATGCATATAGTTTTCGTGGCGACCAATATTCCATTCAAGGTGCGGTTGAATTTGGTGTGACTTACGACAATAGATTTTTTATTGTACCTAAGCCTGACGGTCTGGTAGTTAATAATTTATATAAAATGGCACAAGGAGCTTTGCTAAAGGCAGTAGGATGTATACAAATTGGTAATAGTCAGGTAGAAGAGCGCGTCACCGGAGGTGATGTTTATCCAAAAGTATTAGAAGGACAAGTGAACTATGTTTCTGTTTACAATGCTTTTTTTGATGCTCCCATCGATAATATTGCGGTTTCCTTGTTTGCCTTGCAACACTTGGGTATTGATCTGAGTAATACACAAGTCGTTATTCCGAATGATAATGCGCCATTAATTAAGCGTATTACCGATTGCAATATTGCCATTCAGGGTGAAATACAAGATGCTGGGTATTATTTAGATGAAACTCGTTTTCCTGGCGCCAAGGCATTAGCTGAAAAAGATTTGACTTTATTAGATAAAATTGTTGAACTGTTTTGTATAATAGATGATGAGTTTTTAGCACTAGGGAATAAAAAATTTTTAAAAGAAATTTATGGAGAAAAAGAACTCCTAAAGTTGAATTTAATTCAGCTATTCAGTTGCACTGAAAAACTTATAGATAACACCGAACAAAAAGCTAAAGTAACTAAAATCGAATCGGAATTGCCAGCGGGTATCCATCAGCCTTCAACCTCTGCGCAAGCTTTATCTAATCAAAGTATTTTATCCAATACAACGGAGGTTAAAAAAAGCGATTCTTTCAATGATTTTTGGCAGGCCATCAAAGGGCTTATTCAGTTTTTTAAAGAAAAAAATGTTGATCTAAGTTTTCTTACTTCTGAAATCAACTTGATATTAGCCTATATATTGCACAATGGTTTAACTCCGGCAGAAAAAAATCAATTACAAGAATGGTCTATCCCAGGAAAAATAATTCCAGGTCGAGGATTAGACATAGAAAATATTTCTTCTTTTATAGCATTTGATAAAAAAGATCCGATACAAACCTGCATCAATCTATTAAAGGATTACACTAAAGGCCAAGGTTTATCTGGAGTTATAAAAAGATTTTTTTCTTTGGCTTGGAATCGACATTATATCTCGAGTGTTAACCAATTTTTAAGGGAATATGATCCAGAAAACTCTCCGGATAATCTAACTATTTATGATATTTTAAATAAATTACGAAATTTTGGAGCGGATATTTCTTTGCGGGATAACAAAAGTACGTTGCTAAAAAGATTATTATTTTGCGCTACGCTTAATGGCGAAGAAAGTGATTTCATTCCAGTAATCATTGACGGCGAATGTTTAGATGATGCTGCTCATCAACTGACATTACCATTAGAAAACGTTCAGCCTCCTGATGGGACTCCTATTCCTACTCAGCCGTTGTGGGTGCCTGCTCCGATAGCTATTACGCCACCGCCTTTGCCATTTGGGAATTCCCCCACAGAATCGACTGAGTTGTTAATTAATAGAACAAAAGCAGGTAGCTACCAGGATACTTTCGAAAATAAATTTTTTCCTGAACACAATCAACCCATACGTCCACGATCGGCTAGTGAGGCGAGTAAACGGCTAACTACCAAATTTTTTATAGATGCAGAGAAAGGACTCAACCCAATTATGCTACTGGGCGAGCAGGGTAAAGTCGCGGGGGGTAATGCATGCCCCTCATCTCCAGGAGTGAGTGGTCTTTAATATACGCTTCGCACTAGACGTTGCCGCTCAACTAGAATTAAATTTGACGATTAATCCAATTGATCTAAAGGATAACGTGCAATGGTTTTTATGCTTAGATTATCGCTTAGCCCCAAATTCAAACGTCGATAACCTAAATAAGCGATCATTGCACCATTATCCGTACAAAAACTAGGTCGTGGATAGTAGAGCGTGATGTTATGCTTTAATGCCATGCTAGCTAGTTCTTTTCTAAGCCAGGTATTGGCGGCTACACCACCTGCGACCACTAAACGATGCAAGCCGGTTTGCTTTAAGGCGCGTATGGCCTTGATGACTAAGGTCTCAGCTACCGCTGCTTGAAATTCATGCGCAATATTGGCTTTGGTTTGGTCTGTTTGGTCACTATTTTTTAATGTTGTGCTCACAAATGTTTTGAGACCACTAAAACTAAAATCGCAGTCCGGTCTATTCACCATCGGCCGTGGAAAAGCATATTGTTTAGCTTGACCACGCGCAGCTAAGGCAGCGATGGCCGGACCTCCCGGGTAATTCAGACCTAATAATTTGGCGGTTTTATCAAAAGCTTCGCCTACCGCATCATCTAGACTGACGCCTAGAATCTGGTAAGCGCCGATACCGTTTACCTGAGCCAGTAGTGTATGTCCACCCGACACTAGTAGGGCAACAAACGGGAATTCTGGGGCATGTTCTTCCAACATGGGTGCAAGTAAATGGGCTTCCATATGATGTACGCCTAGCGTAGGAATTCCCAGTGCCCAACCCAAGCTACGCCCAAAAGCCGCACCGACCAACAGCGCCCCGGCTAAGCCAGGTCCTGCGCAATAAGCGATGCCATCGATGGCCGAGAGCGGCAGATGGGCAGTCGCCAAGGTTTCCTTTACTAAGGGTAATATTTTCAGGATATGGTCGCGTGAGGCTAATTCTGGAACGACCCCCCCATACAGATTATGTAGCTCAATTTGGCTATACAGAGTATGCGCGACCAGGCCTTTTTCGCCTGTATAAATCGCAATACCGGTTTCATCACAAGAAGTCTCAATACCTAATACACATTGTATGGTTTTTGGATGGAAATCGGGTTGCTTTGAATAGAAACTTTGCATTTTTATGGATTGCTGGTTAGAATTAGCACCTATTTTAACTTTAATTGAGGAAGTGCACTACATGCCCGGCGTAATACTTAAAACCAGCGAAACACTAGAGTCGGCTATCCGCCGTTATAAGCGTGCCTGTGAAAAGTCAGGTATTTTCGCTGAAGTGCGTCGTCGTGAATACTACGAGAAACCCACTGAAGCACGCAAGCGTCGCTTTGCTGCAGCAGTTAAACGTTGTCGTAAGCGTTTGATGCGCGATAATCCTTGTTTTATAGCTAAAACGAAACGTAAGCACTAAAAATCATGACTACCTCTCTCAAGCAGCGCATACAGGAAGATATGAAAACTGCTCTTCGAGCACAAGATAAGCAACGTTTGGGCGTGGTACGACTCATCCTGGCAGCGATTAAACAGGTTGAAGTGGATGAACGAGTTGAGGTAGACGATACGCGTATTACGCAGATATTGAATAAAATGCTTAAGCAACGTCGTGATTCAATTGCTCAATATGACCAGGCTAAGCGTGATGATTTAGCTGATCAAGAACGTTTAGAAGTCGGCATTATTCAGACCTATTTACCTGAACCTTTAAGTGACGCAGACATTGACCGGTTGCTGTCTGAAGTCATAACAAGAGTAGGTGCAACTTCAGTTAAGGATATGGGCAAGGTCATGGCAGAACTAAAAGAAAAATTGCAAGGTCGTGCGGACATGACACAAATCAGCGCAAAAATTAAAGAACGTTTGACTTAAAAGTTCGTTTCTACCGCTTGCGGAAAATTCAAATAACTTACTCGTCATTGCAAGCTCGTAAATATTACTCGTCATTGCGAGCACCGTAGGTGCGTGGCAATCCATGGATGGCCATGCTCATTGCATTCCCTCGCCATGATGGTGATTTTTCACGCTTGAAAATATTCATCGCGAGATGTAGGCACATCAAGATGCAAATCGCTCTTGATACGAAGAGTACCAGGAATATATGTCACTAGCGCCCATCCCACAAGAATTTATTAATGAACTTTTAGCGCGCGTTGATATTGTCCAGCTTATTGATGCACGTGTTCCTCTGCGAAAAAAAGGTAAAAATTATATTGCCTGTTGTCCCTTTCACTCCGAAAAAACACCATCCTTTACCGTTACGCCTGAAAAACAATTCTATTATTGCTTCGGTTGTTCTGTAGGTGGAAATGGCATAAGTTTTTTAATGGAATATGAAAAACTAAGCTTTGTGGAGGCGGTAAGTTTATTGGCCGAACAAATGGGCATGGAAGTTCCGCAACATGCAAAACAACAAGAAGCTTATAAAGCTTCTGCTAATCTTTATGGTTTGTTAGAAGAGGTGACGCAGTTTTATACCAAAGAATTACGACACAATGCAGACGCTATTAATTATCTTAAACAACGTGGACTGTCCGGCGAGATAGCAAAGAAGTTTAACTTAGGTTATGCGCCAGCGGCTTGGGATACTTTACTCAAAACTTTTAGTGATACAGAAAGTTTATTTGCAGCGGGTTTATTAGTAAAAAAATCCGAAGGTCAAGGTTATTATGATCGTTTCCGAGATCGCATTGTGTTTCCTATACGGGATAGAAGAGGACGTGTGATCGGATTGGGTGGTCGCGTCTTAGCACAGCAGGAGCCCAAGTATTTAAATTCGCCTGAAACGACGCTTTTTCATAAAGGTAAAGAACTGTATGGTCTTTATGAAACATTCCAGGCCAATCGTCAGCTGGAACGCATCTTAGTGGTTGAAGGTTACATGGATGTTTTAGCGTTGTTTCAAGTTGATCTTCCTTTTGCAGTTGCAACCTTGGGCACGGCAACCAGTCGTGATCAAATAAGTCGTTTGATGAGTCATACACAAGAAATAATTTTTTGTTTTGATGGGGATATTGCCGGAAAAAAAGCCGCATGGCGCGTACTCGAACAAAGTTTAGATTTATTAAGCGATGGTTATATACTGCGTTTTTTACTATTACCCAATGGCGAAGATCCAGACTCTTTAATACAGAAAAAAGGGCGCACGGCATTTATTACTTGTTTACAGCAAGCGCAATCTTTGGGTGAATTTTTATTTGGTTATCTGTTAACACAAGTTGATATCAATCAATTAGAAGGTAAAGCACGCCTAGCAAAGTTAGCGGTTCCGCTCATTGAAAAAGTGGCGGTGGGTATTATGCAACATAAATTATTTGAACAACTGGCGGCTTTAGTGAATATGGATGTAGTGACATTAAAAAAAGTGACCATCAATGATAAAAGCAATTCAATAAAAACTATGCAAAAAAAAATATACCCGCCTAATAGCGCTAATCGTTCTTCACCGATGCGTTTAGCGATTGCTTTATTAGTACAGTTCCCTCAAATCGTTAAATCGCTTTCTGATAAACAATGCCAAACCTTAAGTCGACTAGAACTACCTGGCAGTGATTTATTAGTTAAATTATTTTTACTGCTCAAACAAAATCCAGAGTTAACGAGTGCTATGTTATTAGAATATTGGCGAGAAGATGAGTCTCGCTATAAAATTCTTCAACAATTGATCAATTATCCCTTAACTATCCCCGAGTCAGGAGTTCAAGCCGAATTCCATGATTTACTTAAGCATTTAAAAAAAGCCGCCGCAGAAGGACAAATCGATAAGATATTACAACAAGGAAGGCAATCCGGCTTAAACGAAGCAGAAAAAAAACATTTATATCATTTGATGTTAAATAACATCAATGATAAATAGCTAATTCTGTTTTTAGATCAAAAGTACCTATATATGGACTTTTTATAAAACCCGTGTATTTTGTGTGGGTCCCAGTGTAGTCCTAGAGGTCGAAGTTAAAGTATTTTTCGTCATTGCGAGCGCGCTGCGCGCTGCAATCTAACGAAAAGCTTAATTTTTTCTGGATGGCCACGGCCTCACTCACGTTTCGGCCTCGCCTTGACGGACTATTTTTAATTTTTATATTGTGCTGAAAGTAATACAAACTTGATAGCATTTTTTAATATGGAGTTAATATGCATATTGGTGTTCCTAAAGAAATTAAGAACCATGAGTATCGAGTGGCTATTGTGCCTTCTATTGTTCGTGAATTGACTGATCACGGTCATCAGGTGTTTGTGGAAACGAATGCAGGGAGTGGGATCGATATTTCAGATAATGACTATCAAGAAGCCGGTGCTGTCATACTTAATACAGCACAAGAAGTTTTCAAGCAAGGCAATCTGATTCTTAAAGTTAAAGAACCCCAGCCACAAGAATGTGCTTACTTAAATGAAGAAAAAACTTTATTTACTTTTTTGCATTTGGCCGCCGATAAAAAACAAACTGAATTATTATTAGCTTCGAATTGTACCGCTATTGCTTACGAAACCGTCACTGATGCTCGCGGTGGTTTACCTTTGTTAGCACCGATGAGTGAAGTGGCGGGACGTATGTCGATACAAGCCGGCGCACATTGTTTAGAGAAAGCACAAGGTGGACGCGGTATTTTATTATCCGGTGTTCCGGGAGTTGCATCATCGAGTGTCGTAGTGTTAGGCGGCGGCGTAGTGGGTAGTAATGCCATCCGTATGGCCTTAGGTTTAGAAGCGCAAGTGACCGTTTTAGATAAATCCGCGGCTAAGCTAAAAGAGTTAGATCTACATTTTGGCGGACAACTTAATACGATTTTTTCCACACAAGATGCCATAGAAAAATATGTACCGCTGGCAGATTTATTAATAGGCGCAGTGTTAGTACCCGGTGCTGAAGCGCCGAAAATTGTTACACGAGATTTATTGAAAAAAATGCGTCCAGGTTCGGTAGTGGTGGATGTATCTATCGATCAAGGCGGATGTTTTGCGACGAGCCGACCGACAACGCACACGGAACCTACTTATATTGTCGATGACATCGTGCACTATTGCGTGAGTAATATGCCCGGCGCAGTGCCACGTACTTCTACGTTTGCTTTAACGCATGCCACACTGCCTTATATTTTAGCCTTAGCTAATAAAGGTATTTATAGAGCGTTGGCTGAAGATACACATTTACGTAATGGTTTGAATATTTCACGTGGTCGCATTACCCATCAAGCCGTGGCGAATGTATTTGATAAGCCTTATGTTTCAGCGCGGGAGGTTTTAAGTGCTTAATTGTTTTATTCATGAATCCTCGCGCTCGATTCCAATTACGGCCATTTTGCCAGAACAATGGCAAGATTGGTTAATGGGTCAGACCAAGGCCATACAGCAATGGTTACAGGTTATTAATTTTATTGCTAAACCAGGAAGTTATAGCTTACTTCCTGGCACAGCGGGGCAACTGCAGCACGTTCTGTTGGTACGTAGTGATGCGGCGGATTTTTGGACGTTCGGTTTACTACCCAATGTACTACCGGAAGGACATTATCATATAGAAGGTATCGATAAACCCAAATTACTCGAACAGATTGCTTTAGCTTGGGGTTTGGGCGCTTATGAATTTACCCGTTATAAAAAATCAACTCGCCCCTTGGTGCAATTGCTTATATCAAAAAAGAATCATACCGAATTAATGATAAAGCTTGAGGCGATTTATCGCGTGCGTAATATGATCAATACACCCGCGGATGATATGGATCCGGCTGAACTGGTAGAAAATGTATTTCAGATCGGCAAAAAATATCATGCTACAGTGACACAGATAGTCGGTGCTGATTTACTCAGCGCTAACTACCCAGCAATTTATACGGTGGGTAAAGCGAGCTGTCATGAGCCACGTTTAGTTGATTTAACCTGGGGTGATAGCAAACATCCAAAAATTACCTTAGTGGGTAAAGGTGTGTGCTTTGATTCGGGTGGCTATAATTTAAAGTCTAGCGGCAATATGTTGGCCATGAAGAAGGATATGGGTGGAGCCGCGAATGCTATCGGTCTGGCCGAAATGATTATGGCGCATCAATTACCGCTGCGATTACGTTTATTAATTCCTGCAGTGGAAAATTTGATATCGGGCAACGCTTATAAACCCGGCGATATTCTTCAGACCCGACATGGTTTAACCGTAGAGGTAGGTAATACGGACGCTGAAGGTCGTCTTGTTTTAGCGGATGCGCTGTGTGAAGCGGATAGTGAAAGCCCAGAATTATTAATCGATTTTGCTACGTTAACCGGTGCAGCAAGAGGCGCAGTCGGAACAGAAATAAGTGCTTTTTTTACCGATCAAGAACCATTGGCGCATGAAATTATTCAACATAGTCAACAGCAACAGGATCCGGTATGGCGCTTGCCCTTATATAAACCCTATCAAAAACTACTCGACACTAAATTCGCTGATTTAAATAATTGTGGCTCTTCGCCTTTTGCCGGCGCTATAACTGCGGCTTTATTTTTGCGTAGTTTTATTAGTGAAGAAACGACGTGGTTACACTTTGATTTTAATGCTTACAATGTTAATACCAGACCAGGCCGGCCCGAAGGCGGAGAAGCCATGGCGATACTAGCGGTGTTTAGTTATTTATTAGATCGATATCCTATTTAATTAAATGTTTGACTAACAGGGGAGGTTAGATGCCAGATATTTATTTTGAAAAAAATCCAGAAACCAATCAGTTAAAGGTAACTATAGAAACTGAACGACTGATTATGGAGTCAACCACCCATTCCCATTTTTCTGATTATAAAAATCTATTTACAATGCCAGAAAATATGTACAAAGTTATGGATGGAAATCCATGGAGTGGAGATAAAATAGGAGAGCAACACCATCAATGGGTAGCAAGATGGAACAACGATAGTCCTTTCAGCTCATTGGCTATTTTAAAAAATGATACGGATGAATTTATAGGACATGTATTATTAGGTGATGGCGATCAACCCGGCTCTGCTGAGTTAGCGTATGTTTTTGATAAGAAATTCTGGGGGAAAGGTTATGGTAAGGAAGCTATTCCTATTATGGTACAAGAATACGCACCGGAATTAGTTAAACGTGATTATAGGTTGATAGGAAAAAAGTTTACGCGTATTGAAGCAACTGCGCGCACAGATAATCAAGCGTCTATTAGATTATTACTAGCGGCAGGGATGAGTAAATTTTCTGAAAAACTTAAATGGGGGAAACAACGCCAGTTTTTCTTCGTAAATACCGTAGATTTGATAAAAATAGAAACACAAAACGAAATTTTTAACGAAAAATATAGCTTAATAAGCTAACTAAATTAGAATTATTATTCTAGATCCATGTTTATCCCATAACCAATATAGGTTTTTACCTATATTTAAAATTATTATTCAACATGACTATGTTCAGCAGCAAATAACGTATTTTCTAGTAGCATCGCCACTGTCATGGGGCCGACGCCACCCGGCACTGGAGTAATGTAACCGGCGATTTCTTTAGCGCTGGAAAATTCTATATCGCCATGCAGTTTCCCATTCGCTGCGCGCGTAATACCAATGTCAATTACAATGGCGCCGGGTTTGATCCATTGGCTTTGAATAAC
>CANJLU010000052.1 GCA_947475085.1 Coxiellaceae bacterium
AAAAACTGGGTTAATCAAAAAAAAGAAAATATACTTAATTTTTTGGGAGCTAATAATACAATAATTAGTTCAGGGATGTTAATTTGGGTACCTACGTTAAAAATAGTTGGTTATCCTAAAAAAGAATATTTTATTGATTTAATCGATATAGAATGGTGTTTACGTGCTTTGTCTAAAAATTATCAAGTCAAGATACTAAAAAATATACAAATACGACATAGTTTAGGGGAAGTTAAAATAATTAAAAAAAATCTTTTACGATATCAGCAACCAATACGCTATTACTATTCTATTCGTAATAGTTTTCTTCTTTTTAGGGAAAAGCAGTTTCCTCTTTTATTTCGGATTTATATTTTAATTAAAAACTTAAAAGAAATGCAAAAGATTCCTTTTCTGCCTGAATCTATAAAAAGTTTGTTAGCAGCATTGAATGGATTTAAAGATGGAATTTTGGCAAGAAAAGGTCCTTTTTATAAATAGCCTTTAGTATAAGGAAAATTTAAGGTTTACCCATGATTAAAATCATGTTAACAGGTGCGCAAGGTCAAGTAGGGCATGAGATTGTCGATTTAGCATTAAAGTGTAACTTAAAATTATGTCCTTTTATCCATAGCCAACTGAATATCACAGACTTTGGACAGTTAAAACAAACAATATCTACAATTAAGCCAAATTATATTATTAATGCCGCGGCCTACACCGCTGTCGATAAGGCTGAAAAAGAAAGCGAACTCGCCTTTGCTGTTAATGCTTTAGGCGTAAAATATTTAGCAAAAATTGCTAAAAAATATAATATACCTTTATTGCATATTTCCACGGACTATATTTTTGATGGTCAAAAAAAAATGTCTTACATAGAAGAGGATAAAGCTAATCCATTATCTGTATATGGGCACAGTAAATTAAGCGGTGAAAATTTGTTAAGAGAGATTTGGTATAAACATATCATCTTACGCGTCAGTTGGGTATTTGGAACTTACGGGAATAATTTTGTGAAAACTATTATTCGTTTATCAAATGAACGAACCGAATTAAGAGTTATTGCTGACCAAAAAGGAGCTCCTACTTACGCGGGCGATATTGCACTGACTTTGTTAAAAATAATAGAGCATCTAAATAATGGTCAGTTTGCATGGGGTACATATCAGTATACAGGAACACCCTCGCTGAGCTGGTATGAATTTGCAAAAAAAATAATAGAAGAAGCGGGACAGCATAAGTTAAGGTTAAAAAAAGTTATACCCATTTCAGCATTTGAATATCCTAGTGTTGCATATAGGCCCCCTAATTCTGAATTGGCTTGCGACAAGATTGCACAAGTATTTGGTATTAGACCAAATACTTGGTCTGTCGGTTTAAAGAAGGTAGTGAATATTTTATTATGACATATACACCCAGAAACGTTCTAGTCACCGGCGGTGCAGGATTTATAGCAAGTCATTTTGTGCGCTATTATCAAGCCCTCTACCCTGAAATATTTATTATTAATCTCGATAAACTCACTTATGCAGGATCTTTGAATAATTTAAAAAATTTACCCTATCCTGATAATCATCATTTTATGCAGGGGGATATACTTGATAGTCAATTAGTGTTGCGCCTATTGAAAGATTTTAAGGTGGATACGGTTGTACATTTTGCCGCTGAAACACATGTGGATCGCTCGATTAACTCACCTGAGAAATTTATACAAACTAATATATCAGGTACTTTCGCTTTATTAGATGCGTGTAGAAAATATTGGTTAGAAGAGCTTAGTATAAGCGCATATGATTGTCGATTTCATCATATATCTACTGATGAAGTGTATGGTAGTTTAGGGAAGGATGAGCCAGCTTTTACTGAGCTAATGCCCTACCGACCTAATTCTCCTTACTCAGCCAGTAAAGCTTCTTCTGACTATCTGGTGCGTGCTTATTACAATACATACGGGCTTCCTATTAGCATAACCAATTGCTCAAATAATTATGGTCCTTTACAACATAATGAAAAGTTAATTCCGACCATTATTGACCGATGCTTACGCCAAAAAAATATTCCTGTGTATGGTGATGGTTCTAACATTCGGGATTGGCTCTATGTAGAGGATCATTGTAGCGGTATCGACAGAGTGATTCGAAACGGCAAAGTGGGGGAAAGCTATAATATTGGTGGCAATACTGAATTAACTAACCTAGAAGTCATTCAGGTTATCTGTGATACATTAAACAACCTTATACCTCTTAACTATAACTATACGGATTTAATAACTTTTATAAAAGATCGCCCTGGGCATGATTGGCGTTATGCAATTAATGCAGAAAAAATAAAAAAAGAGTTAGATTGGCAACCTAAAGAGACATTTTCTTCAGGAATCCTAAAAACATTATCTGAGTTTGTAAGATAAATAAAAAATATTAGACTGATAGTTTTTTATACAGCTCTCAAATAGATAGTTGGCTTATATTAAACTTTATATATCTCTACTATAGGCTATAGTGCATGAGATTCTGATTGTATACATTATGTAAAAAGTGTAGCATGCTGACTATCAAATGCTTAGAAATGGACTTAATTTAGCAAAAATATTAAAATGGACTTTGGTTAAGTGAAAGCTACTGAGAGATTATTTCCAACTTGCCAATTAGGCAAATCAGACTATTTTTTTGGCGGAATACTTCTTCTATTTTGTTATTTTTCTTTTTTTCAAGCTGACATCTATGTAACTGGGTGGAATTCTTTAAATTATCTTTTTGGAAATCCATTAGAGTTTTATGAAAATTGTAAGAAGATCCAAGGTCAAGGTAATTTTCCTCCAGCAAATTATCCACCCACTTTATTTGCAATATTTGCGATTTGGTTGTATCCATTTAAAATTTTTGGATTGATAAAATCCCCATTTTATTTTTCTCCTTATTTAGTCTATTGGCTTAAATTCTTAACCTCATTAGTTTATATCGCGACGGGATTACTTTTTTATCAAGTAACACAAATATATCAACAAAATGAAAAATGGGGGATCTATGCTACTTGGCTTTGGTTAACTTCACCCATCGCAATATTTTCACAATTTATCTTTTCACAGTATGATATTTTCTATGTATTTTTAACTCTATTTGGGTTTTGGTTTTTTTTAAAAAAACGTGCTTATCTGGCTTCTATCATATTTGGATTAGCCATTACATTTAAATATTCCCCTTTTTTTGTTTTTATACCTTTATTATTATTTTTTGAAAAAAAAATAATAAAATTAATTGTATGCGGCTTAATTTTTTCACTCCCTACGCTTATTATCCAGGCCTTATATATACATTCCCCAGCTTACGTTTCTGGTGTATTGGGTTTTTCTGTTATTGCTCGTGTTTTTTCAGCTGGATTAGTATATAGCGGCCAAAAAATATATTATATATTTGCTATATTTGCCATGTTATCTGGTATTTCTTATTATTTAGATAATTCTCACAATTATAAAAAAATAGCCAGTTTTATTTTCCTATTTTCAAGTATATTTCCTTTTTTATTTATATTATGGCATCCTCAATGGTTAATATTTATTACACCTGCCGTGGTATTAACCACAGTATTAAGTAGCAAAGGAAAAATTTCCAATTTTTTGATTTTTGATTTGTGCGCGATGGTGTTTTTTATAGGCTACACGGTTTTATCTTTTCAAGATAATGTTGACTTAGAAATGTTTCAAGCAAAATTGTTTCATATACCTTTTGCACAATTTCAAAATATAAGTAATTTATTCAAGGTATTTCAAGGATTCAGTCCTAATGTCTATTTATCCTTATTTTGGGGGTATTTAATTTTACAATTTATTCTTAAATTCAAATTTATTTATAATAAAGATACAGATTTATCTTATTCATATGACATGGTTAGACAAAGATATTATATAGGGATTTTTATTTTCCTTATTCCAGTTATTTTTACATTTGTGGTAAATTTTAATAATAAAGATTTTTATGTTTTAAGTACTAATAAAGAAAAGACTTTTGGAGAATTAACAGCAAATAGGAGTTTTGAACAGAAATTTATTGCTAAAAGTACCAAACTAAAGCAGATAGATTTATTTTTATCAGGATTTTCAAGAGAAAATAATAATTTTATCCAGTTAGAAATTTTGAATAGTGATCGTAAAAAATTAGTCACTTTTAAACGACCTGAGATGCTATTACAAGATCACGGATGGGAATTGTTTAAATTTACACCGATTAAATTGAAAAAAGGTAAACTTTATTTTTTGCGATTAACGTCACCAAAAAGTTATAATGGCAATGCTATTACTTGGCTAGCTTCAGCAAAGCCTACTTATATAAGTGGGGCTATTGTTGATGGAGTTCAACAAAAAGCTGATTTTACTTTTAAATTAAGATTTGAAAATACTTAAATACTTAGGTTCGTTCCAATAACTTGCGATAAAAATATTTTTTAATACAGTGGAGATTTATGAAAGCCGTTATTTTAGCAGGAGGGGCAGGTACGCGTATTAGTGAAGAAACCAGCCTGCGCCCTAAACCTATGATTGAAATCGGCGGTAAGCCTATAATCTGGCATATCATGAAAATCTTTTCAGCTTTTGAGATCTATGATTTCATCATATGTTTAGGATACAAAGGATATCTAATTAAAGAATATTTTTCGAATTATTATTTGCATACATCGGATGTTACGTTTGATATGAAGAAGAATTGCACCATAGTTCATCAAAATAATTCGGAGCCATGGCGAGTAACCTTAGTTGAGACTGGTGAACATACTATGACAGGTGGTCGTCTCAAAAAAGCAATTCGATATCTTGATAATGAGGATTTTTTCTTTACTTATGGTGATGGTGTTGGCAATGTTGATATTAAAGCGCTTATTCAATATCACAAGCAACAAAAAACTTTAGCGACCTTAACAGCTGTACAAGCCTTAGGTAGGTTTGGAGCTTTGGATATTATGGGTAATAAAGTAACTGCTTTTAAGGAAAAACATAGAGAAGAAGGTGCTTGGGTTAATGGCGGTTTTTTTGTGTTATCTCCCAAAGTACTTCAATATATTGAAAACGATGATACTGTGTGGGAACACAACCCTTTAGAATCTTTAGCTCAACAGGGTGAATTATCGGCTTTTTTTCATAAAGGATTTTGGCATCCTATGGATACGTTACGGGATAAAAATACTTTAGAAACTTTTTGGTCACAAGGTAATGCACCTTGGAAAATTTGGGGAAATACCTCTCAAGTGACAGAAAATATTATTTCCCTTTAATGGTAGATTCATTGATGAAATTTTGGTGCGGAAAAAATGTATTAGTCACAGGCCATACGGGTTTTAAAGGAAGTTGGCTTTGTTTATGGTTGCAATCCTTAGGAGCTAATTGTGTTGGTTTTTCTCTAGAACCTCCTAGCCAGCCAAATCTTTTCGGTATTACTCAGATTGGCGAAAAAATGAAGAGCATAATTGGGGATATAAGGAATTTTGAATTACTTCAAAGGACATTACAAAAATATCAACCTGAAATAATTATTCATATGGCTGCTCAACCCCTGGTTAATTTTTCATATCAGGAGCCACTAATAACCTATTCAACCAACATAATCGGAACTACTAATCTTCTTGAAGCTGCGCGTTTCACAGACTCAGTGAAAGCGATAGTCAATGTTACAAGTGATAAGTGTTATCAAAATCAGGAATTAAATCGTGGCTATCATGAAGAGGATACTTTGGGTGGTTATGATCCTTATAGTAGCAGTAAGGCGTGTGTGGAATTGATTACACAAGCCTATTCATACTCTTATTTAAAAATAAGAGGAATTAATATTGCTACGGCGAGAGCAGGTAATGTTATTGGTGGTGGAGATTGGGGGCAAAATCGTTTGGTCCCGGATGTAGTCAATGCCTGTATAAAACAACACAATATTTCTTTGCGTTACCCTAATGCTTTGCGGCCTTGGCAACATGTGTTAGAGCCTTTGAGTGCTTATCTTATGCTGGCTAAACAGTTATATGAATCCCCGGCTGCTTATACTCAGGCTTGGAATTTTGGGCCTGGCGAGGATCAAGATAAAACCGTTAGCTGGCTTACTGATACATTCATCAAATATTGGGGAAGCGGAATAAAGTGGATTCAAAATTCCAGTGATCTGAAACATGAAACTAATTTTCTCCGCTTAAACTCAACTAAGGCAAAACAATCTCTGGGTTGGAAAAGCCAATGGGATATAGAAACAGCGCTAGTAAAGACGGTAGCATGGTATCAAAGTTATTTTAAGGAAGAAAATATGCAAAAAATCACTTTAGCACAAATAGATGAATTTCAGAAAACATTAGCTTAATTTTCTGACTCAGTAATGTCATTAGCTAAGCCAAATATTTTTCTTGGATTTCTAAAAGAAAATTTTGAAGCAAGAAAGCAGTTTATAGCGTTTTTATTGGTCGGCGGATTAAATACTTTATTTGGTTATGGTGTTTATGCTTTTTTTATTTTTATAGGCTTTCATTATCTCTATGCAAGTTTATTTTCAAGATTGCTTGGTTTTATATTTAATTTTTTCACAATGGGTAAATTGGTTTTCAAAAAAATGGATATAAAACTAATTAAAAAATTTATTATATTCAATATTTTTACTTATTTATTATTTATTATATTAATTAAGCTATTTAGCCTATGGAACGTTAATGTCTATCTAAGCGGTTTAATTGCAAGTGGATTTATGGCAATTCTATCTTATCTAATTAATAAATACTTGGTTTTTTTATAGAAAATTACATGGAGAAAAAATGGAGTATCCAATTAAAAATATTTATTTAAACTATCAGCGATATCAATAATGAAATTAATTTCTATTGTAATACCTTGCTATAACGAAGAAGATAATATCATTGAATTATATAGTAAAATAAAAGATATTTTTAAAAAACTTTCCCATTATCAATACGAATGCATATTTATTGATAATGATTCTAAAGATAAAACTGTAAACATATTAAGGCAGATGGCTTTTAAGGATAGTAATGTAAAAATAATAATCAATGCACGTAACTTTGGGCATATACGATCCCCTTACTATGGACTCTTGCAGACCAATGGCGATGCCTCGATCTTAATTGCAGCCGATCTACAAGATCCGCCGCAAATGATCTATGATTTTATTTTAGCTTGGGAATCAGGTTATAAAATAGTTATTGGTATAAAAGAAAAAAGCGAAGAATCACGGATTATGTTTGCAATTCGTAGTTTGTATTATAGGTTTGTTACCGCGATTGCAGAAGTTGATTTAGTTAGAAATTTTACAGGCTTTGGCTTATATGATCAAGATTTTCTGGATATATTAAAAAAAATAGATGATCCTTACCCCTATTTCAGAGGTTTTATATCTGATATTGGTTTTGAACGTAAAGAAATTTCTTATACGCAGCCCACTAGAAAACATGGTAAAACAAAAAATAATTTTTATACTTTATATGATACTGCAATGCTGGGTATTACTAATTATTCAAAATTGCCTATTCGTTTAGCAACCATTGGCGGATTTTTTCTATCAATTTTAAGTTTCTGTTTAGCAATATTTTTCTTACTGGCAAAATTGTTGTTTTGGCGATCATTTAGTATGGGGATAGCTCCTATTTTATGTGGTTTATTCTTTTTTTTCTCTGTGCAATTATTTTTTATTGGACTATTAGGAGAATATATAGGATCGATACATACTAAAATAATGAAACGCCCTTTAGTTGTTGAGAAAGAGCGAGTTAATTTTGATATAGGTCAAAAGAATAAAAATGTTCTAGATGAAAAAGCCATCACTTAATTATAAGTCTTTATTATGTATGACAATATTTTAGGCAACGATTTAGACTATATACTTTCGCGAACTTTATCGATATGGAATGAACTAAAAGATCAGCGTATTTTTATAACTGGCGGAACGGGATTTTTAGGTAGTTGGCTTTTAGAAAGTTTTATCTGGGCAAATAAAAAATTAAAATTGAATGCTGAAGCGGTAGTTTTGACGCGAGACATAGCTAATTTTTTTAAAAAATGTCCACATCTAATAAACGATAAAGCATTGAAATTTTGCGAAGGAAATATATTAGATTTTAAATATCCTCAAGGGAATTTTTCTCATATTATACACGCAGCAACGGATAGTAATTATGCAAAGGTTTCTTCATGGGAGATGTTGGAGACTATTATTCAAGGTACTAAGTATACTTTAGAATTTGCCAAGCATTGTCGAGTAAAAAAATTTCTTTTTGTAAGTTCTGGTGCTATGTATGGAAGACAGCCAGAAGTTGATTTAATCGATGAAAATAATTTGTCTTTATTAGATTCATCTGGATTAATGCCTTCTTATTCAATAGGCAAATTTATTGCTGAATATATGTGCAATTTGTATGCTAGAGAGCATGAATTTGAAATTAAAATTGCGCGTTGTTTTGCATTTTTTGGACCTTACTTACCTTTAGATTTACATTTTGCTATTGGTAATTTTATTCAGAATCGATTAAACAATCAAGCAATTCTAATAAAAGGGGATGGGCATGCTTTTCGTTCTTACTTATATATTTCTGATTTATGTATTTGGTTGTGGACTATCATTTTTCAGGGTAAAAATTTAACTGCCTATAACGTTGGCTCTAATGAAAGATATTCAATATTCGAAATTGCTAATATGATAGCTAATTGTATGGAACCACAGGTTGAAGTAAAAATAGTTAACCATAAAAAATCTAGCATTGCTGATGATAATTACATTCCAAATATTAATTTAGTCAAGGAACATTTAAATTTAGAACCACATATAAATTTTAAAAAAGCACTGAATAAGACAATTGATTGGTTTCGTAATCAATCGCATTTAAATGAAGTAGTAATATAATTTATAATTTTTTTATGAATGAACTTATTCAACGATCTAAATCTATTAGGCAATCTATTTTAGATATGATTTATAATACAAAAGCTTCTCATATCGGTAGCTGTTTTTCAGTAGTTGATATTTTAAATATTTTATATGCAAAGATTTTAGACGTTGACGCAAAATTTCCTAAGAAACCTGACCGAGATTTTCTTATAATGAGCAAAGGTCATGCGGCCGCTGCACTTTATTCGACTTTAGCTTATTATGATTTTTTTCCTATTCAAGAATTGACAGATTATTGCAAAAATGGTGGTCGGCTTGCGGGACATATTACCGCAAACGTTCCAGGAATTGAGTTATCGACAGGGGCGCTAGGTCATGGATTATCAGTGGGTTGTGGAATTGCTTTGGCAAGTAAAAAAAAGGTTTATATTATTTTAAGTGATGGCGAATGTGACGAAGGGTCTATTTGGGAAGCAGTCTTATTTGCACCGCACCATTATTTAAATAATTTAACAGTTATCATCGATTACAATAAAATTCAAAGCTTTGGTCTAATTAACGAAGTATTAAATTTAGAACCTTTTGCTAACAAATGGCGATCGTTTAACTGGGAAGTTTTAGAGGTTGATGGGCATAATTATGCTGATTTGGACCAAGCTTTTGTCTATCAATCCAGTTTACCTAAAGTAATCATTGCCCATACCATTAAGGGTAAAGGGGTTAGTTTTATGGAAAATAATCTGCTTTGGCATTATCGATCGCCCAATGACACGCAGTATAAGCAAGCACAAAAAGAACTGTTGCTATGAGAAATCGATTTATCCAGCTTTTATGTGCATGGGCAAAAGAAGATGAAAATATTTATCTATTAACAGCAGATCTTGGTTTTTCAGTACTAGAACCTTTTGCGCAAGCATTTCCTAAAAGATTTGTTAATGTGGGTATAGCTGAACAAAATATGATAGGAATAGCAGCTGGCTTGTCATTAATGGGTAAAAGAGTTTTCGTTTATAGTATTGTTAATTTTGGAACTATTCGTTGTCTAGAACAAATTAGAAATGATGTTTGTTATCATAATGCGAATGTGGTTGTTACTATTGTTGGCGCAGGTTTAGCCTATGGATTAAATGGCTATACTCATTTGGGTGTAGAAGATCTGGCGGTTATGTTGCCTATGTCTAAAATGAAGGTATTAAGCCCCGCGGATAATTATGAATTAGAATCTTGCATGGGCTACATAAAAAAAAATTCTGGTCCAAGTTATCTTAGATTATCTAAAGGAGGAGAACCACTCATTCACTCTAATTATTTTGATATAGAAAAAAGTTTAAAAAGTGAACGATTGCCGGATATTAATATTATTTGTCATGGAACGATACTATCCGAGGCTATAAAAACAAAAGGTCTTTTAAAAGAAAACTATAATCTAAATGTAGGTGTGTTTTCTATCCCTTTACTAAAACCCTTTCCAACCAACAATTGCTTGAATTTACTTCGACAAAGTAAGCATATTTTCCTTATTGAAGAGCATATGCAGTTTGGTGGAATGAATAGTTTGGTTGCAAGTTTAGCTGCGAGTTTGGGTCCAGATTGTCCTAATATTTACGCTTATGCATTAGATGAAAAAATTATGCATTTAGTCGGCGACCAAACCTATCTGCGTAGTTCTTTTGGGTTAAATGCAGAAAATTTATTAGAATCTATTTTGAGGGATTTATCTATTGCTGCAAAACTAGAAGTTTAACATTACTTTCTTTATAGTTTATATCCTGCTGTTATTCGATTGCCAACATTGAGTCCAATTTTAATCTTATCAATGCCCATTAAACAGCTTAGCCATTTTAATTGCTTTTTCATTCCTGAAGGCAAGGGCGCGAGACGTAACCAATAACTAAAAGAATATTGGTTGATAAATGGTTTTGAATAAATATTATTATAATCAGAACGCTTAAAAAGCTCACAGATACTTTTTTTGGAAAATAACTGCATATGTTCAATATCG
>CANJLU010000053.1 GCA_947475085.1 Coxiellaceae bacterium
AATTCCATTAGCTTTTATTCAGCAACAAATCGATGCGGTATTTACTGATTTATCTATAAGCGCCGTTAAACTCGGCATGCTGTATCATGAAGACATTATCCATTTAGTCGCTGCTAACTTAAAAAAATACCAACCGACATTTATTGTGCTTGATCCGGTGATGATTTCTCAAACCGGTCATGCCTTATTAAAACCGGAAGCCATACGAGCTTTAGTGAATGATTTATTCCCATTGGCAACACTGATAACGCCCAATATTCCAGAAGCCGAATCGATCTTATCCCTTAACATTAACGACGAGCGCAGCATGCAAGCTGCCGCCATACTGCTCGCAACACGTTACAAAGTTTCGGTATTGCTTAAAGGTGGACATTTAAAAACGACGCTCTCAACGGATTTTCTTTATGATTATCCACAACAACAAATACACCGCTTTGCAACGCAACGTATCAATACTAAAAATACACATGGTACCGGTTGCACATTATCGGCTGCGATCGCTTCGTATTTAGCTCAAGGTGAAAGTTTAATTAACGCCATTGTTAAAGCGAAAAATTATTTGACGCAATGTATTTTAGCCGCAAAAGATTTAAAACTGGGTCATGGTCAAGGCCCAGTCCAGCATTTTTATTTTCTACAGGAGTTTCGCAAATACAAACTTGTCGAGGAATAAAAGTTTGTTGAATAGAAGACCTTAGTAAACAGGGATGTACTGATGCGTGTCTGATGTTCAATAAACCCTTGTTCCAATACTCAAAATCTTCATCGAGAAACTCTTTTACAGAAGGTAGAACAACATGTTTAATCAACTTAAAGATGCTGTGGCGGACATCATGCCTAAAATCTATCAGCACCCTTTTAATCAGGAGCTGGCGCAAGGTAGTTTAGCGTTAGAAACATTTATTTTTTATTTAAAACAAGATGCCTTATATCTTGCAGATTTTTCAAAAGCACTCGCACTTACCTCCACACGACTACCACACGATCAGCAAAGCGAATTATTTATGCAATTTGCCATGAATGCACTTAGAGCTGAACGTGATCTACATGTAAACGTTTTAAAAAAATATGCTAGCACTACCTCTACTGGCAATAAACAAAGTCCGTTTTGCTTTATGTATACCAATTATTTATTGCGTATGGCAAGCAACGCCGCAGTAGAAGAAGCGGTTGCCAGTTTATTACCCTGTTTTTGGGTTTATCAACAGGTAGGACTACGCGCCTGCGCTAAAAAAATTCCGCATAATCCTTATCAAGAATGGATCGATTTATATTCCAGTCAAGAATTTAATCATTCCGTCGAACAAATGATAGCGACACTTAATGATCTTGCCATACATGCTAGTATTCCATGTCAACAAAAAATGTTACTCGCATTTAGACAAGCCACGTTGTGTGAATGGCAATTTTGGCAAGGAGCCTATATACAACAAACTTGGCCAATTTAAAAAAATATTTATTTTATCTATGCGCATAAATTCAATTATATATAAATTTAAATTATTTTTAATTTTTTTAATCTTAGCGCTATTGTGAATATAAAATTGACCTGATATTCTTATATCATTCTTTTTAAAAATAATTAGTTATTTTAGTCGTAACATTAAAGGGATATTACATGTTAGAAAAATACCCAATAGATCCTGCCTTTAATAAAAATCTTGTTTTTGCTTACCAACCGCCTCCAGTCATAAGCATTTCTAAATTACCTGTTTTATCTAAAAATTGGTTAGCCAATTTACAAAAAATTATTTACGAAATAGATAATAAATTACCAAAAAATATTTTTGATAACCATTTAAATGAAGCGTCCAATTACCGAGGAAAATCGCTATTACTAAAACAGTTGCAACTCATTTTCCATCGTTTACAAGGGAATTTAGATTCCGAATTAGGTAAACTTTCGTCAGATAGTCGTCTAGCTATTGTTAATAAATTAACCGAAGACATGGACTACTGTAGCGAAGGTTTTCATAATCGGGTTAATATTATTGTCGACTCATTTTATAAATCGCGCAACTTAGCAGAACTACTTTGTACTGTCCGTAAAAACTTAGTCGAAGAAGTGGCTTCAGTTATCCTCGCACCCAAAGCGTCTGAAGAGGGTAAAATTCCCGAAGTTCACGCCTGGAATCGTATTAGTGTCATCGCAGCTATCGATGGTCTAGGCATAAAGGCCAATTTTCCTGAGGACAATTACATCGGAGCTTTACCTGACAAGACAATTAGATGCGCCTTGCAACAAGCATTTTATAAAAAATTTACACCCTATCATTTACCCTCTTTATTAATAGCAGCTTTTATGGAATTTATTCCAGAATTAGAAAGTGAGAAAAATAATAAAAATGGTTTGAGTCTGGAAATGAAAAAAAAGATCATTCATTTGATTAGCCGCTTTTTACCCAATTATATCAACACAATTCCCAATCATCCCAATAATTGGCTAACTTATTTTAAAATCTTTCGCGATAAAGAAAATCCTCTCGTCTTTAGCCTAGTTAATCTTGATTGGGAAAAGATATACCGATCTTTTTTCTCTGCCCTGTCTGATCAGGATTACTTTGTTACCGTGCCAAAAATAAATACCTTAATTGATAGTGCTTGTCATAATTTATTTTTAAAACCCCATTTTTTACATTCCCCTGCCGAACTTATTTCCAAACTTTTTAAAGAAGAAAGATATGCTGATTTAGTGGAGCAATTAGTAGAATTAAACACTAGATTTCCTAAGTATTATCAAAAAATAAGCAAACACAAAATTTTTACCAAAAATTGTTTAGCCTTTATTGATTATTTAACGCGGCAGCTAAAAATTTGCGGTGAATCTCCTACAGAAATTCTACAAGCTTTTCAGTTAATCATTCGCTTAGATTTACACCGTAAACATTTCATCATTGGAAAAATAGTCGATGCCTTTCTCGAAAAGAATCAATCTGGATTTAATCTACTCATGTTTGCCGCACAATATAGTCCAGATTTTTTAGAAGCTATGCTAATTTTTCTTAAAAAATATAAAGATATCTTTGCTCCGAAATTAATTAAAAAAATATTTTTGATGAAAAACAGAGATAATTTAAATGCGTTAATGATAGCCGCTATTTATCATTCCAATGCAGTAGAAATGCTATTAGATTTTATTGGTAACAATATACAAGATTTGGACCATACAATATTACAAAATTTTTTTTTAGAAAGTACCAATAATTGCAATGTACTCATGTTAGCGGCCAGTAAGCAAGCCGAAGCAATCGGCGCTATTTTAGGCTTTTTAAGCACACACATCGGTCGTTTTGCTAATGATACATTGCGAAATCTATTTACGCAGAAGCAAAAGGATAGCTATACCGCTGTAACCTTAACGGCGCGCGATCATCCGGATCGGATACAAAGTGTTTTATCGTTCATAACCGAGCATATAAAAATTGATGGGGAAACCTTACGTAAATTATTATTTATTGAAAATTCTAAACAAACTTGCACAGCATTAGTGCTGGCAGTGAAAAATCAAGCAGAAGCCGCATTTTACATATTAAAATTTATATCTGAAAATATCGAAAGTTTTAATCGTAAAATTCTCTGGAAAATGTTTTTAGACAAGGATCCAGATGGCTTTACGATTTTAATGCTGGCTGCACGCTATCAGCCTATAGTTTTACAATATTTAGTTCAATTTATCAATAAACATATTAGCTTATTCCCTGAAGAAATCCTGATTAAATTATTTCTAGACACAAATCCTGAAGACTACAATTTTCTAATGCTTGCTGCTGAATTTCAGCCATTTTCCATCCCAACCATTTTAAATTTTATTAATATTTTTAAATTTTTTAAATTGCATATCGAAAAAATGTTATTCACTAAAAATCAAAAAGGATGTAATAGTTTGTTGTTAGCACGCCATCATCCTGAAGCATTATTGTCTCTTATAAGTTTTATTCAAGCACAACCAGAGGATGTGATGTCGGTAACTTTAGAGCAGGTTTTCTTAGAAAAATCTAAATCTGGATTTACTCTATTAATGTACCTGGCCCGAGATAAAGCAAAATCTTTAGCGCTTATATTTGAATTTTTTGAAAAAAATCCTCAACTCATTACTCGAGAAACTTGGTCAAAATTAATTATAGAGAAAAATGAATTAGCGTATAATAGTTTAATGTTAGCCGCGCGCAATCAATATGATTCTGCCATACATGTTTTAAATTTTATTATTAAACATCCTGAGATATTTTCAGCAGATTATCTTAACCAACTTTTTTTAGAACACGATAAAAATGGAATTACCACATTAATGATAGCAGCAAAATACAAGCCTGAAGTTGTTAGACTTTTCCTGAACTTTATTCAAAGCCGACCCGAAATTTTTTCAGCTAAGTTTATTAACCAATTTCTTATAGCACACGACAAAAATAAATGTAATGCATTAATGGTGGCAGCCACCTACCAACCTAAAGTGGTTGAGTTACTATTAGAATTTTTATCTTATAATATTAATCTTTTCAACAAAGAGACCTTACAGGATTTTATTTTTAAAAGCATCCATGATAAAGAGGCTGCCAATGCAGTATTTTTTGGTGGTCGCTACGACTATAGAAAAAGTGTCTTATCAGTGACTGCACGAATTGAAGATCGTACGGCAATCTCTGCACTACTGAAGTTTATAGATAAACATATTGAGTTACTAGGCATCAACATTTTCACTGATTTATTAACAGAAAAAGATAATGATGAAAATTATATTTTTCGACCTACCTGCGCTAAATATCCTTTAATGAAAAATGTTTTAAACTTTCTCGCCGATTCGGTAAACAATGAAGCGCTAATCACGGTACAGGATTTATCAGCCTATTTTATATTCGAACAATTTGCACGATGGTCGATAGAAACTGTTCAGGACCAAGCGTTATTTGATAAAGTGATATTAAATTGTTCTGCATTGTTATTAATTTACTTTAATAAAGACTTTTTTGCCGAAAGGCCTAATAATTTGAAAATCGTTACTGATAAATTATTTAGTTGTTATTTATTTGAGCTTGAAGATCTAAGAGCCAAAAAAGTCACTTATACCGACAAATTTTCCTTTTTCAAATGGCGCTGCTCGACACCCCAAAAATTGGAAGCAGCACATGCCTTAGAAAAAGTATTAGATAGGCAAGACTTCGATATAGGACCAGCCTTATTGAAACTCAAAGATCAGTATTGGGCCTTTTCCGAGTCCGGTTCGAAACTCAGTCATATTTTTGCTGCTTACCAAGAAATTAATGCGCTCAAGGCTAACGACGTTTGTGAATTTGATTTGGAAAACGATGCGGTGCATGTCAAACATGCTAAGGTGGCTTAAACTTAATTGATCGTCATTGCGAGCAGTAAGTGATGCGTCAATTTAGAAAATGTAACACTGAGGGCCCAGGCTCATTAAATTCGCGGGTCATGAGAGTTCGCTTAGCTCTGGTTAGTGCGCATAAGAACGCGGCAATTTACTGGTAAAGCCCAAATACAGCGCAATGATAGCCATTAGCAGATAGAAAAAACTATCCGAGATATTAATTTGGATGAGCCTTAAGTTGCCATTCATAGCAAAACCCCAGATGGCAATTACGGCAAAGATAATCCCAAAAAATTTAAAATACAAACGCGCATACAACATCGAACCGCTAGCAGACAAGGCCAGCAGACCGATCAATATATAAATGATGTTCAATAAAATACCGACCGTAAAAAAATTGAACAACACATGATGGGGTGTAATAGGAGGAATAAAGCCGAGTATGCCTAATAGAATAAAAACTATAGCAAAAATTAATGCCATACCTCTTAAGAACACGCTGAAACTCCCTTTGCAACGTTTTGGTTTTTATAACCAAAGCATGAGTATAGAATACTTCTAAAAATAAGCAAATTGATTTTCGCATTCCACACTGCAAGTCACACATGGATAAAAATGTTTAATTATTAGGCATTAGGATGACAAATTCATGCTTACCCACAGATTCTGTGAATAACTTTGTGGACAGAGTTGGGGGAAGCTAGTAAAAACCTTGATTTATAAGTCATCGTTACAATTTGTACAAGCTTTAAACAAAAGATAAAAAATCCCTTTTTTCAAATAGTTATACCCTGTCAATCAGAAAATTATTTTTTCTGCTGTTAAGATTACCTAGAATAAATTAAATTAACTCAACTTGTGCAAAAGTCCTGACCATTCTTAGCTAAACTTAAGCTTGTCAATAGGTAGTCTATGGAAATTTATAACAAACTTTTCAAAATGTTGAATCCCGAGGATTTATTACTGACCGGTAATAAACGCTTAATTCCGTTTTTACATAAAGCTTATGCGCGATATCAACAAACACAAAAAAAACAGGTTTGGTCTACACCACAATTTTTTACTTTTACACACTGGTTAGAAACGCTTTGGGAAAAACAATTCATCGAGCAAACTGGTTTTTGTTTACGTTTACTTAATAAATCACAAGAATGTTTGATATGGAAAAACATTCTTCAGCAATCCGCTTATTCTTTTTTAAATACCGCTCATACTGCGCAAAATGCTCAGCAAGCATGGCAATTACTGCAACAAGCGCAACTCGATTATCAAAGCAGTCACTTTAAACAAAGCAATGAAACTGAAACCTGGCAAGCCTGGGCCAAGCACTTCGTCAGCTTTTGCCAAAGTCATCGCACTGTCGATTTATCCACTGCACTTAACCACCTCATCCTATTATTCAGCAAAAAAATATTAAAACCTCCGCCACGAATTTTTCTCCTTGGGTTTAATGAAATAAATCCGCAATATAAAAAACTACTGAAGATCTTGGAAGAACAACACTGTGAGATTTGCCATTATGCGCCGCTGCATGCGGAAACTAAACGCCAACGCCTACCCTTAAGTGATAAAGAAACTGAATATCATACGATGGCACTCTGGGCATATCAGTCCTGGCAACAAGGTAAAAAAAATATCGCCTGTATCATTCCCAATCTAGTTGAGCAACGCAGCCATTTATTTAATATCTTCAGCGAAGTATTCACTGAGTTAGCTCCTAATGATATCCAGCCTCCACCTTTTAACATCGCTGCAGGTAATCCATTAATAACATTTGGCTTGATTCAGACTGCCACACAAATACTCAACTTAGAAGACATCAATGCATTTTCACAAATCAATGCATTGCTACGCTCTCCCTATTTAGGAGGTTCACAACAAGAACAAGCCGCACGTGCACAACTTGATGTCACGCTGCGTTGCACGGCTGAAAATAAATTGAGCTTAGCTCAACTACTTAGGATCAGTGACCAACTAGCCTGCCCGCTTTTAAGTGGTTTAATTGCAGCGGTCATTCCTTTAATAAAAAAATATCCACCGCATTTTTTAGCTAAGCCAAGTTTTTGGTCAGAATATTTCGCTAAAAAACTTCATGCCTTAGCCTGGCCAGGCGATGGTTTATTAAATAGTAGTGAATTTCAATTATTGGAACGCTGGTCTGAATTGCTGACAGAGCTCGCCAGTTTAGATTTTATACTTGGTGAAATATCGCAGGCAGAAGCATTGCAACAATTACACGAATTAATTGCCAACATCTTGTTCCAGAACAAAACATTACATGAAGCACCGATACAAGTATTAGGATTACTGGACAGCGCCGGCTTGTATTTTGATGCATTATGGGTCATAGGACTCGATGATAGAACTTGGCCGGCAGTCGCAAAGCCTAATCCATTTATTCCTTACGCTTTACAACACACACATCAAATACCTTATGCTTCGAGTGAACGAGAATACTATTTTGCTTCGCTACTCACGAAAAATTTGATCGGCAGTAGCAAAAACATTATTTTCAGTCATCCAGCACAGCAATTGGATCAGATGTTACGTCCTAGTGTCTTAATTAAATCCATACCAAAAATCGAATTGAGCGATCTGAAACTTCCAGCCTATCAAAGTTTAGCAAAAAAAATAATGGCCAGACAACAATGGGAATATTATCGAGATGAACCCGTGCCATTAGCGGCTGAAGATGACTTCCGCGCGAGCACACAACTTTTGCAATCACAAGCCGCATGTCCGTTCCAAGCCTATGCACGCTGGCGCTTAAAAGCACAGTTTCATTCCTTCCCGCAAAACGGTCTTAATGCAAGAGAGCGTGGTAATCTGTTACACCAAGTATTAGAACAATTTTGGAATATCGTCGAGGATCAAGCAAGTCTATTGCAGCTTACACCTAGCGCTCTCGAAAAAATCATTAATGACGCAATTGACCATTGCTTAAGCTTATTGAGTAAAAAACGACCCCTGGTTTTTAAAGCTTTTTTTATCGACATCGAACGGCGACGCTTACAAGCGTTATTAAGCAACTTCATCGCTTTAGAAAAACAACGTCCCGCTTTTATGCAAACGCAACATGAAACAAAAACACAATTAACGCTGGGTCCATTATCTTTCAAACTAAGAATAGATCGCATCGACAAGCTCAGCGCAACACACTATATGATTATTGATTACAAAACCGGTGTACCGAGTAAAATAGATTGGTTAGCAGAACGTTGTGATTATCCGCAATTACCCTTGTATTGTTTAAGCTATCCAGAAACCGTACGCAGCTTTGCCATCATGCATTTACGCAGTAATAAAATTACACTACAAGGAATCAGCGCAGCAGCATCGGCACTGCAGCAACTCACGCCTTTAAAAAAATTAAAAACTACTTTGGTTTTAAATGATTGGTCGGATCTGCTCAAGCATTGGCAAACTTCTCTAGAAAAACTCGCCATAGAATTCCAACAGGGTGCCTCCGATGTCAATCCCAAACACGGCCCGACTACGTGTCGACATTGTGATCTAAAATTGCTGTGTCGAATTAATCATCCGTCACTTAACACAACTTTAGTATGAAGCCTTCAATAGAATTAGCCGATGCAAAACAACGCCTGCAAGCACTCGATCCAAATCAATCGTTTATAGTGCAAGCCCCCGCCGGTTCCGGGAAAACAGAATTATTAGTGCGTCGTTATTTGATGTTACTCGCGTGCGTCGTAACGCCTGAAGCGATAATTGCTATTACTTTTACACGCAAAGCCGCTAATGAGATGCGTTTACGCATTATGCAAGCCTTAGAACTAGCAGTAAGTACCGAAACTCCCGCCGGCAAAGAAGCCGAACGTTATTATTTAGCCAAAAAAGTATTGGCACAGGATCAAGCCTTAGCGTGGAATTTATTAAGCAATCCGAATCGACTGCGCATACTCACCATCGATAGTTTTTGCCAAAGCTTAACCCGACAAATGCCATTACTGGCTGGATGCGGTGAAAAATTAACGCCCGTTGATCATCCGGAATATCTCTATCGACTAGCGATACAAGAACTACTCAAACAACTTGAAGAACCATTGCCTTGGCAAAGCTCATTGAGTCATTTGTTGAGTCATTGCGATAATGATTTTCAACGGGTAGAAAATTTATTCATTCCGATGTTAGCGCGACGTGAACAATGGTTAGATTATTTACTCCTACATCAACAACATTTACGCGAAGATTTAGAACAGGCTTTATTTAACATTAACCAAACATTAGTCGAAAAATTAAATCAACTAATCAGTAAAGACTTAGCACAGGAACTTAAGCAATTGTTGAATTTTTCATTGGAACAACGTCAGCTCGCCTCTTTAATCCATGATAATGATTTAACTTTTTGGCAAACCGCGAGTCAATTGTTATTAACTGAATCGAATACCTGGCGTAAACAATTACGTAAAACCGAAGGTTTTGCTACCAAAAATGAAATAAAAGATAAAGTGACACTGACAGATATTCAACGTCTAAAAAAACGCTGTTTGGATTTAATTGCACAATTAAGTCAACAAGATTTAATAAAAGACACCTTAATCGCTTTAAAGCAAGCACCGCCTTTACATTATACCGATGCACAATGGCAAATTCTGCAGTCACTGTTTGAATTGTTACCGGTATTGGTAGCACATTTAAAAATTATTTTTCAACAACAGCAAAAAGTCGATTATACTGAGATCCTACTCGCCGCTAGCGCGGCGTTGGGTCAAGCTGAAAATCCCACTGATTTAGCACTGGCTTTAGATTATCAAATCCAACATCTACTGGTTGATGAATTTCAAGATACTTCGAGTACACAATTACATTTAATCGAAAAATTAACGGCCGGCTGGCAAAACCAGGATGGTCGTAGCTTATTTTTAGTCGGCGATCCCATGCAATCAATCTATCGATTTCGTAAAGCCGAAGTCGGTTTATTTTTACAGGTGCAACAATGCGGCATAGGTACACTACAGCTGCAAGCCTTAAACTTGTCGGTTAATTTTCGCTCCACGGCCGGCATCGTCGCTTGGGTCAACCAACAGTTTAGTCAATTACTCCCACACACACATGATCTTGAACAGGGCACTGTCTGCTATTCACCGGCAAGTGCTTACTCACACGCTACGCAAAGCAACGCCGTTTTTACGTATTGGCAACAAACCAATCATGATACTGCCTCGGCAGAACAGGCTGAAGCCGAGCAGATCCTAAAAATTATCCAAAAAATTAAACAAGAGAATAGCCAAACTTCCATTGCGATTTTGGTTCGTGCCCGTAGTCATTTGCGCAATATTTTACCCGCCTTACGCCGCGCGGCGATCCCTTATCAAGCTATAGAGATAGACAGTCTCGCCGAAAAATCAGCGGTGCAAGATCTACTCGTCTTAACCCGCGCGCTGCATCATTTTGGTGATAGGATCGCATGGCTCGCCTTATTACGATCACC
>CANJLU010000054.1 GCA_947475085.1 Coxiellaceae bacterium
TCAATTTTAATAACTTGTCCATACTTATCTACACCTACATTACCAGCTTTAAAATCGATTTCATTTAACAATAAGGCTAAGACTTGTGTAGCAGCCAATCCTGTAATGCTACAATCGAGTACCAATTTATTATTTTCTGGGCATAAAAAAAATTGTTCATCAAAATAAGAAATTTCTTTAGAAAGCACATGATATTCGTATGTCCCAGTTTCTGTCTTCGATATCGCTCGGCGTGTTTTTGGTTGCTGGGGGAGTATTAAACGATAAAATTCTTGGGCTAGGGTTTCTAATATAGCTTCGCTTCTATTTTTTCCTAAATATTTAGCATACCAAAAACTTTTCTGTTTTCCATGCTTTAACTTATATCTTAAACCAACTTCATGCGAAAAATTAGCGTCTGTATTTTTTTTCTCGTTAAATAAAATAAATTTATTAAAATTTTTTTGAGGTATTTTTAAAGTATTTGGCATAGAAATTAAACTATTATAGGAATTTTTTATGGAATTTTAATGGAACTTTATTAACTCAACCTTAATAGACGCTAATTTTTTTTAAAATAAAAAACGCGAGTAAATCCTCAATTTATCTTACGATAGGAGTAATTCAGTCTTGGTTTATATAAGTTAAACGAAGAATTAATGGCTAATAAGTACGGGTACTGGCGAATTTTGCCAATTGTGCCAGTGCTCGACGGTAGGCTGAATCAGGAATGATCTTTAAGTGCATCAAGGCTTGGTGAATATATTGCTCCGCGAGATTACGCGTATAATCGATGGCGAGGGTCGATTGCATGATGTCAATAATAGACGTTAAATGCTTTTGGCTGCCTTGCGTCAGTGCGGTTCTTATAAGCGCTGCTTGCTCAGCATTGGCATGTTGTAAAGCATAAATTATAGGTAATGTTGGTTTGCCCTCGGCCAGATCATCACCTAAGCTTTTGCCTAGTTCTAGGCTGGTTCCAGAATAATCGAGTGCGTCGTCAATCAATTGAAAGGCGATGCCCAAATGTGTTCCATAATGGGCCATGCCTGAGATTTCTGCTTCAGAGCGTTTAGTTAAAATTGCCGGTTGTTCTGCGGCGATAGAAAACAGCACGCCCGTTTTACCTCGGATAATTTTTAAGCAATATTCTTCATCAACATCGGCGTTGTGACAACTGAGCAATTGTAGAATTTCTGCTTGGGATAGTGTATTGGTGGCGTCAGCGAGCGATGTGAGGACACGCGAATTATTGATTTGACTGATCAATTGAAAAGCACGCGAATAAAGAAAGTCGCCGACTAGAACACTAGCTGAATTACCCCATAAATTATTGGCGGTTTTTTTACCGCGTCGTAGCTCAGATCCGTCAATGACATCATCATGTAATAAGGTGGCGGTATGGATGAGCTCTAAACTAGCAGCCAGTTGTATGTGTGCCTCGCCCTCGTAACCAAAAGCTTTTGCGCTGAGTAAGGCAATTAGAGGACGTAAACGTTTACCCCCGCTATTAATAAGATGCTTGGCCAATTCTGCTATCAAGGGGATGTCAGAATAAAGGCAGCGATCGATGAGGACATCGACTTGGTTAAGATCGCTCTTAACCAAGTCTGTTATGGGGGCTAAATCCATAGAATTGATTAGAAATAATGATTAATTTAAAGCCGAATGCTAGGCGGCGTGGAAAGACCTGTCAAGCAGCAGGGATTTATTGCTTCTTGAGGGGCCCGACCGTATAATGGGCCCGCTTTTAAGGGTAGTCCTTTTAAGTGTACTCGCTCTACCACGCTAGTTGGAGGGCTTCAACCGAGAGATATACTATGAGTCAACCTCAAATTGAAATGCGTCATTACGAAATTGTGCTTTTAATTCATCCTGATCAAAGCGATCAGGTTTCTGCTATGGTTCAGCGTTACACGGCCATTGTTAAAAATAGCGGTGGACAGGTTCACCGTCTTGAAGACTGGGGTCGTAGACAGCTTTGCTATCCTATCAATAAGCTTCTCAAAGCGCATTATATTCTGATGAATATCGAGTGCGGAAAAGAAGCAATGGCTGAACTCAGCGATAATTTTCGCTTTAATGATGCCGTATTACGTCAGCTTACTATTCAAGTCGATCGGGCAATTACTGAAATGTCTCCCATAGCAAAAGCAAAAGAAATGCAAGGCCATGAACATAGACGAGAGTATTCCAGAGAAACTGAAGTTGAAGGAAGAGCTTAACGGATACCTTGTATGCTGCATAAGCTTTTTTTAATTATTAAATGAGTAGATTATGAACAATTATCAAAATAGACGCCGTAAGCATTGTCGAATTTCTGCCGAAGGCACAGAGGTCGATTATAAAGATATCCCGCTTTTAAAAAATCATCTGACGGAGACAGCTAAAATAGTTCCCAGTCGTACGACAGGAACCTCAGCCTCCGTTCAGCGTTTGATAACGCAAGCGATTAAACGTGCACGATTTTTAGGTTTACTTCCTTACTGTGATAAACATCAAAACATGGGCTAATGTGTTTTGAAGAGAGGATTGTGAGTTGAGCGGCGACACAGACAAAAATTCAGGTTCGATGGGTATGCTGCATCGTTTTGCCAGCTATGTCATGCGTGGCCGCCGCCAGGCAGTCATAGTGGGGCTATTATTTACTATCCTGCCTTTATTTGGCTGGGTTAGTAATGTCATCGTTGCTTTGATTACTTTACGTAAAGGCGCTAAAGAAGGGGCTATCGTATTATTGTGGATTATTTTGCCGGCGGTAGTTGTTGCTGGTTTAGGTAATCGTTTGATTATTTTGTATGGAATTATCGGCGGCAGCTTATTTACTTATGTGTTAGCCTTAGTGTTACGCAGAACACAGAGCTGGAAAACGGTATTAACAGCCATTCTATTGCTAGGCTTATTGGCGGTAGTATTGGTACATTGTTGGATACCCAATATCACCGAGATCTGGGTAAATCAGTTTGACCATTATGCATTATTAGTGAAAAATCAATTTAATGTGGCGGTTAACACTGCACATTTGAATTCTTTTGCTAAGTTTGCTACGGGTTTTCAAATAGCGTTTATTTCCTTGTCGGTACTTATTAATTTAATACTTGCACGAGGGTTCCAGTCAATGCTATACAATCCGGGCCAACTTCGCCCTGAGTTAAAAAGTGTTCGACTTAGCTTATGGGAAGTACTAGCTTTTATAGGCATAGGTGTGTTGAGTTTCTTAGGCATCGTTATGGCGCAGGATGCTTTGCCTGTGGCGGGACTGATTTTTGCATTAGCGGGTTTAAGTGTTTTTCATGCGCTGGCAGATTTAAGAAACGTGGCTAATAAATGGATTTTTTTATTTTATGTATTATTAGCCGTTTTTTTTCCTTATGTAGCGGCTGCGCTGATACTATTCGCAATAATTGATAGCGTGTTTAATTTACGTTATCGATTAAATAGAGTTAACAAGTGAATTGAATATCGAGGTTTATTTTTTATGGCACAAGTGATTTTATTAGAAAAAGTACATTCTTTAGGTGATTTAGGTCAGCAGGTTACGGTACGTAATGGCTATGCACGAAATTATTTAATCCCGCACGCCAAGGCGGTTCCTGCCAATAAGGAAACGATCGCTGAATTCGAAATCAAGCGTGCAGAATTAGAGAAAATTGCACAAGAAAAATTACAAGTGGCTGAAACACGCGCAGCGGCGATCAATGCTTTAGTTTTAAGTATACCGGTTAAATCAGCTGAAGAGGGTCGTTTATATGGCTCTATTGGTGTTTCTGAATTAGTTCGAGCAGCAGATGCTGAAGGCGTCATACTTGAAAAGAGTGAAATTCGCTTACCTAATGGTCCT
Organism: Coxiellaceae bacterium; assembly: GCA_947475085.1. Taxonomy (GTDB): domain Bacteria; phylum Pseudomonadota; class Gammaproteobacteria; order Diplorickettsiales; family Diplorickettsiaceae; genus Aquirickettsiella. The sequence goes on from CANJLU010000054.1 coordinate 3,821, forward strand.
TTACGTCAATTAGGTGAGCATGAAGTTTCTGTGCAATTACACAGCGATGTTATTGCTGTGCTGAAAGTAAATATTGTTGCAGAAGAATAAATATTCAGTTTGATTACAGCTGGCTAATATAACTCGGATGTTGTATTTTGGATGTTAACTTCTATATTAATAGGAATAACTAGCAGCGACCATACGGAGGGAATCTTCAATTGAAGACCCCGGCTAATGATTTCTTATCAAAAGATTTAATATAAACTAGCATTGAGGATTTTTTGTTAGTTTATGGTTTAGGCAATTCTTGCTATGCAAAAAACCGATCATCTTAAGTTACCTCCACACTCACTTGAAGCCGAGCAATCGGTTTTGGGTGGATTAATGCTGGATAATCAAGCATGGGATAGGGTTGCGGATCGATTAAAAGAAAAAGATTTTTATCTTTTATCACACCGCATTTTATTTCGTACTATCGTCAGTTTTGCCAATCACGCTAAGCCTTTTGATGTCGTTACACTTACCGATGCTTTAAAAAGTACGAACGAATTAATAGAGATCGGTGGCGATCTTTATTTATTTGAATTGGTGCGTAATACACCGAGTGCTGCCAATATTGTTGCTTACGCAGATATCGTACGAGAACGTTCGGTTTTGCGCCAATTGATTGGTATTGCTTCTGAAATCACCGAAAATGCTTTCATGCCCGAAGGCCGTTCGATTACTGAACTAGTCGATGAGGCTGAGCGAAAAGTATTTCAGATTTCCGATCAAGGCGCGCGTGGTAGCGGGCCACAGAGAATTGGCGACTTTTTGGCAAAAGCGGTCGATAGAATCGATATATTATTTCACTCCGATCAAGTTATTACCGGACTTTCAACTGCTTACAAAGATCTAGACGAAATGACATCCGGTTTGCAACCGGCTGATTTGGTGATCGTCGCAGGTCGCCCTTCCATGGGAAAAACGACATTTGCTATGAATATTGCAGAACATGCTGCAATACAAGGCGATAAACCGGTGTTGATTTTTAGTATGGAAATGCCAGGTCAAGCATTAGCCATGCGCATGATGTCATCATTAGGACGCATTGATCAGCATAAAATTCGTACTGGGAAATTAAGTGATGAAGATTGGCCTCGAGTGACTTCGGCAGTTAGCATGTTGTCCGAGGCAAAAATGTTTATTGACGATACGCCGGCGTTAAGTCCTGGGGAAGTGCGTGCGCGCGCGCGCCGAGTTGCAAAAGAACAAGGTTCATTAGGCTTAGTTGTTATCGACTACATACAATTGATGCAAGTACCGGGTATTAAGGAAAACCGTACCACAGAAATATCTGAAATTTCGCGTAGTTTAAAAGCTTTAGCCAAAGAACTGGATGTTCCTATCATCGCATTGTCACAGTTAAACCGAAGTTTAGAACAACGCGCCGATAAAAGACCCGTGATGTCTGATTTACGGGATTCGGGTGCGATTGAACAAGATGCGGATTTGATTATTTTTATTTATCGTGATGAAGTTTACAACGAAGGCAGTCCGGATAAAGGTAGTGCAGAAATTATTATTGCCAAACAACGTAACGGACCTACCGGTAAAGTTCGGCTGACTTTCTTAGGAAAATATACACGTTTTGAAAATTTTGCAGCGCAACGCTATCACGCTGAGAATTATGCATGAGCAGACCGTTTACTGTAGAGCTTGATTTAGCTGCGCTACGACATAATGTTAAACGGATACGTAATATTGCTCCACAATCCAAAATATTGGCCATGGTTAAGGCCAATGCCTATGGACACGGTTTAATTTCTATCGCTAAAGCATTAACCGATGCCGAGGGTTTCGGTGTTTCCTGTTCAGAAGAAGCTTTGTATTTACGTCAGGCAGGAATAAAACAACGAATAGTGCTAATGGAAGGTTTGTTTTCTAAGGATGAAATTCCTTTATTAACCGATTACGAACTTGACACGGTCATTCACGATCGTAATCAATTAAGTTTATTAAGCGAACATCCATTACCGCATACCATTAATGTATGGTTGAAAATAAATACTGGAATGAACCGTTTAGGTTTTTCGCCGCATGATTTTGCAGCTGTTTTGCAAAAATTAAATCATTGTCCTTGGCTGAATATCGTGTGTGTGATGACACACTTTGCTAGCGCGGATAAATCAGAAAATACAAGCACTAAGTGTCAAATAAAACTATTTGAACAGACCATCAAAGAGTATAAATTTCCCACCAGCTTAGCTAATTCTGCTGCAATTTTAGCTTATCCTAGAGCGCATGCCGATTGGGTGCGTCCAGGTTTAATGCTATACGGTGTTTCCCCTTTTCCAGATTCTTCCGGCGCACAACATGCACTAAAACCGGTGATGACTTTAAAATCCGAAATTATTTCTATTCATCAATTGGAATCAGGTGATAGAGTAGGATACGGGGGAGCATGGATGGCGCCTAAGCCACTACGGGTTGGAGTTGTGGCAATAGGATATGGAGACGGTTATCCACATCGAGCTGAAAGTGGCACACCTATTTTGGTAAATAACAAACTCAGTGAATTGATAGGACAAGTTTCTATGGATATGCTGACGGTCAATTTGTCGAATCAACTGGACGCTAAGATAGGCGATCCCGTGGTGTTATGGGGAACAGGTCTTCCTTTAGAACAAGTGGCAGAAAGTACTTCATCCTTTCGTTTCGAATTATTATGTGGAATTAATCGAGGACAGTTAGTCCGTACGCGCATTGAGGAAATAAATGATGCAAAAAAAAATGATTAAGTGTTTATTCATTTGGGTGTTTATTTTAAATTTAACAGCGTGTGCCAGTCACCCAGTGCAAACGTCACAAACACATATGGAACCGCAGCTTGATAATAGTAAGGATATTTTTGTCGATCCTTCTATTGCGCATTTTATGGGAAATGCCGATCATAGTAAGTTGCAAGATTTAGTGGCAACGGCACAATCTCAACAATTTGTCAGTTGGACTAGCGATACTACTGGTGCGCGCTTTGCATTTACCAGTAAAGAAATTTTTGTTAATCCCGAAGGACAAGGCTGCAGAGATTATGAAATAAAATTAATTCGTGGTTTTTTTGAGCATCCTTCTTTCAATTACACCGCTTGTCGAAATAATCAGGGCATATGGCAAGTTATCACACATTAATTTTTCGAGTATCCTCGTTCTTGTCATTGCGAGCGCGAAGCACGCGGCAATCCAGGAAATACTGGATTGTGGATGGCCACGCTCATTAACATTCGCTCGCCATGACGATAATTTTATATTTCATATGAAAAACAAAAAATATTTTTTTTTGAAATTTTTATTTATTTTTTTTTGTGTGGTCTGTGCACCCATACTGGCTAATGAAAATAATCATGCAATTCAAACATCAGAATTATGGGTTGATTTGACGCATCCTAAGATTCTTTATGCTAAAAACCAGCAATTACGTTTAATTCCCGCATCGGTGACCAAACTTTTTATTGCTGCTAGTGCATTAACGCATTGGGGTGCTAGACATACTTTTTCTACGCAAGTTTACGCAAGAGGGCACTTTACAGCAGGCGTATTATACGGAGATTTAGTTTTTTATGGTTTGGGCGACCCTAAGTTTACCAATGAAAAAATGTGGAGCTTAGTCAATAATCTGCAACAAATAGGTTTAAAGAAAATTACTGGAAACATAGTTGTTAACACGTCTTATTTTGGAAAGATCATTTTTGATGATCCGGATCGGAGATTAGCAAAAACTCACTCAAATGTAGCTTATGATGGTTTACCTTCTTCATCGGGCACAGATTTTGGCAACATCGCTGTTTATATTTCACCTGGGCCCAAAATAGGTAACGCTGCTGTAGTAAAAATTTTACCTTATCCGTTAGTTAATATTGTGTTAAAAGGATCTGTGCAAACTATTTCTGGAAAAAATAATAACATTCGACTTAACCGTATTACTCATAATAAACAAGAAATTTTAATTATTTCCGGACAATTAGGCCTGCAAAGTAAGCCGCTCACAATTTATCGTTCAGTCGGCGATCCAAATTTAACAACCGCAAACTTATTAAGCGCGTTTTTGCAAGAAGCGGATATCAGTTTCAATGGTAAAGCGCATGTTGAAGCTAGCCCTTTATTATCAACAGATAGTTTGTTAACGCAGATAGATAGCGATCCGATGATTCATTCTTTACAAGATATGCTATTTTATTCCAATAATTATATCGCTGATATGTTAATGCTGAATTTATGGCGGGACCATCAGACGCATTTCGTTGCATCATCGGTAAATTTAACTGCTGCAACACAATTACTTTTTGATAGTTATAAATCGATGTGGGTAAAGTCAAATTTTCTCACTAAAGGCCAAGAAGGTTTACCGGTCTTTAAAAATGCGAGCGGATTGACGCCATTTAATCGATTATCAGCGAGTGATCTTATTATTCTATTAGAAGGAATGTATAAAAATAAACGTGATTTTCCTATCTATTATGGAAGTTTAGTGATGCCCGGACAGCAAAAAATTTGGCGAGAGATGATTACTGCTCAGCATCCTTGGATGCAATGGTCAAGTTTTAAAACAGGTCATATCAATGTCCCAAAATCTGTGTATAGCATGGCCGGTTATTTCAGTATGCAAAATGGTGATTTGGGCGCGTTTGCAGTATTATTTAATGCGCCACCGGAAAAAGATAAAAATGGAAGTTTACATAAGCAATTCATGCAACATTTAGATCATCAGTTTCAAATATATCATTGAGCTAAATTGTCTATTTAGTATGCATAGTAAATTTGTTTTTCTGTTATCACCGCATTTAAAGGGACATCCCAGTTTTTTTCAGTAAATGTTGATAATTTTTGCCATTCATAGGCAAGGCCAAGTAAAAAAGGGCGTGTGGGTCTAGGACAATTTAACAAAAAAGCAAAACTACGATCATAAAAACCGGCGCCCACTCCTAAACGTTGACCTTTCTCAGTAAAACCTACTAATGGGACTAATACTAAATCTATATCTTTCTCAGCAATACAGGCATTTGAAGATAGCGGAGGCTCTGGAATATTAAAATAATTTTTTTTTAGCACAGTTTGAGATTCATACGCACAGAATATTAATTGTTGTCCTTGTAAAACCGGTAAATAGCAAGTTTGTTTATTTTGCCAAGCTTTTTGTATGAGTGCCGATGGATCAATTTCTTGTTGAATGGCTATATAGCTGGCAATCGTTTGGCTTTGTAAAAATAATGGATGATGACTTAATTGTTCGGTAATGATGCTAGAAGCCTTTTTTTGTTCGCTAACAGGAATTTTAGCTCGTTGTTGTTGTAATTTCTTGCGAGATTGTTTGCGAGTATCCATTTGATTTCATTGGGTATTAAGAAGATCTGACTCAGCTCTGTTTCCTGATCCTGGGATGCAGGTGGGATTATGCTACCTACTTTAGGCTTCTTGCTAGGGTGTGGCCATTATAATGACGGCATAGCCTACAAGCATGCACACCGTAAATAAGTCAATTATCCCTAACTTTATGAAAGTATCGATCGAAAAACTATCGACTGAGTCAGATACTCGACTAGTATAATCTATTTTAAGGGAGTGTCGCGAATAGAGTTTAGAAAAAAGGATTTAAGCCTGCATGAATAATGGCTGTTCATCATTGCAAGTGCGTAAGACATTTTATTATTAAGATTTGCTTAACTGTATTAACCCGGCTTAGAATGGTAAAATACCTCAGACTTACTTTCTTTACAGAGTACGCCCATGCAAACTCAGGCTAAATCTCCCGCTTTCGACGATTTTTACCACCTATTGACCCAAGCAGAAGTGGCTACTTCTCCGGCAGAAATACATGGTATGTTATGTGGTTTTGTTTGTGTAGGTCAAAAACTTAATGGTGGTTTTTTGATCGATATTTTATTGAAGCGGCTTGGGACTCGACCTCCTTTTATGCTGGGATCGCAAGGTGCGGTTGTTGGTTTGTATGATGCGGCTTGTCGTCAGTTAAGTGGCTTACAAACTTTTCAATTATTGCTGCCCGACGAACAGCATGAATTAGAAGAACGTGCTGAAGCCTTAAGTTTGTGGTGTGAGGGGTTTTTATATGGCTTAGGTTTAGGCGGAAGCTCTATTGAAGATGAGACGCCTGATGTGATACACGAAGCCTTATATTGTATCGCTGAGATTGCTAAGCTTGAAATTAACCATTTAGAAGTGACTGAGCTCGATAAATTGGCGTATGATGAGGCAATCGAGTTTATTACACATGCTATCCCCTTGATATACGAAGAATTGATTCGCTATTCAGTAGAAGGAAGTACAGGCTCTATGTATCTTCATTAGGGACCGATCTACTGGTAATTATACGCTTCGCACTTGGATTTTTGTCTGTGTTGCCACTTAGCTCGCAACCCTCATGTGTAGTATTGTGTACATACCGATTGCTGCACGGTCGCGGCACTTGCCAAAAAATCAATTGCTGTGAGTATATCTATGTTTAAGCTTACTGAGTTGCAGCATCGGCGGCAACAATTAGTATCGCATATTAAGAGCGATGAATTAATTGTCTTAATGTCGGCACCAGAGCATATACGCAATGGTGATGTGTTTTACCCCTATCGTCAAAACAGTGATTTTTATTATTTAACGGCATTTCCTGAACCTGAGACCATTGCTTTACTCATACCAGATCGCAAGGGTAGTAAGTTTATATTATTTAATCGTGCTGAGGATCCGGGCGCAGCTATCTGGAATGGAGAACGCATTGGCCAAACCAGAGCTAAGAAGGAATACGGTGCTGATGAAGCTTATACTATTGAGCAACTTGAAACTAAATTGCCTGAATATTTAGCGAATACGCGAGTTTGTTATTATCTTGGCGATGCAACACCTAATAACCCAATGTTAGTGCGAATTAATGAGATATTGGAGCGTTTAAAA
>CANJLU010000055.1 GCA_947475085.1 Coxiellaceae bacterium
GGTGGTCAAGAGACGGGCTTGATCCATTATTACAACTTCGCGCCACAATACATAGTGATGAATGGGCGGAAAAGTGGAGATCTGCTGTATTAAGCGCGGCGGCATGATCACCCGCTATATTACACTTCCTTGCGTCATCGTGAAAACTCTGAGATAATTTCTTCGCTTGCAAAAGTACTACAATATTAGGTGTTCACGATCAAACAAGAATAGGTGTTCACGATCAGCAAGAATCACTGTTCACGTTCGCAGGAATACCCAATAAGCATAGGGATACAAATCAGACGGTCGACCAATCCACTCAGGCATGGTCAAGGCAAATGAAACCTGACCTGCAATAAAAGGTAGTAATGCAATTTCATTTTCCATACAGAACACACCAAACTCTCGGCGTGGAAATCGAAAAATCAAATCCTCATTCACGCGATATACCACGTTATCCCAGCCCTCATCTAAAAGCGTAATCGAATCGACAGGAAGACGTTGCTTTTGTTTAATTAATTCTGTGGCTATTTCATCATTGATGACAATCGTTTGTTTCCAAGCATGAGGCATGGCTTATCTCTTAAAATAATGCTACCAAGGTCATACCATTTTACAATGACTCTTATTCCTAAGTAAGATAATGGCAAGGTATTTGTTGTAGTAACCCTATTGTCTCTAACATAACGAAATAAATTACTCCCCACCCTATGCGACACTGCGACTTTTGCGACATATATTCCTTAAAAAAACTAAACCTCATCTTGAATGCCCAACCTCACAGAACTAACACCCTTTAGCTATGCAATATGAACTTTCACTTCCACTATTGAATAACATGACATCGATAAATTAAATACAAGCAGAGCAAATAAAAATCATAAGGCACTGTATTTTTCAATGCGACATTTGCGACAAATATAAAATCAGAACAACTGCCATAGAAGTCACTATTATGATAAATAACCAATAAACCACATCATGTGCTTTAATATTTGTATTTTTTGACTTAATAATCAAAAAAGCAGTAAAAATTTATATGAGGATAAATTGTACTTAATATAGACTTTTTGACATTCTTGATTGGCGACTATTGCGACAACAAGAAATCAGTCTAAAGAGGTCTAGAAATCTCTATTACTAGACCTCTTCAATGTTTATATGGGTTTTAGCAATTTCACCTATTGCCTATTTTGACGACAGGTCTTAAAATACCATTTATTATATTATTTTAAGACCTCTTTGAGATTTTATGCCAAAAGAAGGGAAATCACGCGTTTTATCCGAATCGGAGTTTAAACGTCTGCTGATCATCGCAAAAGAAGGAACATTTGGCGTTCGTAATGTTGCCATCGTATATTGTTCTTTTGGTTTGGGTTTACGGGTGAAAGAAATTGGAGCATTAAAAATTCCTGACGTCTTTGATAGCCAATTTAAGGTGCTGGATGAAATTAATTTAAAGAGCTCAATGACCAAAGGCGAAAAGCAGCGGCATGTTTATATAACCAATCAAAAATTGGCCAATGCCCTACAATTTCACTTACAGAACATGCGTGAGAGGGAGAAAGAAAAATTTAACAAAGAGTCTTGGCTTTTTAAAACGCAGCGAGGTAGCCGTTTCCACCCCGACGTATTACAAAAGTGGTTTCGTAAACTTTACGACAAAACAGGGTTGGTTGGTGCAAGCTCCCATTCTGGGCGTCGTACTTTCATCACTCGCTTGATAGAGCAGGGAGCTGACATTAAAGCTGTATCCCGCTTGGCAGGACATGCCAGCATCGTCACCACATCAGAATACGTGGAAGATAACCCCGATCGTTTAAAACGTATTTCCAGCTTGGCCCTTTTTTAATGTTTACCGCCCTACCCTTTTTCCATCTATTAAATTTCACAGCTCTTGAGGCCTATCACATCGTACGATTTGAGAAAGAAACGCGCTATTACTTAGCACAGATAAGCCAAGATTTGCTTAGTGATTGGATTATCACGATTACCAATGGGCGGATCAACTCAAGACTCGGGCAGAGCCGTACCATTGCGTTTCAAAATTTCAATGAAGCGTTTGAACAACTCTGCTTGATAGCAAAAACTCGTCACCAAAGAGGCTACCGTTGCACCGCTTACCGAAGTGATTCATCTCTTTTTATCTACCTGTTATCCTTAGTGGCAATGAGCAGGCCTGTTGTTTCTCACTCCCCACAGGCAGTAATAATCACAGAAAAAAAACGGTCTACATGTATCCAGCCTAATCCATATGAGGCTATCAGCCATCAGCAACTTGGTTTTTCTTTTAACCCCATGTAACCCAGCGATTTTTTATATCTATCATGTACATTATATACACAATATTTGTAAAACTAATTTTAAGCATCTTTATAACGCGCTGCACATGAGCCAACCTTTTCTATTAACAATCCCTAGATCGCACGATGTAGACAATATATAAAGGTCGAGTTTTAGTTGTCGTGTGTTGAATTCTATAAAAACGATTCTTTGCGAGCGGATAGGTTACTTTCTGGATTGCTCAGATAATCCATATATACTAAGCATTTCACTGCTTTTCACACATAGTTATCCACCAATTTTGTGGATAAAAATAGTAGGCCTACCCTTCCACCTTAAGATGAGCCATCAGCCAATCAGCTTCCTCTAGAGAATCAAAATTTATAACCACCCTACCCTTTCCGTCAGAATTAAAATGCATGTTAACCTTAGATGAAAGCTGTTTTGACAACTGTGTCATCCAATCATTCGTTTTCTTTTCAAATTGTGGGGTTAGTAAAAACTCCTGTTTATTTTGCGGCATATTTAACCGTTGAACTAATTTTTCAGTTTCCCTAACAGATAATGATTTTCTGATAATTATTTTTGCTGTATCAGCTTGTTGCTCACTCGACAGACTTAATAGTGCTCTGGCATGCCCCATTTCTAATAACTTTGCATTTAACATTTCTTTTACTTCATCCGTTAGAGTAAGCAAACGAAGAAGATTAGTGACTGTTGTGCGAGATCTACCCAGAGTTTCAGCAACATCACTATGAGTCATGTAACACTCATCCAATAATCTTTGTATAGCCTGTGCTTCCTCTAGTGGATTTAAGTTTTCTCGTTGAATATTCTCAATTAAAGAAACAGCCATCCCATTGGCTTTATCATACTTTCTGATGATCGCAGGTATTTTTTCTAACCCAACTATTTTAGCCGCACGCCATCGTCGCTCGCCTGCTATTATTTGATATTTATTCCCGCGAGGATCTATTTCTCTGACAAGAATGGGTTGTATAACTCCATGCTGCCTAATTGATGAAGCCAACTCCTCTAGGGAGGTATCGCAGAAAAATTTCCTAGCCTGATTTTCATCTGGCTCAATTTGTGATAAACGAAGATCAATTGCTTCCAATGATTGAATATCATTTTGTAAATTAATGGGTTCAAAGGCAGGAAATTTCATATTAAACCGCCCCTTTTGTTGTTGGCTTTTCTAAATAGTGTTGTTTTAATTTTTCTTGGCAATTTAAAACAAAATTTTGCATATTTTTAATATGTTCTTCATTATCTCCAGACTTAGTATAACCAAATAGTTTTTCCCAATGATTCAGCTCAGCCTGCAAAATATATAATTTCTTTTCCCACTCACTTTCTTCATTAGACAATTTTTCCTGAGGCTCCTCAGGTTTCTGATCTTCCTTAAATTTATAATCATATTTAATTGCGCTGATGAAATAAGGTATAGGATAAAAGCCTGTACGCTCTTTTTTAGCACATTTTTTTGTATAATTTATTTTCTCTTCAATATATTCTTCGGAATAATTATTTATAATATTTTCTAGAACAGATTCATTTATTATCCCAAATGTTGCTTTGATTTCTTTATGTATCCTCTCACTATCACTGCCATTCAGGATCCCTTCTGTTATAATTGAGGTTTTTTTGCTTTGGACTGACACTTCAAATCCAGTAATTTTTCTACCAACTCTTATCGTTTCCAAGCCAACAATAAAACTTGCACGATCATTAACTTCCTCTACTGATGGTGTAATAACATTTCTTGTTAGTTCGCGCATGCTGGGATATTTATCTTCTGGAACACCTAATATTTTTCTAAATGTTTCCAACGGAATAATTTTGTTTTTTTGCAAATTAACAAAACGCGTACTATTTTCATATAGTGAATGGCCGTATTTCGATTCAAATTCAGATTGAAGATCAATATCAAGGGTGCCATAAATGGATGGATTAACGAGCAAATCAAGCATTATTTTATGAAAAGAAAAATTGATTGTATTATCTTGATAAAATGTAGGAGAACCATGCAACACTCTTAAATTTAAAAAAGAGATGTCTGTAGGTACCTTATCTTTTAACAAATTCCACTCTATTTTTAATGATGCCAACCCATCGATGGCCTCTTTTAGATACTGAGTGTTGTTGCTATTGAACTTAACTGCTTTTGATAAATTCGAAAATGGAATATTACATTCTACAGCAACTGAGCTATGATGATTATTTACACGATTAGTTACTTTTGTTGCTTCATACAAAAGTACATTAACAATTTTCCGCTGCAATACACTCATTAAAGAGTATGCATGAATAATTGCTACATGTTTACGTATTGTTTTCTCAGCTAACATTACCCATTCCGCTTGGCCTTCGTTTACTTACTTTTTCCTCATTAATCTGCTGAGTATAGCAGCGCGTATTATGGCAGTTTGAGGCCCTCTTATATCTGGATATTCCTTTACAACTTCACTTCTCATATCAGCAAAAAAACATCGCTGCTTAAATGTCATATAAATCTTATCAAATACAAAATTTTCACTATTTCCTTCTGCATTGAGCACCATCTCCTTGTAATCAGGATTTTCCTTTAGCATTACTATAGCTTCGTTAACCCAATCAGTTTTCTTTTTTAAATTATAATTTTCTGAGTTTATTAGAGTTTCTCTGAGCGTTTCTTTCATCTCTTTGTTAATAGTAAATGTAATAATCTTTTTGTCATCTTCATTATTATTTAGCTTCAATTTATTCATTTTTTATTACACTTCCTGAGCAATCAAAGGAATTATTTTTTTAAAACACTCTTCAACTGATTTACCATTATTCCATTGAACATTATCGCTAATCATATTCATTTGCTTGATAATATTCTCATGTAGAATGTTGCTTGAAACTAAGGCGTCAAAAATAATTTTGGCAATATTTGGTTTCACCTTACCTAAACTAACATTTAGTTGTTTACGACCCCTTATTTCTTTTTTCTGAACTACGGAAGATTCAAGTTCTTTTTTTAATTTAACAATTGCATCAAAAGATAAATTTTCCGAAGCAGCCTTTAAAAGAGCTTGTTGATGTTCTACGTTTTCAACTGAAATTATTAACTCGATTAATTTGATATTTTCTAACTTTCCTTCTGCTATTGCTTGCTTTATTTCTGGTGTGGTTTGCAGAATTAAAATATATCTCCGAGATTGTGTAATGGACATGCCTGTTAAATCACTTAAAACCTTTGAAGTTAATTTTTCTTTATCATTTTTTTCTTTGTTTTCGTTTAAATATTCCTTAACAATCGCTTCAAGACTTGCAACTCTTTCGGCAAGAGACAGGTCAACACGTTCATTATTCTCAATCCATTGCAATACTCTTAGCTTCGTGCCAACAGGCCGTTGACTAGCTATTCTTGCTATTATTTCTTTTTTTCCAGCAATTGCTGAGGCAAGTGTTCTTCGCTCTCCGGCAATTAACCGGCATTTATTTCCAAATCTATAAACAAATATTGGATTAATTAATTGATCATCCACTATAGTTTTTGCTAATGACTCAAGTGATTTCCAATCGTTTTTCTTTTTGGCATAGTCTGGATCAGAGGGGTTAATCCCATTCATAGCATCATGAAGAGTAAGTGCTAGTTCACGATTATTTTCTGGATCAAGTTCAATTTTATCTAAAGGTAATACTTCTATTGATAATTCACCTGCATAATCATTCGCAATTGCTAATGTTCGCGATATGGCTTCCTTTGTCTCTCCGGTTTTAATTGGATTTAGTTTGAATTTACTAACCATAAGAAACCTCCCCTTCTTCATAAATCTTGTTGTATACGTTATTAAATACTCGATCGTATACATGAGAACACCATTTCTCACTTTCGATTCTTGCAGGATGTGTTTTAGATAAGTTAAAGACACAATTGGGTTTTGCATCTTCTACGACCAATTCGGAATAAATGGTTCTTTGTGCGATAGGGGGTAATAACCATTCTTCTGATTTTTCTATAGAACGTAAATCATTAAGGAATTTAGTGTGGACAGCTGTTTTACGAACTTGATTAGGTAAAATGCCCGCTATTTTTATTGTGTCGTCTTTTACTCTTCTAAGTTGCTCTTGTGAAATTGCCTGAATCATCCCTATGGTTCCATTAATACCATATTGCTCAAGTTCGGTAGGTAGTAAACCATGTGTTGCTGCTCGTAATCCGGCCATTGTTAATGGACCAAACTGTGGGTTTGTATCAATAATGACAAATTGATACTCGCTGTGGGTGGAAAGCATTTCAGTAAATTCTTTAAGTCGATTTATGACTTTTTCTTTTACATCTACTTTTAGGACGCGTTGTGCATCTTCAAGTAATGACGCAAAAGAAGGAAAACAATGTAAGTTATCAACCCATGTTGGATATGGATAAATAGATTTACCTGTGAATATATCAGCAATACTACTGACACCATCCCAATGAGGATCATCCTCAGGTAGATTATTTGGATCCCACTCTGGATGTGCTTTCGGCATATAGCCGGTGGGGTGTGAAGGATCACGTGTGGTGGGAATTAAGCTGGATGAAGAGTTACCTTGGGGGTCCAAATCTATAAACGCCCCTTTCATGTTTTTACATTTAGCTAGATATTGTGCAAGGGTTAAGGCAATAGTTGATTTACCAATTCCCCCTTTGTTTCCAGCTGTAGTAATTACCTTCATCTATTCCCCCTTTCTGAAATAAGGTGCTTTGTACTATTCGTTATTAGCCTATCGTTATTACAATATATTTGCAAGCGGTAAGATGTACTATTCTTTAAAAAATATTTATAACAGAAAATATATATCTTTTTTCTTCTATTCATATATTCATTTACTGATATTAATATAACTTCATGATATATATAGATTTATTGTAAAATCATTGTGTAACTATATGGGACTTATCGTGTAGGTTTGTGAGTTTTATTGTGTGGGGATATGGGTTATAAACTGGCTCATTTACTATATGTGTAGGTTTATGGGGTTCTGTGGTGTAGTTATATGGTAATGGTGTAGGTTTATGGGGAGCAGTGTGTTGCAATTGGTTTGTTTAACCTAGGTCTCTAAAAGTCGTTGCGTGCAATTTATTTTATTGAACAGTAAAATATAGGTTGTAGAGTTAGTCGATTATATATTTATTTCTATATGCGTGTTAAACGTGGTCTACAACAATTCTATCTTAAACATTTTAATACCACCACGATATGTAGCAACTGCTCTATTTACTTCAATATTATCTATAAATTTATTTCAATCGATGAATTTGATTTTGTCTGGATATGCTTTTGACTACTACATAGTCGACTTAATATGCAGGGCAATCCATTAAGCCATCAATGATGGTTGTTAGCAATTGAAAGCCCGTTCATTTGTTTAGCCGCCTCTTCATGTTAAGTCTTCGTAGTCATTAAACGCTGCGGGTAACGTTTGGCGGAGTTGTCACCTTTAAAGCAAATCCGTTAGTCGATTCGGCCGCATACCACGGGTATTTTAATCTATACCGTCTATTCATAAATGGCATTAAATGAACTTCATTGATTTATTAATTAAAATATCTTATTTAATAACAGGTACCATGGATAAACTGTGTTTATTTTAAATAATGCTATTTAAGTTATTCTTACTTGGCACTGCTGGTACGTTGTTCTGAAGATGTAATCTCTACGGCAATTATTATCCTGAAAAAAATACCACCAATATCTAATTAGACATCAAGGTTTGTTTTACCGATGACTCTAAAGTTGAATTGAGCTTGACCTATATTATTGATAGGTGGGCATAATACACTGGTTTCTATCATTACTATGTATATTTTATAGAGACTACTTGTGTTCTGTAGCATTCGCTTAATTATCTAAATTAATATCGAAAGAGCATGAGAAATGATGTTTATCTCTGGCCTCCGTGATTCGTTTTACATTGCTATGATTATGCGTTATTTTCCGATGATATGTTTCTTTGACTAAGTCAACATGCTTCCTCATCCTTTTGGCTATAAGAATCACCTGTTAATCCCTCGCTAATTTTTTATTTCGATACATGATCTCAAGTGAATAAAAATTTCTTGGTTGAAGTTGTCAGTTGTACAGTGAGGTTGATGGATTGTCCCCCGGGGACTATTTCAGTAACTCGTTGATTATAAAGTATAATTAGTAATTAATAATTTTATTGAACTGATAGAATGGTGTAGATTTATGAGGGATAGAATTATAAATCAAGCTATTGTGAAGTATAAATATAGAAGATATTTTAGAAATACAAAGGGATTGATCGTAGCGATTAGGTTTAATTAGTGAGGAGTTTTATGAGGCCCAATCAAAAAATATCTATTAAAGTATGTTGAGGAGATAGAGAATAAAATTGATAAGGAAAAAATTGGAAGAATCATTTATTATACAGTCAGGCACCCATGTTAGTTTGATTTTTTCCAGGCCATTAGTAATAGTACAGTTCGTTGTAATCCGGGTTTGAAATCTTGCTATTAGTCATGGGTGTGATGAATTTAAAGCTGTAACGTAGAGGAGTTACTATATGACTATTATTGATGCAAGGCCAACATGTTTTTATCATCCGATAAAAGTCATTTTTTTAGATGATAGCCGTTCATTTTTAGATGCATTAGATTTGGAATTTGGCACACAGCTTAATATGCTAACCATCACCAACCCTGATACAGTAATACAGACAATTGATAATCATAGCCAAAATATTACCAAATCAGTTTTTAAATTGATGAATGATGTGGATACTGATACAACAACTGATCGTGTCATTGGTTTTGAAGTTAGCAATATGCTAAGTCTTATTTATGATAAAAAAAGATTTGATCATGTGGCTATATTGGTTGTTGATTATGAAATGCCTGATATAAACGGAATAGAATTCTGCCAAAAACTCAAAGAAAGAAAAATTTTTAGGATTATGCTCACTGCTGAAGCCGATAAAGATACTGCAATCAAGGCATTTAATAACGGTCTGATTGATAAGTTTATACTTAAAACTAATGAAGAATTATATTTAGAAATTACATTTGCGGTACAAGAATTAACACAGCGCTATTTTAAGGAAATATCAAGTAGTATAATTAATGGGCACACCAGTTCCATTGGTGCTCTATTCAGTAATGAATCATACCTTCAGTTATTTGCCGAAATTGTATCAAGAGTACAACCTGTTGAATATTATTTAGTTGATAATTCTGGGAGCTTTGTATTTCTTGATAAAGATGCCAATCCTACATGGCTTATTGTTAGACATAATAAAGAACTAGATGAGCAAGTAGAGTTGCTACAGGGATATGATGTACCGGATCAAATCATAGAATCAGTAGCTAAAAAGGAAAAAATACTATTTTTGTTATCAGAAAAGGAATATAAAAAACCAATTGGTGAGTGGGTTAAACATATGTTCGATTCAAAAAAACTGGATAATAATTATTACTACAGCATTGTCAGCGGTCAGTTAACGGATTCTATAGACTGGGGTAGGGTGGTTTCTTATTCCGCCTATATGGAAGAAAAAAATAGTATGGCATGACTATTCATTCAGAAGGCTTTGAAAATAAATTTCAATCTTTGCAGTTTGCTCACGTATTGTGTTCATGGAGTATAAAAATTTTTCCATCTGCTTCTGATTGATATCGCTACTATCCATACATTTTGAAAGTTTAGTAAGGAAACTTGAGGCTGATTTTGTCATGCTATTGATGATGACAATGGAATTCAAAAAGTCGTGTTTTAGTTTATCCTTCTCGGCGGTGTTCATGTTACATCCTCTTGTGTTAATAGAAAGGGAGGCTCTTTTCCAACGACAGTTTTGATCCATGGCATATGATCAAACCGATCTTTCGAATGCCCTGTGGCAAGATGTATTTCGCTAAATCCTTTATCAAAGAGGTGCTTTGCACAGACTTCACCTTTGATATTGTTACCAAGATCTGAGTCGATATAAATGGTAGTGCTTTTACTGTAGCTATTTAATTCATTAATAAATTCTTCATATGATGAATACGTTGAAATAGATTTCCCGGCTTCTTCAGCGGCAAAGATCCAGGTTGTGCGCATCATTTCATCGTCATCGATAAATACCATATTGCTTGAATGCTCGTAAGCGTTCGGGGAAATACGGGTTGAATTATTTACTTGGGATCAAGAACATAAGGGAGGAGCATTTTATACTCTTCGTCTGCTCTGCAAGAACGGATATTTTCAAAAATGGTTTTTAGATAATTGA
>CANJLU010000056.1 GCA_947475085.1 Coxiellaceae bacterium
CATAGTTACATTGGATGAACCAAAGATTGAATTGGAAATCCCTGATGCATTACAACAACTAGAAAATATAGTTACGCGAGTGTTAGATGATAAAAAATTTCCATTTGTTTTAGGTGGTGAACATTCTATTACGATAGGTGCGATTCGTCCTTATCTAAAAAAATACGATGACTTAATTTTACTTCATTTTGATGCCCACGCTGATTTACGAAATGGCTATCAGGGTCAACATTATTCCCATGCTTCAGCCATAAGACGTTGTTTAGATCATGCCAAATTGAAAGTAGTTTCAGTTGGGATTCGTAACGTTTCAAAAGAAGAAATTCCCTTTATTGAAGAAAACCGCGACAGAATACATATTTATTGGGGCAAAGACAAAAAAAGATGGGATGTCAATACAATCGTGTCTCATTTAAAAGACCGCCCTATTTATTTGACATTTGATGTCGATGGATTTGATTCAAGTGTTATGCCGGCAACAGGGACACCCGAACCCGGTGGTTTATTCTGGGAGGATGCCATAGAAATTATCACTGCGGCGAGTCAAATTGGGACTATCGTCGGGGCGGATATTAATGAACTTGCCCCTATTCCCCATTTGCATAGTTGTGATTTTCTGGTAGCAAAACTTGCCTATAAAATTCTTTCGTTACTCTAAATTATTTAATAAAAAGTACACGACTATGAGAGGCGGGATAATTTACATTTTTTACGGTATACGATTTGAGATCGTGTAACAATAACTGATCAGCAGTTATAAAATATTGCATGTTAGGTTGTTTTTTTAAAGGTCGAAACTGTAAGTGCCAGGCTTTATGATAATGAACTAAACCTAGCCATAAAGGCATACCATTACTTAATATTTTATGTGAATTCCAGAGATTTAAAACTAATAAATTATGTGTAGTTGGAAAATATTTTGTCATCGTTAAGGCGGGTGCTTGACCGGCATTAGAAGAAATAAATAAAGGAATGTTGGGGTCGTTGGTATGTAAACTTAATTTATAAAGTGTTGTAAAAATTTTTGCTTTTGGGAGCGTATACCAGGCTTGTCTTTCTAAATGATTTTGAATATCCGAGAGTTTTCCTGCCCATTGAATATTTAATACTTCTATTTTCTGACCAAAATGCCCTATTCGGTAAATTGGAATTTGGAATTTAGCATCGTTCCACCAGTTATTAAAATTGATAGTTTGTTCAGGAAAAAAAAGTTGGGAGTTTGAGAGTAATTTTTTATAACCATAAGCTAGATTTGCTCCCCAACAAAGCAATAAAATTAGAATACCCAATATAGCAATCTTGCCAGATGGAATAGTCGTATGATCCATTTTTCTACGATAGGAAAGAGTCAGACCAGTGAGGATACTAATTCCCAATAATGCACCTCCAAAAACATCGCTAAACCAATGGGCGGTTAAGTAAATACGCGAAAACATGATTAAAAGAATAATGAAACTAGCTAATCCATAAACCAGCATTCGTTGTGGTTTAGGTCTCTCTATGGCGATTAAAATGGCGAAAAATCCTAGAATGGAAATGCCGCTTACGGTATGCCCACTAGGAAAAGAATGGCCAAGTGGTGTTTGCACTAAGCCTATGGGGCGCGCAATGTGCAGAATATGTTTAAATACATCTGCCAAACCATAACTTAATAATCCCGCTAATCCCCAATGTAGACTAAGCCAAAAATTTCTTTTTATTAAAAAAAACCCTAGCATAAGCATCCAAAACACACCAAGTATTCTCGGGCTCAGCTCAGTCATAACAACCAAAAATTTATCTAAATTGTGCTGACGAAAACTACGCATTAAATGATAAATGGGTTCATTTAAATAAGTAGCAATGCCATGATGAGTTACACTAAAGGCTATTGCTAGAAATCCAAGCGCGCAAAAAGTGCAAACTAAAGCGAGCGCTAATTGAGCATGTGATTGAGGATGTCGATAATCTGTCAAAAGAGAGGTGATGGTTTTGAGTTTTGGATGGTTACGCGTGAAACGCCAAAGATAAGCGATCTGTTTATCTAATAAACGACTAAACCATGCATAACAAGATTTTATGAAAGCGTAGACTAACCAAATAAATAGTAAAAGTAAGACAACAAAGATGATTAATTTACTTGCTGCTTCGGGAGGTAATTGCTGAGAGGCTTGGCCTAAAAGTATTCCTGGTAACATATATACGGGTGCCCACGCAATAGCAGAAATGATATCGGCTATTAAAAATTGGCGCCAGGGCATGCGTACCATGCCAGCTATAAAAGGTAAAATTGCACGAATCGGCCCAATAAAACGCCCAAAAAAAATACTTTTTCCTCCATGTTTGTCAAAAAAAGCTTCTCCTTTTTTCAAAAGTTGGGGATAGCGGCGGAATAACCAGAAATCCTTAGTATGATGATGATAATGTTTCCCTATCCAAAAACTAAGTACATCACCTGTGATAGCTCCTGCGATGGCCCATATAACGATAGGTGTAAATGGTAAAACCCCTATTCCAATTAAGGTGCCGATAGCTGTCATGAAAACAGTACCAGGTACTAAGAAACCTATCATGACTAAACATTCAAGAAAGGAAATAAAATAGGTAATTAAACCAGCTAAATAAGGGTGAATTTCTAGCCAATCAAAAAAGGGTTTGAGATCCGGAAGCGTCATTAGGCTACATTCTCTCCAGCCGCTTGTTTATCAGCGTGATACGAAGAACGGACTAGAGGTCCACTTGCTACACGAATAAATCCCATTTCTTTTGCTAAATAACCGAGATCTTTGAATTCTTGAGGAGTTACATATCGTGCGACAGGAAAATGGTGGCGACTAGGAGCAAGGTACTGACCGATAGTAATCATATCAACCTGGTGTTTACGTAGATCTTGCATAACTTCTTTAACTTCTTCGAGCGTCTCTCCTAGCCCTAGCATGAGACCTGATTTGGTAGGAATTCCAGGAAAACGCCGCTTAAATTCGAGTAATAATTGTAATGACCATTTATAATCTGAACCTGGGCGTGCTTGCTTATACAAACGAGGAATCGTTTCAATATTGTGGTTAAACACATCAGGTAATTCTGGCGCAATTGCATTTAGAGCAACATCCATACGACCGCGAAAATCAGGCACAAGCACTTCTATGGTCAGCATAGGACAGCTTTGGCGTAAGGCTTGTAAACATGCGGTAAAGTGAGCGGCCCCGCCATCGCGCAAATCATCACGATCGACAGAAGTAATAACCACATAACGTAGTTCCATCAGTTTAACTGTTTTAGCGAGATTCTTGGGTTCATCCGGATCCAAAGGATCAGGTCGTCCATGACCCACATCACAAAATGTACATCGACGAGTACATTTATCTCCCATAATCATAAAAGTAGCCGTGCCATGACTAAAGCATTCACTCAAATTGGGACAAGAAGCTTCTTCACATACTGTATGAAGACGATTTTCCCGTAGCATGGTTTTAAGTTGGTCTACGGCAGTTGTTGTTGGTAATTTAATACGTATCCAATCTGGCTTACGTAAAGGGGCAGTAGGCTCAATTTTTATTGGAATGCGAGCCATTTTTTCGGCTCCACGTTGTTTTTGCCTAGGATCCGGTGTTTTTATTTCCATAAGGGTTTAAAGTATTATATTAAATGAAATAATTTTAACATACAGTTAATGAGATATATGCAAGCTTAACAGGATATTCGTTAGATTATTTTTTAGAGAAGCCTATTTAAACCGGGGTTAAACGGTAAAACTCAATGAAATTTAGTTATTTTCGATTACTAATTTTTTGTTGAAACTGCTTAATAAAGTCATTGGCTACTTTATTAAGATCAGTAGGACCTCCTAAATCAGAAAGTTGGGTGACAGCGAGTTGACTTATGCCACAGGGATTAATTCCTGCAAAAGGACCAAGATTCATGGCGATATTGAACGCTATGCCATGATAACAATAACCGTGTCGAATGCGTAGACCGATAGAAGCAATTTTTGCCGAGTTGACATAAACACCCGGAGCTTCTTTTTTTGCTTCGGCTTTAATACCATAAGTTGCGAGTAAATTAATAATTGTATCTTCTAGAAGAGAGACTAACTCACGCACGCCAAGATTAAGGCGACGAAGGTTTAAAAGTGGGTATATGACGAGCTGCCCAGGACCATGATAAGTCACTTGTCCGCCTCTATCGGTTTTTTCAATGGGGATATTCCCGGGATTAAGAATGTGTTCAAGTTTTCCTGCCTGTCCTAGAGTATAAACAGGATTGTGCTCAATGAACCAAATTTCATCCGGAGTTTCAGGATTACGCATATCAGTAAAAATACGCATGGCATGGGCAACTGCATTATAGTCACCTTGCCGTAAAGGTCGCACGAGGAATTGCTGGTCTGTCATAGCTTCGAAAGTATACGGGATCGGTAAGAGTTGTTGAATAGATGAAGAGCTAAATGTAAGGAAATTAAGCTTTTAACTATAAATATTAGCCTTAAATAGCAGTTTAGCCGCTTAATTTCTGCTAGAATAAATGTTGCTTTCTTGAATGAGGATTTATCATGAAAAAATGGTTAGTTATATTCCCTTTCTTATTAGTAAGTGTCACAGCTTTTTCGATTCCTAACCCAGCTTCCGTATATTGTGCTCATCACGGAGGTCGCTTGGAAATGATGAATGAACCAGCGGGCGTAACGGGTGTTTGCGTGTTTCGCGATAAAAGTTATTGTGAAGAATGGAGTTACACTAGAGGAATTTGTAAACCTAGTCAATTTTATCTTCCTGAAAAAAGATGGGGAACAAAATATTGTTTTACACAATTACAAAATAAAAATTTAGTTATTTATTTATGTAAAGCTTGAACGCAGATGATAGATAAAGAAAAACGTTTACATTATTTTAAAAAAATGGAAATTCCTCTTTGGATCTTGCGTGAAAATGGCAATAAAATATCCAAAGAAACGGCTAAGGACGATGATATGCCCAGAAATATGCCCGAAAAATCGTTAATGACTCGAGAGCAAAAATTTTCGACACTGAATTGGCAAGAACTGAGATTGGCAGTAAACAACTGTAAAGCCTGTGATTTATATAAAACACGTAGTAATCCTGTTTTTGGGGTGGGAAATCTGGATGCCGATTTATTGGTAATTGGAGAAGCACCGGGAGCGAATGAAGATAAGCAAGGAGAGCCTTTTGTAGGTCGGGGCGGACAATTATTGACAAACATGTTGTCCGCGATTGGTTTTAAACGAGAAGATTATTATATTGCAAATATTTTAAAATCGCGTCCACCTAATAATCGCGATCCTTCTTCGGAAGAAGTAAAGGCGTGCACACCCTATTTATTGAGACAGATTAGCTTAATTAAGCCAAAATTAATTTTAGCGGTGGGTCGAATTGCCGCGCATTACTTATTAGCAACTAATGCGTCTATGGCGAGTTTACGCGGAAATTTGTTTCATTTTGGCGTAAATAAAATTCCTTTATTAGTTACCTACCATCCCGCTTATTTACTTCGTTCTCCGCGCGAAAAGCGTAAGGCTTGGCAGGATATGCAATGCGTAAAAAAACAATTAGACTTAGAAGTTATCGAGCATGGATAATTGGGTCATATAAAAAAAGATCATTCGAATTAGGTTTTAGCTTGGTCGAATTATTATTTACCATAACCTTAAGCAGTATTCTATTAACCCTAGCATTTCCAATTTATAGACATTTAACCCTTGAGCTTCGTTTATTTATTTTAACTGAGCGTGTGAGTTCAACCTTACATTATGCTCAAAGTGAGGCAATTAGACGCCAGAGCGTGATAACAATATGTAAAAGCAAAAATGGCAAGAACTGTATGGGAAGTTGGAAGGACGGTTGGATTGTTTTAGTAAATAAAAAAATAATTCCTTCACTTGAAAATACAGAATTGTTGCGGGTTTACCCCGCTTTGGGCCACCCAGATTTTTTAGAGTGGCATGGATTTCGCTCAGACGATTATCTACAGTTACATCCAGATGGCTCTAGTCAAAACGGCAGTTTTATCATCTGCGTGCAGGGTATATCAAAGAAAATGACTTGGTTAATTATAATAGCTCAAACGGGGAGAATTAGAATTGATAAGAAAAACACCAAAAACCTGGATTGTAATGCTTAAATAGCCGATTTGTTGGGTTTTTAATAATGGCTTTTTTGCATGGGTCAGTTGTTATATAACGCTTGCAATAAGTTCAAAAAATTCGTAGCCTCATGTATACTCTGCGCATTTGAATTTTGTCTGTGTTGCCGCTCAACACGCAATCCTCATGTATACTAATACACTTCGGTTGCTTCGTTTTCGCGGCGCCTCGTTAAAAGCCAAATTGCTGTGAGTATACTAACAGACGCGGCCCTTATAGGTTCTAATCGATTAAAAAAATTTTGTTATGAAAAAAAATATTCTTTTTATCCTGCTTATGGCTTCAATAAATGCTTATGCCATAATTCCAGGTTCACTAGGTGATTTATCAGATAAACTTTTATTACCTATGTCCCTGTTGACTGGCGGACTCTATAATATGAGTTTGGCTATTGGGATAGCTTTACTTTTTGGGTCCCTTATCCAATATAAAAATTATCGAAATAACCCTTCTCAAGTTCCTTTAAGCAGACCTATAACTTTATTGGTTTTTGGTGTGATTTTAGTTGTATTACCGCTACTTGCAAAATTTTCTGAAAGTGCGCTTTTAGTTTCTAGAGTATCTTAAAATGAAGATTCTTATTAGTAATGATGACGGTGTACATGCACCAGGCTTGTCCATTTTAGCTAAGGCTTTAGCTCAAATCGCAGAAGTAACTATTGTGGCGCCAGATAGGGATCGCAGTGGCGCCAGCAATTCCCTTACTTTGCAGCATCCTTTAAGACTAAGGTACTTTGATGAGAGTATTATTAGTGTTCAGGGGACACCTACGGATTGTGTTCATCTCGCTTTAACGGGTCTGTTAAGCAAAGATAAACTACCGGATATGGTTGTATCAGGTATTAACGCCGGTTCTAATTTAGGCGAGGATGTTTTTTATTCAGGCACTGTGGCAGCCGCAATGGAAGGACGTTTTCTAGGAATTCCAGCAATTGCATTTTCAATAGCTGGAAATGAGCCGATGTATTATTCTACAGCGGCTGAAGTTGCAAAAAGATTGGTAACCCTCTTATATGAAAAGCCGATTCCAGCCAAAACTATTTTGAACGTAAATGTTCCCGATGTCGCTTTTGATGATTTAAAAGGTTATGAAGTGACGCGTTTAGGAACGCGTCATAATGCAGATAGAATGATGCCTAGTAAAGATCCAAGAGGACATACTATTTACTGGATTGGTAGCTCTGGCAAGGAAGATGATGCTGGAAAAGGCACAGATTTTTATGCTTTGAACCAACAGCAAGTGAGCATTACGCCTTTGCAGCTTGATCTAACGCATCATACTGCGCGAGACCAGATCGAAGATTGGATAGCTAATATGGATCCGAAACTATAATTTATTTTTGATATAGATAATTTAAAGGATGAATTTTTTATCTAACTGTGTGATATATAATGAAGTATTTTTCTAAACTTTATGACAAAATGCTTGCATTGGCTAAGCATGGACATGCTCCCTATTACTTATTTGTGTTAAGTTTTGCGGAATCCTCTTTTTTTCCTATTCCACCCGATGTAATGCTAGCGCCTATGTCGCTAGCTAAGCCCGAGTGTGCTTGGCGTTATGCATTTTTGACCACGGTGGCTTCTGTTCTAGGCGGATTATTTGGCTATTGGATAGGGAATATAGCGTTTGAGTGGGTACATCCCTATATTCTACAGTTTGGATATGAGAAGACTTACCAACAGATTGAGCATGGGTTTAACCAATGGAATTTTTGGATACTTTTTTTGGCCGGTTTTACGCCTATTCCTTATAAGCTATTTACCATCGCGGCCGGGGCCTTGCATGTTGCGCTATTACCCTTTATCTTGGGATCACTGGTCGGCCGTGGCGGAAGGTTTTTTTTAGTTGCTTTTTTAATGCGTTGGGGCGGTGTCCATATTGATAAATTATTACGGCATTATATCGATCGATTATCTTGGTTTGTTCTGTTGCTAGGGGTAACAGTTTTTGCTTCTCTTAAAATCTGGGGTTAAGAGAAAATATTTTATTCAGATCTAAGAACGTTCCTTAAGCTTTATTGAAACGTCAATAATCAAAATACTGGTTATTTAAATATACTTACAGCAATTGAATTTTTGGCAAGACGCTGCGAAAACGAAGCAACCGGAGTGTATTTGTATACATGAGGATTGCGAGTTGAGTGGCAACACAGCCAAAAATTCAGGTGCGAAGAGTATAGTATCTTTCTATCTAGGTTAATTAATTCAGGGAGAGTTAATATGGCTAACAAAGGAAGTGCATTTAAAAAAAGAGGGGGTAGAAAACAACCAAATTCAATTGCGTCTGAACAAGTTTTTGAAAATAAGCCAGAAAAATTTTTAGTAACCCGTGAAACGGGTGAGGCAGAAACAACGCCACATAAATACGTGCGACGTGACGAGACACTCGGTGCTACTCAATTATATTTAAATGAAATAGGTTTTTCTCCTTTATTAACAGCCGAAGAAGAAGTTTACTACGCACGACTTATTGCAAAAGGTGATCAAGACGCTCGTAAACGCATGATAGAAAGTAATTTGCGCTTAGTGGTTAAAATAGCCAGACACTATAATAATCGTGGATTACAGTTTTTGGATCTAATAGAAGAAGGTAATTTAGGTTTAATGCATGCGGTAGAAAAATTTGATCCTGAAAGAGGCTTTCGTTTTTCGACGTATGCGACATGGTGGGTGCGTCAAGCCATAGAGCGAGCTATCATGAACCAAGCTCGAACGGTCCGCTTACCCATCCATGTGGTTAAAGAACTGAATGTTTATTTGCAAGCGGCAAGAGAGCTTACGCAGAAATTAGATCATAAACCTACGTCAGATGAAATTGCTAAATGGTTAGATAGGCCTTTTGAAGAAGTTGAGCGCATGCTCGGTTTAAATGAACATATTACTTCCGTTGATGCCCCTGCCAGTAGTGAGGCGGATAAACCTTTACTTGAAACTTTATCAGATAATCGCGAAAACGATCCTGAACATATTTTAGAAGGTGAAAATTTGCGTAAGCGTTTAGAAGGTTGGCTTAAACAATTATCGACTAATCAACGTGAGGTTATTGCCCGCCGCTATGGTTTACTGGGCTGTGATCGTATGACCTTAGAAGAAGTAGGAGAAGTTATTGGCTTAACTCGAGAGCGAGTTCGCCAAATTCAGGTTGAAGGCTTGAAAACTTTGCGGAAAATAATGGAAAAACAAGGGTTTTTTTCCAATTTATTGTACGATTAATTTTTTATAAAAGAATAAAATATACTCACAGCAATGGGATTTTTAGCAAGGCGCTGCGAAGATGAGCAACCGGAGTATATTCATATATATGAGGATTGCGAGTTGAGCGGTAACATAGACAAAAATTCAAGTGCGAAGAGTATATTAAAGTATGAAATGGTTATTTAATTATAAATACAGTATCACTTATATTATTTTAATAGTTTTACTCAATACTTTATTTGCTTATATTCCTTTAATGCAAATATTTAGTACTGAAATCTCGCCTATGGATTGGACGGTGGGCGTAGTTTATGTTTTGCGCGATTTTGCTCAACGTGAACTACAACACAAAGTTATTTTTGCCATGTTTATCGGCAGTTTAATTAGCTATATTTTAGCCGGTAAAGATTTAGCGATTGCCAGTATGAGTGCGTTTTTAATTGCGGAGTTTGTTGATTGGTCGGTTTATACTTTTACTAAACGACCTTTGTCTCAGCGTATACTTTGGTCGGCAAGTCTGAGCGCACCAATAGATAGTAGTGTTTTTTTGTGGATCATCCACCAATTAAATTGGTTAGCGGTGTTGGTTCTATCACTAGCGAAAATTGTAGGTGTGTTTTTTGTTTGGTATGGTTGGCGTAGTCGTGAAAGACGGACAACGACAAATCGTTTAGATATGCTGACCGTCAATCACAACTAGCTGCTTAACATTCTTTCCAATTTTATTTTTTATTTAGCCTGGTCGTAACTCTCTTTCTCTTCCAGGTTCCTTCTCGGACGTGTGAGAACCTGAACTCTCTGAAAATAAAGTACTTGTACTTACCGGTACATTACTATAGGTGGAATGAACATATCGATCTACTTTCAGCAAAGCAGATCCTAAGCTTTGTGAATCGTCTGATGTTATATAACGGCTGGAGATTTGGGTATATTTTACTTTCTGTTCTTCTAGTATTTTTTTATGGTCAAAAGCACCTCCAGGGATAATAATATGCGCGTTTTGGTATTGCCCAAATGACTTTTTTTCAAGCATGTCATAATATTGTTCGATGCTGAAAAAGCCCCTGTGTGCGATAGCATCAGATTTGCCATCCTTTAGATTAGTTAAAACGGTAAGTACTATTTTACC
>CANJLU010000057.1 GCA_947475085.1 Coxiellaceae bacterium
GGGACATCTTTATTTAAAGTAGATCCAGCACCAATGGTAGCTCCTTTTTGAACTCGGATAGGTGCTATTAAGGACGTATTAGCACCTATAAACACGTCATCTTCTATTTGTGTTTCGTGTTTAGCCGCTCCATCGTAATTGCATGTAATGGTCCCGGCACCAATATTAACATTTTTACCTATATTACTATCGCCGATGTAACTTAAATGCTTAATTTTCGTCCCTTGACCTATTTGACTTTTTTTAACTTCAACGAAATTCCCAATATCAACCTCATTTTTAAGAACCGCCCCAAGCCGTATATGCGCATAAGGGCCAATAATACAACCATCCTCTATGATTGAATTTTCAATTGACGAATAAGGTTTAATTGTAACATTTTTTCCAATTTTGACATCTTTTAAAAAGCTATGCGCACCTATAGAGCTGTTAGCGCCTATAGTATTTTCTCCTTCCAAAATAACATTTACGTCGATAACCACGTCTTTTTCAACACTTAATTGTCCGCGTATATCAAATCGGTTTGGATCGCGTAATGTAACTCCAGCTAACATAAGTTTTTCAGCCGCCTGCTGCTGAAAATAACGTTCAAGCTTGGCTAGTTGCACACGATCATTTACTCCTTGCATTTCGCCATCAATATCTGAAGATACCGTTACTATTTCTATCTTCTCATCCACAGCCATGGTAATGATATCCGTTAAGTAATATTCCCCTTGAGCATTCATTTTTTTTATTTTAGGCAACCAACGCTTTAATAGTTTTACTGGTACGAAAAAAATACCGCTATTCACTTCCTGAATTTTTTTCTGCTCAACGCTCGCATCTTTTTCTTCAACAATTTGAATGATCTTTCCTTGTTGATCCCGTAAAATCCGTCCTAAACCAAAAGGCTGTGGAGTAGTTAATGTCACTAAACCAATTTGATGAGTTTTAGTAGCATGAATTAATTTTTGCAGCGTAGCTAAGCTGACTAAGGGTGTGTCGCCTAATAAAATAAGTACACAATTCTCATCTTCTTTAATTTCAGGAATAGCTTGGGCAACTGCATGCCCCGTACCTAATAATTCCGTTTGCTTTACCCAATTAACGGCTAAATGACCTAAGCATTTGGGAACTTGACCACCACCATTTCCATAAACCACATGAACAGCATGAGGTTGCAAGTCTTTAACGGTTTCAACTATATATTGTAACAAAGGCTTGCCAGCCAACTTATGCAATACTTTAGGTAAAGTGGAATGCATACGCTTTCCATGACCTGCAGCTAAAATGATGACATCAAGTAATTTCATATTTCAAAACTAGCCTCTCAGAATCATCACTTGGACAGATTATTAGCAATCATGTTGAATGGTAATCTCAGTTATCAAGAAGATTTCTCTCTTATCTATGCATCCCTGCAAATTTTTAAGAAAATTAAATTCTACCGGTAAGTTTTTTCTTTAATTTAGATATGGCTTGTAATTGAGCAACTGCTTGTGCTAATTCAGCTGTTGCCTTTGCGTAGTCGAAATCAGCATGTTTATCACTTAGTATCCTTTCTGCATGTTCCTTAGCTGCTAATGCGGCCAATTCATCTAAATCAGTAGCTCTTATAGCAGTATCGGCTAATATACTAACTAGCTGTGGTTGAACTTCTAAAATACCACCAGAAATGTAAAGAATTTCATCTTCCCCATTTGGTTTTACAATGCGCACTGGCCCCGGCTTTAATGCCGTTAATAATTGTGTATGTCCGGGATAAATACCGAGCTCACCTAATAGGCCCGTAACAACTACATGCGTCGCTTCTCCCGAAAAAATCGAAACTTCTGCACTAACAATCTCAATCTGCATGGTTTTAATCATGATATCTCTCTAGCCCTACAAGGCTTTTGCTTTCACAGCCACTTCATCTATACTTCCGACCATGTAAAATGCTTGTTCAGGAAAATCATCAAACTCACCGTTCAGAATAGCTTTAAAACCACGAATTGTTTCTTTAAGGCTGACATACTTACCAGGAGACCCCGTAAATATTTCAGCGACAAAGAAAGGCTGGGATAAAAACCGCTGTATTTTTCTGGCCCGCATGACAGTCAATTTATCTTGTTCTGATAATTCATCCATACCTAAAATTGCAATAATATCTTTCAGTTCTTTATAGCGTTGTAAAGTTTTTTGTACCGCTCGTGCTACATCATAATGTTCTTGACCAACAATCAACGGATCAAGTTGACGGCTGTTAGAATCTAAAGGATCAATAGCCGGATAAATACCGAGCTCAGCAATTTGACGCGATAATACAACCGTTGCATCTAGATGCGCAAAAGTAGTTGCCGGCGATGGATCAGTAAGATCATCCGCTGGAACATAAACAGCTTGGATAGAAGTAATAGAACCTGTTTTAGTTGAGGTAATACGTTCTTGTAAAGCACCCATCTCTGCCGCCAGCGTAGGCTGATAACCCACAGCAGAAGGCATACGGCCTAATAATGCAGATACTTCGACGCCGGCTAATGTATAACGATAGATATTATCGATAAATAACAATACGTCTCGACCTTCATCTCGAAAATGTTCTGCTACGGTCAAACCGGTTAAAGCAACGCGCAAACGGTTACCGGGCGGTTCGTTCATTTGTCCATAGACTAATGATACTTTATCTAAAACATTAGATTCTTTCATCTCATGATAAAAATCATTACCTTCTCGTGTTCGTTCACCAACACCTGCAAATACTGAGTACCCACTATGCTCAATAGCGATATTACGTATTAGCTCCATCATGTTAACGGTTTTACCGACCCCCGCACCGCCAAATAAGCCTACTTTCCCACCTTTGGCAAAAGGACATAATAAATCAATAACTTTAATTCCAGTTTCTAATAATTGCTCATTAGCCGCTTGTTCTGCAAAACTAGGTGGTTTGCGATGAATAGGTAAACGGATTTTCTCATTAATAGGACCTGCCTCATCAATGGGTCTGCCTAATACATCCATGATTCTACCTAAAGTCTGCTTCCCA
The DNA here is from genome assembly GCA_947475085.1 of Coxiellaceae bacterium. Taxonomy (GTDB): domain Bacteria; phylum Pseudomonadota; class Gammaproteobacteria; order Diplorickettsiales; family Diplorickettsiaceae; genus Aquirickettsiella. Next base: position 3,011 of record CANJLU010000057.1, read on the forward strand.
ACAGGTACACTAATAGGCGCCTGGGTGTTGGTTACTTTTGTTCCTCGCTGCAAACCATCACTAGTACCCATTGCAATGGTCCGCACAATACCATCACCTAACTGTTGCTGGACCTCAAGCACTAAATCATGGTCATGAACCGTTAAGGCATCATAAACTTTGGGAACCGCTGCTCTTGGAAATTCAACGTCGATAACAGCGCCGATAATTTCGACTATATGTCCGATGGGGTTTGTTAGCTTCATAACGTTACTCTTCATTATTTATTTCATATAGGGTTAAATCTAAACGGCTTCAGCACCGGCAACTATTTCTGCTAATTCTTTGGTAATCGCTGCCTGGCGGGCTTTATTGTATGCTAATTGTAAGTCGCTTATTAATTCGCCGGCATTATCCGTCGCACTTTTCATCGCTACCATCCTTGCCGCTTGTTCACAAGCAGTATTTTCTACAACACTTTGATAGACTTGTGATTCTATATAACGTGTAAGAACCAATTCTAACAAAGGTTTAGCATCAGGTTCATAGAGATAGTCCCAGCGATAGTTAAGCTCTGATTTTTCAGAAGGTAAAACTGGTAATAACGATAAAGTCTGTGCTTTTTGTGTCATTGTATTAATAAATTCGTTATAGAAAATAGTGACGCTATCCAATTCACCTTGCTTGTAAGCATCTAATAAAACTTTAATAACCCCAATTAAATCTTGTAATTGCGGCGCATCTCCCAAGTGATTGGCATGTGCGACTACATGACCACCAACGCGCTTAAAAAAAGCCTCGCCTTTTCCGCCTATAATTGCTAAATCTACATCTATCCCTTTAGATTGACATACTCGAAATTCCTGCAAAACCAATTTTAGTAAATTGGTATTCAGTCCACCGCACAGCCCTTTATCAGTAGTAATGACAAGAAAACCAGCTCGTTTTATATCCCTTACTTGTAAATAAGGGTGTTGATATTCCGCATGACTACTTGCGACATGATAAATTAGATCTAACATCTTGTGCGCATAAGGTCGGGAAAGCGTCATACGTTCTTGAGCTTTTCGCATTTTACTAGCGGCGACCATTTCCATAGCCCGCGTTATTTTCTGCGTGCCTTTAATACTCGCAATTTTACCGCGTATCTCTTGCGCAAAACTCATCAGCTCACCAAGTTTGTGTCATTTTAAAGGTAGTAATTGCTGTATCTAACTCACTTGCTATCGCTTCGTTATAATCGCCTTTTTGGTTAATTTTTTCCAAACAAGTTGCCCGTTCTGAATGCATATAAGTTAATAATCCCTCAGCAAATTCAACGATCTTAGTCAATTCGATATCATCTAAATAACCTTTATCTGTAGCAAATAATAGCACGGCCATTTCTGCAACACTTAAAGGAGCATATTGTTTTTGCTTTAAAATTTCAGTGACACGCTGACCTCTCTCAAGTTGCTTACGTGTCGCCTCATCTAAATCTGACATAAATTGGGAAAAGGCAGCCAACTCGCGATATTGAGCCAAGCTTAATCGAACACCACCACCCAATTTCTTTATAATCTTTGTTTGCGCTGCTGAGCCCACACGTGAAACAGATAAACCCGCATTAATTGCTGGGCGTATGCCTGCATTAAATAAATCCGTTTCTAAAAAGATTTGCCCATCTGTAATTGAGATGACGTTGGTCGGAACAAAAGCAGATACATCCCCAGCTTGAGTTTCGATAATAGGTAATGCCGTTAACGAACCGGTCTTCCCTTTAACACGCCCATTGGTTGCTTTTTCAACAAACTCCTCATTAACCCTTGCAGCACGTTCAAGTAATCGCGAGTGTAGATAAAATATATCGCCAGGATAAGCTTCTCGTCCTGGAGGACGTCGCAACAACAAAGATATTTGCCGATATGCCCAAGCTTGTTTCGTCAAATCATCGTAAATAATAAGCGCATCTTCGCCTTGATCGCGAAAGTATTCGCCCATTGCACATCCCGCATAAGGTGCAATAAACTGTAATGCCGCAGAATCAGCAGCACTTGCTGATACGATAATGGTATGCTTTAAAGCATCTTTTTCTTCTAATTTTCGTACTACAGCTGCAATAGATGACGCTTTTTGACCTATAGCGACATAAATACATTTTACGCCAGTATCTTTTTGATTAATGATCGCATCGACCGCCAGCGCCGTTTTCCCCGTTTGCCTATCGCCAATTATTAATTCACGTTGACCACGCCCTATAGGTACCATACTGTCGATAGCGAGTATGCCAGTTTGCAAAGGCTGTGAAACGCTTTGGCGCCAAATAACGCCTGGGGCAACTTGTTCAATAGGCGCATTTTTTTCTGTCCCAATAGGGCCACGTCCATCGATAGGATGTCCTAAAGCATTAACAACCCGACCTAACAAGGCTTCACCTACTGGCACCTCAAGGATACGCCCGGTACATTTAACCGTTTGGCCTTCACTTAGTCCTTCGTAGTCACCTAAAACAACCGCGCCTACCGAATCGCGCTCGAGGTTTAAAGCCAAACCATAACATTGGGGTGAAAATTCTATCATTTCTCCCAACATGACATCATTCAAACCATAGATACGCACAATACCATCACGAAGACTGACGATACTTCCTTCTGTACGCGTTTCTGCAGAAACATCAAATTTCTGGATACGTTCTTTGATTAATTCATTAACTTCAGATGTGGTTAATTGTTGCATTTGACTATACTGCCTCTTAATTCATTAAGGTTGCACGTAAACGTTCTAATTTGCCACGTACAGAATCATCGATGACTAAATCTCCGACGCGAATGACCAATCCACCTAATAAACTTTTATTAGTATGGCACACTAATTTTATATGACTTTGAAAACGCTCCGATAACACTTTCTCTAAAGCTTCCTCTTCCATTTTAGTTAAAGCCACAGCAGAAATAATGTAAGCCGTAACTTCCTTGGCTAACTCAGCCTTATACCCTTCTAGTAAATCTTCAACTTTCGGAAGCGCTAATAATCGTTGGTTAAACGCCATCAGTTTCAGAAAATTCTTTCCAAAGGGAAAAATTACTGCTTTGCAGAGTTCCAACAAACACTCATACGCCACCATTTTATCGATACATGGATTTTTTAGTAAATTTTGCATCGATTTTTCATTAATAATTCTTACTGCCTGCTTGAGTAAAGTAGACCAAGCATCCATGTTATTTTTATCTAAAGCACAAGCAAATGCCGCTCGTGCGTAGGGTCTTGCAATGGAGGTGAAATCAGCCATCAAATTTCTTCCAAAGACTGTTTAACGAGCGCATGTTGAGCCACGCTATCAAGCGATTGTGCCAAAATTTTCTCGGTGGTCGTTATAACCAAATTAGCTACTTCTGCACGTAATTTCTGTTGTGCACTCTGCCATTCTTGTTGAATGTCAGCTCGAGCGATAGCTAATAGACGTTCGTTTTCTACTCTTATTTGCTGCTTAGACTCTTCAGACATTTGATTAGCGCGTTTACTCGCCTGTTCAATAATTTCAGCTGCTTGTTGCTTTGCCTCTTGTAAAAACTCATCTGCTTTTAATTGAGCCAATTCTAAAGCTTGTTGACCTCGCTCAGCGGCAGCTAAACCATCAGCAATGCGTTGTTCTCGCTCTTTCATTACTTTTAGTATGGGCGGCCATACAAATTTCATGGTAAACCACACGAAAACAGAAAATGTAATTAACTGGCCTAATAAGGTGATATTAATTTCCACAACAATATCTCAAGTTTATTATACTCTTCGCACTTGAATTTTTGTCTGCGTTACCGCTCGACTCGCAATCCTCATGTATCTTGAATACACTTCGGTTGCTTCACTACGCGGGCCATCAAAAAATCCAATTGCTGTGAGCATATTATTTAACCCATTACTGGTTTAGAAACTAGCTTTAAAACTTCGCTTAAAAAAGGATTTTTAGCAAAAATTAAATAAAGCCCCATCACGATAGAAATAGCGGCAAATGCGTCAACTAATCCAGCCATTAAAAACATTCGCAGCATCAGCATAGGTGTTAACTCAGGCTGGCGGGCAACTCCTTCCAAAAATTTTCCACCTAAAATACCAAAACCAATCGCAGTGCCTAATGCGGCTAAGCCTACTAATAAAGCCGCTGCAATGGCCGTTAAACCTTGTACATTAGCAACTACTTGCGCAACTTCTAACATTTTCATATCCTCGCTTTTATTAATAAATAATTAATGTGTTTGTTCTTGGCCATGTGTCTCATGTGCCATACTTAAATAAACTATGGTTAGCATCATAAAGATAAATGCTTGAATCGCAATAATTAAAATATGAAACACCGCCCAAACCCCGCCAAAAGTCCACTGTAACCACCATGGTAATAATGCCACTAAAATAAAAATTAATTCTCCAGCAAATAAATTTCCAAATAACCGTAGCGATAAAGAAATAGGTCGTACGAATTCTTCTAATAACCGAAAAATAATATTGATGGGAAAGAGGTAAGGACCAAATGGGGCAACCAGCATTTCTTTACTGAGTCCCTTCACACCTTTAATTTTCAAGTTATAGTAAATGATTAAAATAAAGACTGCAATTGACATGCCAAATGTTGTATTTGGATCAGCAGTCGGCACGGATCGGAAATGACTGACCCCAAACAATGATAGCACTGTCGGCAACAAATCCACCGGCAGCAAATCCATAAAATTCATTAAGAACACCCAAACAAAAATTGTCAGGGCTAAAGGCGCAATTAATTGACTAACACCGTGAAAAGACTCTTTTACAGTTTTATCTACAAACTCAACGAGAATTTCAACAAAATTTTGTATTTTACCAGGGACGCCACTACTTAGTGTTGCAGCCACCCAGCGAAATAAAATTAAAAATCCTATGCCCAATACAGCGGAAAGAAAAAAGGTATCGAGATTTAAATTCCAAAAACTTCCTTCACCTGAGAAACTTAAAGTTTTCAGGTTAAAGCTAAGATGTTCAAGATGATGCTGAACATAATTTGCTGAGGTTTGTTCACTCATAATAAGCCTTCCCTGCTTTTAATTATTAGCAACAACCAAAATACTAGCTGAGAAGCTAAATAAGCTAACAGCAAGATCGGAATATCTATTGATAATAACTTAACCACCATTATGAAAAAAATTCCACTGAAAAATAGTTTCACTAATTCTGCTCGATAAAAAATACTGAGCAAGTCTTTTCCCGATACCTGCCCTAAACGACCCATTATTTTAATCACCAAATAACAGTTAGGCAGTAGCCATAAGGCAATACCCAGCGCAAGGGATCTAACAAGCTGCTCGTCCGGACGTATACTCAGTAAAAAAACGACTATCCCTAGAACAGCAAATGCCATAAGACTCGCCAGGCACATTTTTTGAATTACCCTACCAGGTAACTGGGCAAGCCTAACAAAAGTCATTCTAAGCCACCCCCGACTTATAAATTGTCGGACAGTATAATAAGCACAACCCCTTTATGCAATGCCAATAAAGAATGAATTTTGCTTTTTCCCCAATACGATTTGAGCCCTATTCATCCCTAAATATTCTGATAGCTGACGGGGGGACAATGAAATTCACATCAAATATGGAAAAAACTAAAATTAGCCCTTTTCTTCTAACCAACCCCATTAGCGGCTAAGTTTGAAATAAAGGCTTAAATTAACTGGGAATTCGGTGGATATTGAGATCGGTAACTTTACTAGAAATTACCTACGTTGTTCTATATAGTATTAGGCTTTACAAAATACTGTAAGATTCACTTAGCTTTAATATGTCAAAAAAATGTAAGGAGCAATATATTATGGCCACTCACGAGCTTGAAGGGACTATTCAACGGTTAACCGTACCAGGAAAAGGAATTTTAGCAGCAGACGAAAGTCAAGCTACTATTACCAAGCGATTTGCTGCCTTACACTTAGAGTCAACCCTAGAGAATCGTCGTAATTATCGCGAACTACTTTTTACTACGCCAGGTATTGAAGCATTTATCAATGGTGTTATTCTTCATGAAGAAACCTTAGCGCAAAAAACCAAAGAAGGATTACTATTCCCCGACTATCTAGATAATGAAGGTATTGTCCCTGGAATAAAGGTTGATAAAGGGCTTATCCCTTTAAATGTAGAAGAAAAAATAACCCAAGGCCTAGATGGTCTAGCAGAGCGTCTGGTAACTTATAAAAATCTTGGAGCTTGTTTTGCCAAATGGAGAGCTGTTTTTTCCATATCTAGCACCTTACCTTCTTCTTTGGCCATAATAGCTAATTCTCAAGCTTTAGCCCGTTATGCTTCTATTTGTCAAAGCAATGGAATTGTACCTATTGTAGAACCTGAATTGTTAATAGATGGCGATCACAGTTTAGTCCGCTGTGCTGAAGCAACAGAAGTCGTTCTTCATACTGTATTTGAAGAACTCTATAAGCATCACGTTGTACTCGAATGCATGATACTAAAACCCAGTATGGTCATTGCTGGTAATCAATATACACCTCAGCCTAATATCGCTGAGGTTGCCGCTGCAACTTTAAAAATATTACGTCAAACAGTTCCCGCCGCGGTACCTAGTATTAATTTTCTTTCTGGAGGTCAAACACCAGAAATTGCTACCGCTCATTTAAATACGATGAATAAACTCCAACCCTCACGTCATCCTTGGCGCCTAAGTTTTTCATATGGCCGCGCGTTACAAGAACCTGCATTGAAAGCATGGAATGGTAAAGCACATAATGTGAAAGCGGCTCAGCGCGCCTTTTATAAACGTGCAAGACTTAATGCCGCTGCTTGCAAAGGGCAATATCAATCAAGCATGGAAACTGAAGAAAAAGAGGCGGAGACAAACTTTGCTTAACCCATTTTAATCATAAAAATTACCCTTAGCACATATGTGCTAAGATTTATAAATATTATATTCACAGCAATTGGATTTTGGGTAAAGCGCCGCGAGAATGAAGCAACTGGAGTGTATACAAAATACATGAGGATTGCGGGTTGCGCGGCTAAGAATTCAAGTGCGAAGAGTATAATTCTTTTTATTTTTCTTTTTGGCTTTGGTACTGCCTATGCAGATTTTTTTGATAACTCAACAATTGCCCTTGAA
>CANJLU010000058.1 GCA_947475085.1 Coxiellaceae bacterium
ATTGCCTGGTGTTACGCAATGTTATAAAGATGCGTCTGGTCAGATCTGGGTTGAAGAGAGTGATTTACGTCTATGGCAGCTGCAGTTTAGCGCTCATGCTCCTTTAAAATTTAATGGGGAACATTTATATAAACTCGATTGGTACCCTGGTGTTAGTTACCAATTAGATCAATATGCGATGCAGTTAACTATCACTGCCCCTGCCCGATTATTTACTATACAAACCTTTGATCCGCTCAGTAAACGTCTAGGCGCCTTGCGTCCCAAAGATCCAGGCGCTTTTCTTAATTATGATGCGGTTGCCTTAAGAAATAATTCTCCTGGAATTAATCAAACGAATCTTTCAGCATTGATGGGCTTAGGTTTGTTTAATCGCTTAGGCGTTGGAACGGCCGATGTGCTCGCGTACAACAAATATGCGAATAACATTACCTTACTAACCAATCAATCCAGTAAGTTAGTGCGTTTAAACACCTCCTGGACTCTAGATCAGCCAGAAAAAATTGCGCGCTGGCGTTTTGGTGATGCCATTACCGGCTCGACGTATTGGAGTGGTGCATCGCGTTTTGCTGGTATTCAATATGCCACAAATTTTAACACGCAACCTAATTTAGTGACTTTTCCATTGCCTGGTTATCAGGGCGAAGCCGCTATTCCCAGCACAGTGGATGTTTTTGTGAATAGCGTTTTAAACCAACAGCAAATAGTTAACAACGGCCCTTATATTTTTAACAATATTCCGGTTATTTCTGGAGCGGGTACTGTGAATGTAGTAACCCAAGATTTGCTGGGGCGTAGCAAAGTCGCGAGCTTTTCTTATTACGCTAGTCCACAATTGCTGCAACCTAACTTAGTAGATTTTTCCTATGAAGCGGGGTTTGTACGTGATAATTATGGTGTAAATAGCAACGATTATGGACGTTTTTTAGCGGTGGGAACTTATCAACGCGGTATCACTAATAATCTGACCTTAGGTGGGCATGCCGAAGTATTGTTCGATCAACAAACCTTAGGCTTTTCGGCTAATTATTTATTAAATAATTATGGAGTAGCCACGTTAGCGTTGGCAGGGGGACATAATAATTCAGGTGGCGGTGGTTTATTGGGCTTAGGTTTTATTCGTCAAGGTCCGAAGCTTAGTTATGGTTTTAATACCAGCTTAACCACACTAAATTATATTCAGTTAGGCACACAACCTAATACATCACCACCGAGCGTGGTGAATCAATTATTTCTAGGATACAGTTTAGAAAACTATGGATCGTTAAGCACCAGTTTTACCATGGTAAATAGCCGAAATTTTAATCAAGCAAATGGTATCTCGAATACACCGACGGCACGATTATTAACGGCTAGCTATACGCATAATTTATTTAAAAATATTTCTTTAAGCTTGGGCTTTGTAGGAGATTTACGTAACTCACAAACTAATCAAGCATTTCTAAATTTAGTTTTTGCCCCTGATGTGAATCATTATGTTAATAACGCTACAACTTGGCAAAATCATCAAGTACAAGATGTGTTGCAATTTACTAAACCAGTTCCATTAGGCAAAGGTTATGGTTATAACATCCTGGCTAGTAATAACAGTAATCGTTACGCAGGTGCTGATTTGACATTACAAAATGAAATTGGAGCTTATACAGCACGCGTAGGCCAAGGTCGTGGACAAGCAGATTATGAATTAGACGCCAGCGGTAGTGCTATTTATTTTGCCGGCAATGGGTTCTTAGCACGTAAACTCACGCAAAGTTTTGCTTTAGTGAAAGTTCCTGATTTCCCAGGCGTAGATGTCTATTATGACAATCAACTCATGGGTAAGACAGACAGAAATGGAAATTTATTAATTCCTGAATTATTAGCTTATCAAGAAAATACCATAGACATAGAACCGACTACATTACCGTTAGATACACAAATTGATGTGATTCATCAAACAGTGATTCCTTATTTTGCCAGTGGCGTTTTAGCAGAGTTTTCAGTTAAACGTATGCAAGGTATTGATTTACATTTAAGGATGCCTAACGGTAAGTTTGTACCTGTAGGAGCAGAACTTATCTTAAATAAAGATAGTTCTTGTGAAAGTTACCCAGTTGGATATGACGGTGAGGTTTATATCCCTGAAGTTAAAGGGCATCTTTTAGAGGGTTCGGTTAATTGGGAAAATCATGTGTACTATTTTTCAGTTTCATTGCCTTATGCGCATGATCCGATAATCGAATTAGGAGATGTGCAATGTTACTAAAACAAATTAAACCACGTTGGTTATATCTAGTTATTTTTTTTATATGTAATTTTTATAACTATGCTGCCCATGCTGCGTGCGCAGGACTTGGCTGTTCATGCGCAGTTGCAACTACAGCAGTCACATTCGGAACTTATGTACCTACTGCTCAAAAAACGGCTAATGGTAATGTGGCAGTGACTTGTTCAGCATTAGTAATTTTTACTGTTTCTTATGTGATTAGTATGGCTAAAGGCAATAGTACGACTTACACGCCGCGTTTTATGAGTTTAGTAAGCAATCAATTAAATTATAATTTATATACCACCGCAGGATTTGCTTCGATTTGGGGGGATACCACTGGGGGGACTGTTACAGTTAGTGATAATTATACTTCAATAGGATTGTCGACTACCAGAAATTATACGGTTTTTGGTCTAATTCCTGCTGCGCAATTTGTTAGTCCAGGGACTTATACTGACGCCGTTTTAGTAACGGTGACCTATTAAATGCTATTCACTCTTGTGTTACTGGATAATAAATCGTTCCTCTATTAATCTTAATAGAGGAAGCTAGCTATAAACATCAAAGAACGCAAAGAAAAGGACCTTTTTTTGCAGAAGTCAAACTAATCTCTAAAAAATTTCAATATTTTTTTAAGTTTCTTCCTGTCACTCAGTTAATAAATGGATTAATTTTCTGGCAATGCTGGCCACTTATTGGGCAGAGGGGGTTAATCATGCGTTTATTTTGCAAATGGGTTTGTTTTCTATTTTTATTATCAGGGATAAATACGGCGTTTTCGGCAATCGGTGCTGATGATACATCCATGTTGGTTTCTGTAAGCGTAGTCGGCGGATGTACTATTCGAGCCACGCCTTTAATATTTGGTATTTATAATCCCGATTCATCTCTCCCTAATAATTCTACCGCGCGGCTCAAGGTGCTTTGTACATTAAATACGCCTTATTATGTAACCTTAGATCAAGGAGCGGGGTATTCAGCAACGACTCGATTGCGCAGGATGTCGGGTCCAGAACATTCATCAATCAAATATACCTTAACGCAAAATCCAACCCATACTATTAATTGGGGCAATGTTATTGGCGTAGATGCTATGTTTGGTATAGGGAACGGTGTCAGGCAGATAATTCCTGTTTATGGACAAATTTCACCCAAGCAAAATGTGGGGATTGGTTCCTATAGAGACGTCGTCAACGTGGGGATTATTTTTTAAATTTGTAGCAATCAACCGAACAATTGCTTATCGATTAAATCACATAAACAATGGATGATGAGTAAATGGGTTTCTTGTATGCGTGCAGTAGAGGTGCCTTGAACGCGGATTTCAATATCAGTGGAGCTCAACAACCCAGCTAAAGCGCCGCCTTCTTTGCCGGTGAGCGCGATAATTCTTAGATCTCGACTTTGTGCGGCTTCGCAGGCTTTTAATATATTCTCTGAGTTGCCGCTGGTTGAAATAATTAATAAAATATCGCCAGCTTGACCTAAAGCTCTAATTTGCTTAGCAAAAATTTCACTGTAGCTATAGTCATTCGCAATCGAAGTGATGGTTGAAGTGTCGGTAGTTAAAGCAATCGCGGGTAAACTCGGACGTTCGGTCTCAAAACGGTTGATCATTTCAGAGGCGAAATGTTGTGAATCTGCCGCAGAACCACCGTTACCACAAACTAGGATTTTATTATTATTTAGAAGACATTTAACAAATAGCTCACTGGCCGCCAAAATTATTTCTGGCAGTGTTTCCGCAGCATCCGATTTTGTGCGTATGCTCTCAGAAAAATGGGTCTTAATACGTGCTATTAAATTCATAACTTACCTAGAGAATGCGTTTTTTATCCATTCTACTTGAGCTGGGTCTAGTTTGGAAATATTGGCTAGTTTTTCTGTGCTAGGTTTGACGCCGACGACATCAAATCGACAAGCCATTTTTTCAGATAACTGGTGCGATAATAAGTAATATTCTGCAGTTTTGATGATTTTATGTTGTTTAATTAAAGTGACTGATTCTAAGCTACTGCCAAAGTTGCCATGCTGTCGATAACGAACTTCTATAAAGACTAATGTGGATTGATCCTGCATAATCAAATCGATTTCACCCAAGCGACACCGATAATTACGCGCAATTAATTTAAGTTTTTGCCGTCGTAAATAATCACAAACTAAGCTTTCGATTTGCTGACCTAATTTTTTTGTATCGATAGAGGGTGTCATTAATCGATAGGGACTAAATTCCCATTACGAAATTGTGCACAAGGTAACTGGCGAGCGATGCGATGTTGACTATTTAATGAAAGCATTCCTGTGGTGCCTTGCAGTGTTTGTTGTTGAGACTGATTTAAACGTCCTAGTTGCTGAATAATATGAAACGCATCGATACCTAAGGCGTAATACTTACTGTTGCGACTAAAGCGCTCCGGTGAAACTGACTTTAATTGTTGGTATAGATTAGGCTCTATGCTGTTGTTAGCGAGCGACCATGGGGCAGCACAGAAGATTATTTGATTCAGGTCTTTATCCAACCGCTGGGATCCGGGTATGCCACTATAAATCGATGCAGTCGCATAAACCGGTATATCACCGGCATAAAAGAATTTTAGTAAAGGTTTCACTTGGCGACCGATTTGCGGACTACTGGCTAAAAAAATGACATCAAAGTCGGTGCGTCTATCGTGCGGAGGTTTAAAATGCAGAAAATGACGCATTTGCTTGGTTATATCAGCAGGGTTTTCCGACAACGACAATTGACCGACAACGGTTCCTCCTAACGCTTGCCATTGTTGTGCAAACGCTTCGCCTATCTGCGATCCCCAATTGCCATTGGCAGTCATGATGAGTGCAGAACGTTTACCATTTTGCCAAGCATGACGAGTAGCTTGTTGTGCTTCGTCGAGAGGCGATAAACCAAATTGGTATAACTCAGAGGGTGTACTAATATCAGAATTTAAATAGTTCAGCGCTAAAATAGGAATGCTAGTTTGCAACCCGGCTATGCTTTGTACTTGAGGCTTGAGTAATGGGCCGACAATTATTTGCGCATTTTTTGCTATGGCTTGGGTATAAGCGGCTTGTATCGAAGATTCAACACTGGTGTCTACGAGGATAATACGTGGTGAAGATCCATTTTCTTCAGCAGCAGCCAAAAAGCCTTGTTTTACGGATAGTCCAATATTAGCTAACGGTCCTTGTAGGGGCAGCAGCAGGGCAATAGGTTGTACTACATTATTACTAGGAGTTGATGGGGTTGAAAATGCAGGATTTTGATTGTTCGATAACACTGGATTAGGCACATGGCTAGAATTGCTAGCACAAGCAGTAAGACCTAAGCTTATCAATAAAAAGCTTAGGGTTAAACATAATCGATTCATCAATGAAAAAGACACACGCTTTCCAGTCAAATTTTATACGACAGTGTTAATAATAGTTTATTCTAATACTTTTACGCAATGCTTCAGAAAATTTTGCTCATCTAGGTACATTTATGAATAAACCTCCTCCGCCTGACAAAGAGGATCTTGAGTTTTTTAGAGCAGCGATGTTAGGTGTAAAGCGAACCAAGTCAGTCCACATAAAAACCAGGTCAAAAAAAAATACTTCGGCCTTAAAAAAAGAAAAATTAATTCACCTAAAAGAGGAGCAGCCACTTTCCCTTATTCTACTTGACCCAGTTGAATTAATAGTAGGATCTGAAGATCGATTATTTTTTAATCGGCCAGGTTTACAACATAAACGTATTAAACAATTAACAGGCGGTGATATATCCCAATCAGCTTATCTAGATTTACATCAAATGAGCGTAGAGCAGGCACGCAGGGCAGTGCTCAATTTTTTGTTACACAGTCGCGAACATAGTTATAACTGTGTTCGCATCATTCATGGGAAAGGAAAACTCACACAATCAGGAGCCAAACTGAAAAATCATGTCAATTGCTGGTTAAGGCAAATTCCATGGGTATTGGCTTTTTCGTCTGCGCGAGCACGCGATGGTGGCGCGGGAGCACTTTACGTCTTATTATGTAGAATTCGTCACGTGAAATGATTCAGCAAAGTTCCGTCATTGCGAGCACGTAAATTATTCATCGTCATTGCGAGCACCGTAGGTGCGTGGCAATCCAGAGATGGCCATGGTCTCATTAACGTTTCGGCTTTGCCACGAAAGACCCATTAATTTTTGACTGTGCGCAGACGAAGAGTATATTTATTTTGCGGTCAGTTTAGCGTAACTTGCCACCAGCCATTTCGTACCGGCGTTGTTAAATTTAACCTGTAAACGCATATGTTCACCGCGCCCCTCGGCATCGATCAGTGTTCCTTCGCCAAATGCAGCGTGCGTGACGGTTTGTCCTATACGTAATCCAGTATCACCTATCGCATCACGAGCGGAATTTTTTACGGGCTTTAATATTTGCGTAGGCCTAATAACAGAAGTACGCAAACGAACTTCTTCTAACAACTCTTTGGGGATTTCTGAAATAAATCGAGAAGGGCGATGATGACTTTCGGTACCATGTAAACGCCTGACTTCAGCATAGCTAAGAAATAACTTGCGCATGGCACGCGTCATTCCCACATAACAGAGTCGTCGCTCCTCTTCTAAGCGACCGGGTTCTTCATGGGACATATGATGTGGGAACAATCCTTCTTCCATCCCACATAAAAATACCCAGGGAAATTCTAAGCCTTTAGCAGAATGCAAGGTCATTAGCTGTACGCATTCTTGTTGGTCATTGGCTTGATGCTCACCCGCTTCCAAGGCAACATGCGCAAGAAAGGCAGACAAAATAGCAATACTATTGTCTTCAGGAACAAATTGTCTGGTAGCATTGATTAATTCTTCGAGATTTTCGATGCGGGCTTGACCGCGTTCGCCTTTTTCTTTTTGGTAATGACTAAACAAACCACTGCTATACAGAACTTGTTCGGTTTGTTCTGCCAGCGTTAAGGTCTTAGTGTCTTCATCCATTTTGCCGATCAACTGGATGAAAAGTGTTAATGCATTGGCTGCACGCGCGGCTAAGGTTTGATTAGTTAATAAATGTTCAGCGGCTTGCCATAAAGAAATACCTTGTGAGCGGGCTTCCAAGCGTAAGCTTTGTAAGGTTTGATCACCAATACCACGTGTTGGAGTATTGACGACACGTTCGAAAGCGGGATCATCATTGCGATTAGCAATTAAACGTAAATAGGCTAAGGCATCTTTGATTTCAGCGCGTTCAAAGAAGCGGAGTCCGCCATAGATACGATAGGGAATCTGTGCTGATATCAATGCTTCTTCCAATACGCGTGATTGAGCATTGGATCGATATAAAATAGCAACTTCATTTGGCCGCAGTTCTTTTTTTAAGCCTTGCTTAATTTGATTCACAATAAATCGTGCTTCATCTAAATCATTAAACGCACCGTAAAGATAGATCAGATCACCTTGTCCACCATTACTCCAAAGTTTTTTACCTAAACGACCATCATTGTGTGTAATTAAAGCATTGGAAGCAGCTAAAATGACTCCGGTGGAACGATAGTTTTGTTCGAGTCGGATCACCTGATTATCTGGAAAATCACGAGTAAAATCTTGAATATTTTTTACGCGTGCACCACGCCATCCATAAATCGACTGGTCATCATCACCAACTATCATTAAATAGTTTTTCCCACTACTTAATAATTTTAACCAAGCGTACTGTATAGCGTTAGTGTCTTGAAACTCATCAACCAAAATATGTCGAAAACGTTCTTGATAATGCTGCAAAATATCTGGGTTTTTAATAAAAAGTTCATAGCTACGCAAAATTAATTCTGCAAAATCGATTACGCCGTTCCGAGTGCAAATTTCTTCATAAGATTGATAGATACGAACTAGGGTTTTAGTATAAGGATCATTTGCGTTAGGTACTTGATTAGGTCTTATTCCTTCATCTTTTTGTTGATTGATAAACCATTGCACTTTTTTTGGTGCCCATTGCGCTTCATCAAGATTTAGACTCACTAAAATTCGTTTAATGACGCGATACTGATCATCACTATCTAATATTTGAAACGCTTGTGGTAAACCAGCAGCTTCCCAATGTTGACGTAATAAGCGATGAGCTAGCCCGTGAAACGTACCTACCCACATCATTCGGATTGGGATATCGAGTAAATTTTCTAAGCGTTGGCGCATTTCTCCAGCTGCTTTATTAGTAAAAGTGACAGCAAGAATATTATGTGGGGATATGTTTTCTTCATTGATTAGCCAGGCAATGCGATGGACTAATACACGCGTCTTTCCGCTACCTGCGCCGGCTAATACCAACAAATGGCTTTGCGAGGCAGCAACGACTTGTTGTTGCGCCTCATTTAATGATTCTAGTAAGGGATGATTAGGGTTAGACATAGCTGGCGATTGTAACGAAATTTCTAGCTTCTTGCATGATTATTTTCGAGGATAAATACAATTATTAGAATATTTTATCTAATGGACTAATTCTGTTGCATAGTCATCACTCGCCAAAGCTTGAGATAAGATATGTTTATGTTGGAGAAACAAGGTAAAGTTCGCATAAGCTTTTTTATCGAAACTAAGCGGATGCTGTGCAATATAAGGTAAAGTAGTTTGCCAAATTTGATGATTTAATGCATTGTTTAAAGCAGGATGGTTTTTAGCAAATATTTTCCAGCTTTTCTCTGGATTATTGAGTAAGTAGTGGGTTGCTTTGTCGAGAGCAGTTAAAAATTTAGTAAGACGAGGATCAGATAATTTATTTTTATTGGCAATGATAATGAGTTCATCATAAGTTGGAATCGCAGCTAATTCGACGGGAAAGATTTTTACCGGCTGATGAGCAAATTGCAATTGTAAAGGTTCTACGTTGCGCATCACATTAATCACGGCATCGACGCGATCGCTTAGTAACGCTTGCGTTAAATCATATTGCACATTAATGGTTTGTACATCGTTTATCGTTAAATGTGCTTTTTCTAATAAGCCACTTAACATCAGCGTTCCTTCAACATGGGATGTATAAGCGATACATTTTCCTTTCAGATCGGCAAGCTGATGAATGGGCCCATTTTTTTTTACAATCAAACAGTTTAAAGGTTGCTTTATTAAACTGGCTACGCGTATTAACGGCAGTCCTTTTGCGGCTTGTACCACCAATTGTGGTTGATAACTAACGGCCAAATCTGCATGCCCTGCCGCTACTAGTTTAGGACCATCATCCGGATTACTCGGCGCAATAATATTTACTTGTATCCCTTCTTGGGTAAAAAACCCATGTTCTTTTGCTACA
>CANJLU010000059.1 GCA_947475085.1 Coxiellaceae bacterium
GATTTAAATAGGCGAGTCGCCAACTTTTAAAAAGTCCCAATTTAGAAAGCTCTTGATGCGAATTTTTTTGTTCTTGCTGTAAATTAGCTGGGTAATCTTGAACAAAACTTAAAATTACTAAGAAAATAATAACGCCTAAACTTGCATCGAAAAATAAAGCATGGCGCCAACCCACTAATTCTACCAATAAAGTCAGCGGCGTTTGCGCTACCATACCGCCCATCATAGCCATCGTGACGATTAAGCCACTGACTAATGCCATATTTTTTGCGGGAAACCAACGCGATGCGAGTCGAATACTGCTTAGAAAACAAAAAGCGCTGCCAATACCACTCATAAAACGAAATACAGATGCCCATAGAAATGAACTTGTCATTGCAAAAGCAGCAATGCCCACAATGCAAAGAAACAAAGAAGAAAGAATAATTTTACGTGTCGAAAATCGGTCTAACAAAGCCCCAGCAATCGGTAAAAATAATAAATTGGCATAAAAGTAATAAGCCGATAACTTACCCAATCCAGTTGCATTAAGAGAAAAAGCATGCATCAGATCGGCACTGATAGCATTGAACATATTCATTTGAATAAATTCATAGAAAAAAAACAATGCTGCAGAAAAACAAACTACCCACGGCAGTTTTTTATCCACGATAGAAGTATTCTCATGAGCAGCGGAAGTCAGCATAGATTATTCTCGCGAATAAGGTTGGCAATAGGTTTCACGTAAACAACACGCAGCGATTAAACTCACTATAAAAGCTATCGGCATAATAGCCATACCATAATGAAAATTACTGGCTGAATACAAAGGTACGCCTTGTAAAAAGGTTTGGTCCCAATGCAGATCAATTAACCATCCGAATAAAGGTTGGAACACAGCTCCACCACCCATAATTAGTATGGAAGCTAAACTGGTAGAGGTGCCTGTTAAATGTCTAGGATTACTTTCGGCAATCAGCGGATAGCTAATAATTTGTGTGCTCGTAAAAAAACCTAATAATAAAAATAAAATGACTAAGGTGGAGAAATGTAATACGGGTATAAACATAATAGCCAGTAAAATTAGCAAAGAAAACACAGCCCCAATAATCATCAATAATCTTCGTCTACTAATAAAGTCAGAGAGCCAACCTACTAGCGGTGAGCCTATAATAGTTCCTAAAAAAATCATCGTAGCGACCAAGGAAGCTTGAGTCTTCTCAAGATGATGCACTTGGGTTAAGTATAAGCTACCCCATAATGCGCCGAGCAAAATAATCGGTAAATTTAAAAGACAAGTATAAATCCCAGCTAAGCTATTCTGCTTATTCCGTAAGGATAAACTAATACTTTTCATGATCGAAATAGGCTTAGATGCTACAACATCATCCATCTTTTTAGATAATAGATGATGTTTAGGATAATCATGGACAAAGCAGTAAATCAGAATGGTGATAAACATCCCTAATCCAGCATTAATCATCACAGCGTTTCGCCAGCCTAATGCGTGAACTACCAACGCAAAAGGGGTTTGGGCCACTATGCCTCCAGCCATGGCAATGGTAATGATAATGCCAATGACGAAAGCTAGGCGCTGTGTAGGAAACCAGCGCGTCGCCAACTTAATACAACTTAAAAAACAAAAAGCATTGCCGATACCCGCTATAAAATGACTAAAAGCCGCTATCTCAAAGGACTGACTGAAAGCAAATAGCATAGTGGAGAGAACGACCATAACCATCGCGCTGAGGATAATTCTACGGATAGAAAAGCGATCAACTAGAATCCCAGCAAATAATAAAAAGATAACATCGGCATAGAAATAGGTCGCTGATAAGAACCCTAGTTGACCGGCATTAATTGAAAAATCGTGCATTAACTCTTGGCTTATCGAGTTAAACATACCCATCTGGATAAATTCGTAAAAGAAGAAGAGCGCGGCCGAAAGACAAACCAGCCAGGGTTGAATCTTAGAAAAGCTTAGGCAGTCACATGTTCGTTTTAAGCTAGCTATGGCCATTAATGCCTCAAATAGAGAGTAGACTTATAAACTTCCGTCTTTTATTTTTAGGGACTATTTGGGAAGCGTATTCTATAGCAAGCTTGGCTTATTGTCCAAACGAAATCGGTAGCACTAAAATGGTTTTACTCAAATTTTTATAAACTGGCATGCCTTGTTGGATATTGGCTCAATAGGGGTGACACAACCATTAGGTGCTTCACTTTTGAGGGAGCAAAATAAACGCGAAGGACAAACTTTGCTAGACCTATTATTACGATAAGATCCTGAACTATCACTACTTACATCCCGGTTTTTCGACAAAAGCACTTCAAGGCAAGCTTTATCAGCCTGATTTCTTCTGTTTTCTTGTTCGCTATTCGGGACAATTAGATTGCTAGCGAAAGAATTAATAAAACAGGCTCCGGTAGCAACTAGAGATATGATCGATGTACCTACAACTAATAGCGCGTTTAGAATTGCATTAATAGTGACAAAAATAACCTCTATAACTAATTTAAAGCTGATTTTTTCTTGAGGTGAATTATCGTTGATCATTTCTTCAGCAGTGTTTCTAGCAAAACAAAAATTAAATGTCTTTATTGCATTATTGGCTAAAAAGCAGCCAATGAGATCACAAAGTTGACTGACTACCATTAAGGTAAATGGCAGTTCTCCGAAAAACGAAGCCCAACCTATAAGAACAGCCGCAGGACCGAAAAAAGGTACTAAAATTGGAATCCCTGAAAAATATAATGCATATATGCCAACTACAGAAAGGCCAAAAATTAGTAGTTTAATGCTGAGACCCAACCAACCAAGAAAAGATAATTTTTTCATGTGGTCCAAAGCTTGTTTGGCTAATTTTATTAAAGGTTTTTGTAACAACCAAACAAATCCTTTAAACATTAGAATACTGAGTGCTACTCCTAAACCAACGATTAAAATACCTAGCAAAATGGGTAAAAAAGGAGGGGCGGTCGAAAGGGCTAAGGCGGGAATGATTCCGGCTAAGATGCTTAAAAAATTCGTCGCAGTGAAAGCCATCATAGAGACACCCACCGCAAATGAAACAATGGCAGCAGGTAAAAGCAAAAATTTCTTGAATCTGGATAATTGCGCTCGTTTACCTTCTGGATCGATATATTCAGTGATCCCGCCCATTTTAGCCGCAGAAAGCAAGACTTCTGGAATACTTTTATAAAGATACGAAAAATTAACTCCGAAAACTATCGAGGCACCAATAATACTTATTATGGCGGCTGGGATTAAAGGCATCAGAAAGAAAGTAACAGGGGTCAAACCCATAAAAAGTAAGTAAGCACAGCCTCCGACGGTCAGTCCGCAGGCTAAGGCAGCAAGAAATGCGATAAAAACACCCAAAGCCTGTAGAAGTTTATCGGAAAATGATTTAAAAGATGAAATAGCTTTAGCAGCTTTTTTAAATATTTGTTCAATATCTTTTGGGGTTTCGCCATTGATCGAGTTAATACACTCCCCTAGAATTTCGTAAGGCTTTTTTTCTTCTAGTGAAGAAATCTCAATTTTACCAAATGGATTTGGCCTATTGTTGCTTTTAGGATCTTTTTCAAAATTTCTTTTAAGCTCAATATATCCATTAGTCTCATTTGCTATTATAGTAGCTTCCCTACGTATTCTAGCCGTTTCAAGCATAAGGCCGATATATATGGCATGCCGAATTGATTTATCTATGTCCGTTTTATTCTTGTCGAATTGACGTATCTTTTTAGGAGCTTCAATTTCCTTTTCGTCAACCGCTGCAAGCGTTTTAATTTTTTCTCTGCCTAATCCAGGGTCTTCCCACGCAGCTGCTAAACACCGTAAATGCTGTGATCTCGTGTTCAGCGATTCAGACGCATCATGAAATGGCTCATTATCGATCTGAATCCGGATATATCTATAACGTTCTTTTTTTAACTTCATTTTATCTTTAAATATTTCTTTGTCCTGAATACTTAGAATAAAATCCTTTTCGCAACCAGCTCCTAACTGATATAAGTATTTTAAATATTCGGAAAAATCCCCTGAGATTAATAATTGCCTAGCTTTTTCTGCTGATATTAATTCATCTCTTTCTAAAGGCATTAAAGTTCTCTTTTTTATAGCATTTTTATATTATTTCCTTCAGGATATAAATAAGCATAGGTCCTTTTTCCATATTTATTATAGATTTGGGAGGCTTAAGGCAAGCTTAAGTACATTTAGCCATTTTTATTTGGAAAAACGGGATAACGGGATTTTAGCTATATGCTAAGATAGGTAAAGAATAGCTAAATTATGGAAATTAAGAATCGAGTGCCTTAGTGAAATCTCTATCTTTTAAGAAGCTGAATCAATAAGGCTAAAATGCCGTCTACAAACTGAAACATAGCGTTCATTCCCACCAATTTCTATTTGTTTACCCTCAGTGACTTTTTGATTCTTCGCATCAAATCGGATATTCATAGTCGCCTTCCGGCCACAATAACAAACAGTCTTGATCTCGTTGATCTCATCAGCCCATATTAATAAATAGAGACTACCTTCGAAAGGCTCAGCCCGAAAATCACTACGCAACCCATAACATAAGACTGGGATATTTAAACGATCGACAACAATTGTCAATTGCAATACTTGGTTTTTTGTCAAGAATTGGGCTTCGTCGATTAACACACATTTTAATTCATTTTTTTGCTTTAGTGAGCTTTCTACCTGGTCCAGTAAATTGTCTTTTGACGTAAATAAATGGGCTTCTGCGTTTAAACCTATTCGGGAGCTGATCCAACCCAACTTATGGCGATCATCGATGGCGGGCGCAAACAATAAGGTTTGCATACCACGTTCTTGATAATTATAACTCGCTTGCAACAAGGCGGTGCTTTTGCCTGCGTTCATAGCGGAATAGTAAAAATAAAGCTTGGCCATAATTGAAAATTAATGAATGAAGGTTTGGGTTATAATACCTGTAACTATTGCAAATGGGGAGAACCTTATGGCGCTTACACCTTCTAGCATGCTTGCTCTGGGCACCCAAGCACCTGATTTTAAGCTAATGGATACGCTTACCGGTAAAACATATAATTTAGAAGTTGCTAAAGGGTCAAAAGCCACGGTTATTATGTTTATTTGTAATCATTGTCCCTACGTCAAGCATGTCATACCCGAACTCGTTCGTTTAGCTAAAGATTATCAAGCCAAAGACATTGGGTTTGTAGCCATCAGTGCAAATGATGTAACAGGCTACCCAGAAGATGCTCCAGAAAAAATGACTCAGCTAGCTAGACAATTAGGCTTTAGCTTCCCCTATCTTTATGATGAAATCCAATCGACTGCAAAAGCTTATCAAGCGACTTGTACACCCGATTTTTTTATTTTTGATAAAGATCTTTTGTGCATTTATCGGGGTCAACTGGATGGATCCAGGCCCGGCAATAAAACGGCAGTGACAGGGAAAGATATTCGCGCAGCTTTAGATAATATCCTTCAAGGAAAACCTGTTAATCCACAGCAAATACCTAGTATGGGGTGTAATATTAAATGGAAGTAAAGACTTAAGCTTTAAGTGCTGTGACATTTGGCACTATGCCTTCTGACCGAGTATTTTTTGATAACTGAAATATGCATCTACCATTAGTAATATGATTAAGGAAAAAATTATCTTTTTCTGGATTTTCTTCTAATTTTTTCATGTTTTCCAGAGTTATGTGAAATAACTTAGAAAATTCTTGCATCGAAAATTTAATATTTTGACTTAATGTGGATATCACTTTTGATAACTCTGTTAATATCTCAGCTTTTTCTAAAAAATCGATTACTTGTTTTTTAGATTTTGGCGATGAAATTTTATTTTCGTATCCGTAAAAATCAGCGGAACATTTTATATTCGTAATTTTCGCTTGATCCAATATAGATTGAATCAAGAATAAAGCATCAGCGCATTTAATAATTTTTTCTCTATCTGTCGACATTTTATTAGCAGTAGAAGACTCAATAATTTTCGTAAATTTACAATTTACTATATATAAAAAAAGTTGTTCAGATAAACTTTTTTTAAATGATGAAGAAATTAAAAAAAAAGGGTTTATTCTATAGACAAAACATTTCCACCATTTTATTTTTAAATTAACTTCATCATAAATGCTTTCAAATAAAAAAAAATTAAGATTATAAAAGTCACACTTTGACGTCAAAAATTCTAAATTTTTTTTATTAGTTATAAAAAAACTAACGCAAAAAAAATTTAAGATCACTTTCTTCATTTTAATTAAAAACAATTTAAATAAAGAAAATTTAGTTCGTTTTTTAGAATATACATCACAATGCATTTGAAAGTGTCTAGCAATATAATTTTTTATTTCTTTTTTTTGATCATTTAAAAAATTTTCCATAGAATACTTTAATTTAATTATATTAAATTTTTCTATCAGGGAATTTACCACTAAGTTTTTTATACAAAGATCTACACTTTGATAAGATATACCAAAATTAGTTCCATCTAATTTCAATTTTTTTTCTTCAATTAAGCTCATCATAATCTCTAAATAATTAATAATAGATTCCTGATTAAAAGTCTTCTTAAAATTATCTACTTCGATCTGAAAACTTTTAAATAAATCACAACTTATTTTCCATTCACAATAAAAATTCTTAATGTCCGCAAGTATAGGCATTAATATATAAATATTATCTGAAATAATCTGAACTTCTTTAATTAATCTTTCTAGATTCGAAAAATTAATAATCAGTAAAAAATTAGGCAAATACTTATTTTGTATGTCTAGAAACTTTGGTAGTTGAAAAATTTTAGGCTGCTTATATGTAGAAAGAATTATATTGGTATTTTGATTTTTAAAATCGCAAATCTTTCGACGAATTACTTCTTTAAACTCTTCTAACTCAATAGATTGAAAAAGAATTTCTAGGCTTCGCTCATATTTAATTCCAATTTTCTCCCTTGACAAGATACTTCTGAGTAATGCTGCTTCACGTATGTCCTTAGTTAGTTGAGCCTCATTTTCATAACGTGAAAATACCTTATAATGCATTTTATTAATTTCGATGACTGTATTTGTTTGGCTAACAGTTTCATAATTGTAAGTTTTTCTTGCTAGTTTTCCTGGTCTATCAACAACAAAACCTTTTCCTTCTGCATCAAACTCAATTACTTGGGGCTTAATTTTATTAAGTAATCCTAACTGTTTAATTTTTATAATAAGATCCTCTAACTCAGATTTATCATTCTTATCACCAGTATAAATACATTTTTTCAGGTGCGAGATAAGTATTATTATTTCTTCATTAGGAAGATTATTAAAGTTATTCAAAATGGTATGTAAATAACGTTTTAATAAACTTTTCTTCTCTAGAATAAGCTCTTTTTTAAAAAAGCAATAAATTGTGTTTATTATTATTGCTCGAAGCTGAACATCTTCGCAAGACAGAGATTCGACATTTTCTTGATTAATCCAACGCTTAATTTTAATCCAATTTTCAGAAGGACGCTTTTCAATCTCGTCAAGAACTTCTTTATGTTTTTTATTGATTTCTTTAATTAAAGTATCAGCATTTTCAGATTTCTTTGGCATTTTTTTCTCGCTGTTAATTTTTTTTATTGTAATTTAAACACCAGATTTTTTTTTATTCCAACTTAATAAAAAAATTAATGTACTTTTAGCGTTGATCCTAAAGCAGGCTTACTTATTAAGTCCTCTGGAGAAGAGAAACCAGGATTTTTATCGCTCTCGAAAAACTGTAATAATTTTGAGCTCGAAGAAAATAATGAAACTTCCTTTTCATTTAAATCGTTAGCAATGTCTTGTTCTAATGTTTCTAATTGTCGTAATTGAACGGTTATATATTTTTTAAAATCATCTAAAACATGAATGATAGCTTCGCTTTCTTTATAAGGAAAAAAAACTTGTGATAAAGTTATTATTTTTTTGAGAAGCTCGTTGTCAGTATCTAACAACGTGTTTTTTAATTCTTCGGTTTGTGTAATAATATCAGGTAAACATAATTGCTTCGCCCAGTTGTAGGCAAAAACAGCCTTATTTATCCACGGCCAACGAACAATTCCGTAATTTAAAAGCAACGTCCAAAAACTTTTTTTTGAAAAAAAATTATTTATTTCTTCGAAAGATGGGGCATCGCCAAACTTGGTTTTAATTTTTTTAACTGAAAAATCAATATTAAAATAACCTCTATGCAATATCTTGTAAAACCAACTCGGTTTGTTGACCTCAGGCTTCTCCAACCAATAACCCTGTTTTTTTATGGTATCATTAATTTCTTCAAATTTTTCAATAATTTGTTGATTCAGTAAACTATATTTTTCATTGATAGATTCATAAAAATCCACTATAAATTCAGAGCAATTATTTACATTAATTTGACTAGTATCGATTTGATTCTGTTGATTAACGTGCGGTTCAATAGGATAGTTGAGTATTGAATTCCATAAATTTAATTTTTCTTTAATTGATGACAGTCTTGCTTTAGCTTGTGTTATTGGATTATTCATCTCAATTTCATCTGTTTCTTCGTATTCTTGAAAATTTAAAGTTTCAGAATTTTTTCTAATTAAACTGGATAATCTATTCGAGCTAGTTTCTGCAAATTCTTCTAAATTTTCTTTGACATCTGATGCTAAAGTTTTTACTTTTTCTATGAATCTATTTGATTTACTAATAACGTTAACTATACTTTTTCTGAAATATGTACGCACAAAACTATCATTAGTAGTGATATTTTTTTTAAATGTTTCATTATACTCAAGTTTAGCTTCAGAAAACTTAGCTCTTATTTTTTCGTTATTGATGTGCGTCGGAAAGTAGAGCATAAAATCAAACTCTTGTATATTTTTATCCAAAGCACTTTTATCAGTAATTGATAAATCTTGCCATACTGAGTAATTGATTATCTGTCCTAATGTTTTTTCTTTAAAATCTTTTGCAAATTCTATTAAATACTTATTCAGTTTTTTTTGGTTGAATATTTTTTTGGAAATGGTAAAGGGATAGGACTTTTTCATTATTAATGGTGCAGTATAGGCCTCCAAGGCTCGGTATACTAAACGTATAACTTGGTTTAAATCATCGACTTCCAGACTAATTACACTATTTAGACATTTAGTAATAAATATTATATTAAACAGCATCAATGGGTAGCTGTTGATATTTTTTATAATTTTCAAAAGTTGATTTAACAAATCTTGAAACAATAATTTTTTATCTAATTCACGGATTATTCCATAAAAACACTTTCTGATTTCATCTTCATTAGTCTGGCGCCCTAAATCACTTATATACTTTAAATCTGTATCATTAGGAAGATAGTTTCGCTCATTAACAAATAATTTTAGTAAATCCAAAGCGCCAATAAATTCCTTATTAAACTGGGAGTCTACTATCGCTTTCTCTAAGAATTTTAAGACTAATTCGAAATACTTAAATTTAAGCTTAATCTCATTAAAGCCTAAAATATTGGAAATAA
>CANJLU010000060.1 GCA_947475085.1 Coxiellaceae bacterium
AAGCGATTAAAACATTCGTCAGTATCCGTTTTCATGAGGATGGAAAAATAGGGTTAGTGAGTAGTGATATTCATCCTGGAGATCAAATTATTAGCGCCGGTGGTTTTAAAGTACAAGGAAATTCAGTCGTGATGGTCGAGAAATAAACCCATGCAATTCACTGAACTGTTTATCCGCAAACCCGTATTAAGTATTGTTTTATGCTTGTTCATTTTGCTAGTCGGCGTTAAAGCATTCTTATCATTACCGATACGGTTATACCCTTCCATATCCCCTTCTGTCATTAACATACAAACCACTTATCCGGGCGCACCTGCACAATTAATGGAAAGTTTTGTTACTACGCCCCTAGAAAATGCTTTAGGCGGTATTGAAGGCATCGATCTGATGCATTCCTCAAGCAAGCAAAGTACTAGCCGGATCACTTTACAATTTAAGCTAGGTTATGATCTAACCAAAGCTATGACCAATGTCAGTAACGCAATTGCGTCTGTACGCAAACAATTACCTAAAGCAGTTTTAGATCCGGTTATTAATACTAAAGATCCGGACGCAGATCCAACGCTTTTCATTTCATTTTCTAGTAATACACTAAGTCCTCCTGCAATTACAGATTACCTCATTCGAGTTATCCAACCACATTTACAAACTATTCCTGGCGTTAGCCAAGCACAAATATTTGGTGACAATCAGTATGCTTTACGGATTTGGCTTGACCCGATAAAAATGGCTGCTCATCAAATAACTGCTAGCGACATTATGACAGCCCTACAGCAAAATAATATTCAATCAGCTTCTGGGTCACTGATTACTCCCAATCAAATCATTAATATCAACACCAATACCGATATACATACAGCAGCCGAATTAAATCATTTAGTTATTCATAAGCAAAATAATTATTTAGTACGTTTATCGGATGTGGGCCATGCGGTACTCGGTGTAGAGTCGGACGATAGCAGTGCCACGGTTAATGGCAACAAAAAATCAGTCATTATGGGTATCGTATCTCTTAGTACCGCTAATCCTTTAGATGTTTCCAAGGCAGTCATAGCGCTGTTACCCGAATTAGAGAAAGCGGCTCCGGGAGATATAAAAATTCATTTAGTCTGGAATGCTGCAAAATTTATTGCTGCGTCCTTGCATGATGTAAAAAAGACTATTTTTGAAGCGTGTTTATTTGTATTTACCATCATCTTTTTATTTCTAGCTAATTTTCGTGCAGGTTTAATTCCGTTTGTCACTATTCCTTTATCCTTAATGGGCGTATGCGCCGCCATGTTAGCCTTAGGTTATACATTAAATGTATTAACGTTTTTAGCCTGGGTGTTAGGTATTGGTTTAGTCGTCGATGATGCGATTGTAGTGTTAGAAAATATCCATCGTCATATCGGTTTAGGAAAAACGCCGGAAAACGCCGCCATTATCGGCACTAAAGAAATTGGATTTGCCATCATTGCCATGACATTAACCTTAGCTGCTGTTTATACACCGATTGGTTTTATCAACGATATAACCGGTTTATTATTTCGTGAATTTGCTTTTACTTTGGCCGCAGCAGTTATTATTTCAGGCTTTATTGCTTTAACACTTTCACCGATGATGTGCGCTAAGCTTTTAAAACAAGAACAGCAAGCCTCACGTTTTAGCCTAAAAGTCGATCATTTTTTTCATGTAGCGATAGCTGCTTATAAAAAATATTTACTTCTGGCAATAAGCCATCGAAAAATTATGTTAGCTATCGGCCTGATGATTTATTTTGTGTGTTTTGGATTATTTAAAATCTTACCTAGCGAGTTGGCACCACAAGAAGATCAAGGTCTTATTATCAGTGCCGCAACTGGACCGACGTCGGCTAACCTAGCCTATATGGAAAAGTATATGGCAAAAATTCAAGCAATCTATAAATCCACTCCCGAGATAGAGACTTATATTACTTTAATAGGAATGCCCATCACCAATAACGCGCTCTCTTTTTTAATTTTAAAGCCCTGGCAAGAACGAAATAAAACAACTACCGATATTATTCAAACTTTATTTAAGCGATTTTGGGGAATTACTGGTCTACAAGCATTTCCATTTAGTCCGCATGCACTGCCTGGCGCTACTGGACATGCTCCGCTTATGTTTGTTCTTAAAAGTACTGACAGCTATGAGGTCTTGAATCAATTTAGCAAAAAATTACAGTTAGCCATTACACACAATAATCCACATATTTTAGGTCTACAATCCGATCTCAAAATTGATGCTAATCAAATCCAAATTAATATTGATAGAGATAAAGCTAATTCACTAGGCATTAGTATGAGTGACATCGCGAATAGCTTGAATAGTCTCATCGGCGCACCACAAGCAAGTCTGGTTAATTGGGATGGTCGTAGTTATCAAGTGATCCCGCAACTCAATAGAAATTATATGACGACTGACCAGCAGCTAAAACTGATTAATGTGCGCGGCGAAAATAACAAACTGATTCCTCTAGCTAATTTCGTCAATGTACAAAATTCATTTACGCCTTTAAGCCTTAATCATTTTCAGCAATTACGCGCTGTTACTTTTAGTGCTAATCTTACTCCTGGTTATACCATCGGTGATGCTGTTAAGTATTTAACACAATTAACGAATAAAATTCTTCCTCATAACGTGCAAATTGATTTTTCAGGAGAAACGCGTCAATTCATACAAGGCGGAAATAATATGCAACAAACCTTTTTGTTTGCATTGTTATTTATTTTTCTTGTTCTTGCTGCGCAATTTGAAAGCTTTCGTGCGCCCTTTATTATCCTTATTGCTGTCCCTTTATCCTTAACCGGGGCACTATTTGCACTGTATTGTGTGGGTGGAAGTTTAAATATTTACACACAAATTGGATTAATTACCTTAATTGGGCTGATTACTAAACATGGGATCTTAATTGTAGAATTCGCCAGACAATTACAAAAAAATCTGCATATTTCTGTACAAGAAGCCGTCATTGAAGCCGCTGCATTACGTTTACGTCCTATTTTCATGACCACAGCAACCATGTTGTTAGCAGCCGTTCCATTGGCATTGGCCAACGGTCCGGGGGCACATGCACGCAACCAATTAGCTTGGGTTATTTTGGGAGGAATGTCTATCGGTACACTTTTTACCTTATTTATTTTGCCGGTAGTCTATACTTTGATTTATCATTCTAAACTGAGTCCTGATAACCTTAATGAACTTGAAGGTAAAACTGAAACAGTCACTATAGCCGAGTAATTATTTTTTTAAACCCAAATGAGTTCTCCTCCATGACACCATTAAAAACGATTATCGAAAAAGCTTACCCACATATCAACGAGATTAATGCTGAGACTATAGATAACTCTAGTAAATCAGCAATTTTAGAAGCGATTGAATTACTCGATCAAGGAAAACTACGCGTTGCCGAAAAAATAAACGATGCCTGGAAGGTCCATGAATGGTTAAAACAAGCTATTTTATTGTCCTTTCGAATTCATACCAATAAATTATTTGATGCGGGATATACGCATTATTTTGACAAAATCCCATTAAAGTATGCTCATTATAAGGCCGAAGATTTTGCAAGAGATGGTTCGCCACGTATTGTACCCAATGCTTGCATTCGCCAAGGTTCCTTCGTAGCAAAAAATACGATATTTATGCCCTCATTCGTTAACATAGGCGCGTATATTGACGAAGGAACTATGATAGATACTTGGGCGACGGTGGGTTCCTGTGCACAAATTGGTAAAAATGTACATTTATCTGGCGGTGTAGGCATTGGTGGTGTACTCGAGCCGTTACAAGCCAAGCCAACCATTATTGAAGATAACTGTTTTATAGGCGCGCGCTCAGAGGTGGTAGAAGGCGTAGTAGTTGAAGAAAATAGTGTCATTGGTATGGGTGTTTTTATAGGGAGTAATACGCCTATTTATAATCGTAAAACCGATGAAGTGGTGTATGGCCGCGTACCTGCAGGTTCAGTAGTACTCGCAGGCAGTATGCCCTCTAAAACAGGGCATTGTCATCTCAACTGTGCGGTCATTATCAAACAAATCGACGACCGAACTCGAACCAAAGTTGCGATTAATGAATTACTTAGAGATAGTTAATACATACTCACTGCAATTAGATTTTTGGCAAGTCCCGCGAAAGGATTGAGAATTAAATGGCAACACTGGCAACAATTCAAGCACGAAGAGTATAATTGCAGACATCAGATAACTAACCTACTATTATTGGTATTAAGTTCTAATTTTTTAAGGATTTTTTATGCGTAAAAAAACTATCATTACAGCTGTTTTATTAAGCAGTTTATTATCAACCCCCGCTATCATGGCGATGAGCTCAAGTAACCATATAGCGTGTGTTAAAACTAACGAACAAGAGATTGCCGCACTATTTGATCGCTGGAACGCCTCTCTTAAAAGCAGAAATCCTGTTAGAGTAAATGCTAATTACACGGATAACGCGATATTATTGGCAACAATTGCTAACAAACCCAGAGTGAATAGTGCTGAACGGATAGCTTATTTTAAAGACTTTTTAAGTAAACATCCGGTGGGCAAAATCGATTCACGCACCATAAAGATAGGATGTAACAAAGCAATTGATACCGGTTTATATACCTTTACTTTAAAAGGTGGAAAAAAGGTTCATGCACGTTATACATTCACCTATCGTTGGGATGGGCACAAATGGTTGATTTCATCACATCATTCTTCTGTGTTACCAGAAGAAGTTAAATAAAAGTGCTTTTAGGAAGAACAAAAAACTGAGATAAACACTTCAAGATATCGACTAGTATCTTGAAGTGTAAAAATACTCTTCGCATTTTACATTGCTGTGAGTATAACAAACAGTTGGTGCCGAAAGCCGGACTCGAACCGGCACAGCTTGCGCCACCGCCCCCTCAAGACGGCGTGTCTACCAATTCCACCATTTCGGCAACGATACAAATAAATTAAGAAAATTCAGACGGCAGAGGATACGATTGTCGATGGTCTAAAGTTGTTTTTTCTCTACTTTTATTCAAAGATAAATTTTTATTTTCTACATCATGAGTTTTATTACCTTTGGATGGTAATTGCTGAGCCATGCTAGCTAAGTTTTGAATGGGGTCTTTTCTAACTGTGTGTCCAGCTAAATAACCTAAACTAAGACTGGTGACAAAAAATAATAATGCAAGTAGACCGGTTAATTTAAGTAAAAAGGAACCTGATCCTTGACTACCAAAGACTGTCTGCGAAGCTGCGCTTCCAAAAGTCGCACCTAATTCAGCACCTTTACCTTGTTGTATTAGAACCAAAGCAATCAATGCGATTGAAATAATAACGTGCATTAAAACTAAAAACTGCTGTAACATAAATCTTATGCGTTAGACTAGAATACTAAAAATTAAATTTTATCACATGCTATTGAAGCAAGTATTCCATAAATACGTGAAAACTCTATGGCATCTAATGATGCTCCGCCAATCAAGCCGCCGTCAATATCGGGCATCCGAAACAAAGCCTCAGCATTGCTGGCTTTAACGCTGCCACCATACAGGATAGGTAATTCTTGTGCAAGATCCGAGCCCAAAAATTTAATTTGTTCACGTAAGAATTGGTGCACCTCTTGCGCTTGCTCGGGTTGGGCTGACAACCCTGTACCAATAGCCCAAACAGGTTCGTAGGCGATAATAGCTCGTTTAAAAACTTCGCTACCATAATCTACTATTTTTTCTAATTGAGTTTGCAATACGCTGTAGGTTAGTTTTGCCTCACGTTCAGCTAAAGTCTCTCCGACACAAAGGATGGGTGTAAGGCCCGATTTTATAGCTAAATCAAATTTTTTTGCGATTTGTGCATCCGTTTCCACAAACAAATGCCGGCGTTCTGAGTGGCCGAGCAAAACATATCGACAACCAAATTCATACAACATGCGCGCCGAGATCTCCCCGGTGTAGGGACCTTCTTGCTCCACCGCCATGTTTTGACCGCCCCATTGCAGCTGGGTTTTTTTTAGTAAAATCTGGGTTTGTTCGAGAAAAACATAAGGAGGACAGACTATCATCTTTACATTAGATTTTTCTTTTTGCTCAAAATTCTTAATGTTATTTAATAATTCAGCAACGGAAGCTTTGTTGCCGTGCATCTTCCAATTGCCGATGATATATTGCTTACGCATGACGAGATTCCTCTTACCTACTCACTGTCAAATAATTGTTGTTTAGTCTAGCATACTCAACACTCAGCAGATCACTGCTTTCATCAAGAGAAATTTCATCCTCCTTTTGGATAGCATTTCGAAAATTAGACCTGTTAAAAAATCGGCAATGCGTTTTTATCTGGTTAAAAAATCTTATTATTTTATTACTAGGTGAACAACGATCTTCTAGTCGTTGTTTTAAATCTTTTAACTGGACAATCTCTTTGGGTTGCAATCTAGAAAACTCAAATAAATAAACAAAGAAATCTTGTATTAATTGCTGTCGATCCGTATAGGAAAGGTTTCGATCGTTAATGAGTAATAAAGGGAAATTATCTAAAATTAATTCAATTTGTTGAAAAGTAAGCGCAGAAAATAATTTTTTACACCATCGATTAAAGAAACTGAAGGTTTCGCTTAAGTCCTGCTGCGAAGAGCTAAGCCTCAAGCGTTTAAAAAAAATATAACGTAAAATTATTATATAACCTTTTGTTTCATTTTCTAACAAAATGGTGGACAATTTTTCAGCATTGATTTTTTCCAATAAGCCATTAGTTAGCTGGGCGTAATAATTAATTTTAAATTGATTTGAGTTTTCATTCTCAAACACTATCTGTAACCATGTCCCTAAAACGCACCAAATGAAACTAAATCCATTACGTTGTGTCCGGAAAACTAATGTTTCTATACCGAAGTTTGTGGTCTTATCAATTATTTTCTTACCAATATCGTTTAAATAAATAACTTGGCTGGGATGTAAAGTCTTGTGGGCTATAAGAAACATAAGTTTGTGAATAATGTGAAAACCGGTATTTTCATTATTTAAACTTAATTTTGTTATGGTAAGCTCGCTGGCCTGGTCAAAAAAAAACTCAATACACGCCGCTAGCGCCGTTATTCTTTTGCTATTTTTATCCGAAATAACAAAATCGCTTAACCTAAATTTTATCAACTCACTTACTATATAATAGGCCCAAGCCATTTGATTAATTTTATTATCAAAAAATATTTGATCGATAGTATCGAATTCCGCTCGCGCCATTAATATTTGCAATAATTCAAGTAAGCATTTGCTTTGATCGGGCGTCAAACTCTTATTTTTAATAAAAATGAGCATAAACATCGGGATCACTGAAAGTTCAAGCTCATTTTTA
Source organism: Coxiellaceae bacterium (assembly GCA_947475085.1). Taxonomy (GTDB): domain Bacteria; phylum Pseudomonadota; class Gammaproteobacteria; order Diplorickettsiales; family Diplorickettsiaceae; genus Aquirickettsiella. The sequence goes on from CANJLU010000060.1 coordinate 7,335, forward strand.
CTTAACAAGAAGTTTTGTATCCAGCTTGGACGTACCTGTTCGAGGTGTGACTTAATAATTTCTGGATCGGGTATACAGAGACAATAGCCTTTTTTAAAAAGTAAATCGACTAATATTTTCCGTGTACCTTTTTGATTGTCTAATCGACTTAGCAACATAACACTCCTTGTTATTTTCTTTAAGGCATACTAACTGAGCACAGATTTTCTTGCACACTTGCATCAAAAAATCAGATAACATTAATGAGAGAACATTATTTTTTTAATATTGTGTGAATGCTATGCAACTGATTGTCTTCAGTAATAGAAGAGTCATTTTCTTGCCGAAACTTAAATAATAAGCTTAATGCTAAACTTGACGTAACCAGCCTTGCGCAAGATCGATTCAAATTTGTAACCGCATCAGATTTAATAGGTGAATCCACCATGGTAGTGAATATTTCAGGCTCGGTATTCTTAGTACGCAAAATGGCAGTTTTGTTTGATTTTCCACTAAAAAGACTATGTAAAAATTTTTTCATTCTAGAAACAAAGCTAATCTGCTGTTCATCTATCAACTCAGATGTTCCAAATTCAATCGTGGTTTGGTTATTTTGAGTTGCTTTTGAAAAACCTAAGCTGCTAATCCCTATAAAAGTAATTACCGCCGCCAACGCAGCTAGAATTGTACCTAATGGAGGAGTAACAAAGAGCCCTAAAATTAATCCTACTCCTATCCCTGTCACCGCGGCAAAAAATGTCCACTTTATCCAATCCCGCGCAAATCCAAGTAAGTGATAATTTTTATATTTATGCGGTTTTAACTCAGCAGATTTGGCTAATCCAATTTTTTTTTCATTTTTTAAAAATTTTGTTACATTTTCATTATCATCTTGTTTAAAGGTCTGACGTAATATTTTTTCACTGCCATCCTTTTCTTTAAAAATAAAATAAGTCATTCCTCCTTCTAACTTTAAATCCGCAGCCAATTTAGAAAGATTTTCTAAAAATTCAGCATCGTCAATAAATGGTTTTCCAGCAAAAAGATTTTCTTTAAATTGTTTAGAACTTTCTTGATTTTCTTTTTCAATAAATTTTTCGAATGCGCTGTCATTATCATTATTGTTAATTTGATTATAAGTAATAATAAATCTACCTTCATCTAAAGTAATACTATCTCCAATGAGGTCGTTTATATTACGAACATAATGTATACCTAGTTTTTGATAAAAAAAATGCTTAATTCTAACCAAAAATTTTTTTCTCTTACTAGGATTTCTAGCGCCGATAACTCTTACATTTTTATTTAAATCTGAGGATTTAAAACATGCCGGGCCAGGCAGCAATAATTCAATTCGTGCATTTTCAAAATAAGGAATTAGGATATTGCTATCGGCAGTAGGATTGTTTTTCTGAAAATCTTGTGCAGCTTTCTTGTCTTTAAAAGGTTCAAGCTCGTCTAATGTATTATGAAAAACTGACAATTTGGCATAAGGATCAGGCATAAAAACCTTATTATTATTTTACATGGAACAGAATACAAAAAAATATAAAAATTATCAATTAATAAAAAAATTTATTTTTAGTTAAATTAGCTAAATATCAATTTAAAAATAAAAATTAATTTTTATTTATTTAGTATGATTATGTTTATGCCAATGTAATTTGGTACGCAAAGTTTCAAAATAATTATAATCTAGAGGATGAATTAGGCGCAGTGTTTTAGCATTTTTTTGAATACTGATATTAGCACCAACAGGCACTGAAATGCGTTCTTGACCATCACAGCTTAGCCAAGGTGCGGCCGTACTATGCGCATCAATATGAATCACAATGCGACTCTCTGCCGAGACGACAATCGGTCTTGCGCTTAGCGTAT
>CANJLU010000061.1 GCA_947475085.1 Coxiellaceae bacterium
GGTAAAACATACCGCTTGGATGTGTTGATTTAGGGCAACTTCTACAGCACGCTCCCAGCCGGTTTCAACTTGCAATAACTGTACCAGTCGAGGTTGTTCGGTTAAATTATGTTTTTTAAACCATTGCAACAGGGTGTGTTCACGTTTACCTAAAGCTTCTTGTTGCAAGGCCATCAGCGAAGCATATTCGCCTTGAGTGATTTGTAGGCGACTTTTTAGTTGATCGAGTTCTTTAGTTAATTGTTGTAAACGGGAACGCTGTTCAATAATTTGTTGAGTTATTTGTTCATGTTGCGTTTTACACAGTGTTTGTTTTTCTGCAACTTGAGCTAAAACTTGGTTTAAATCTTCAGGTTGTTCGGCCTGAAAATTTAAAATTTTAGCTTGTTCAGCATGATCTTGCAGTAAACGTTCAATACGTAGGTTTAATGTTTGTGATTGCTGTTGACAATAATGATTTTGTGTTGCCGCACTGTGTTGTTGCTGCTTCAGTTCAGCAAAAGAAGTTTGCGTTTTTTCCCATTTTGTTTGCCATTCGGCATAATTTTTTTCAGCTTCTTTTAACAAAACTTGACTTTGTTCAGTCGCTATTTGGAGATCATTTTGTTTTTGCTGAAGTTCAGTAAGCGTTTGCTTAATTTGCACTTGACTCGCTACACTGGATTGGCATTGCTGTTCAAGAACCGATTTCTTTTTAGTTAAATCGGCTAGTTCGAGTTGATTTTGCTGAAGCTGGGTTGTCTGTGTGCGTAAATTTTCTTCCAAACGAGTTATATTATTGCCTAGTTCATAATATTCTGTTTGGATTTTATCAAAATTTAGTCTTGCTTGGGTTTGTTCGGCACGATCCGTTACTATCTGCGCTGATAAATGCTGTTGTTCAAGTTGAGAGGTATGTAGTTGTTCTTCAACAGATTGTATTTCTTCTATCTGAGCGTGTAGTTGTTCCTGAAATGTTCGGTAACGTAAAGTCTGTAGTTGAGCTTTTAGCAAACGTTCTTCTTGCTTAAGTGTTTTATAGCGTTCCGCGGCATTAGCTTGACGCTGTAAATGCTTAAGCTGCTTACTGAGCTCTTCTCTTAAGTCATTTAAACGATTTAAATTTTCCTGTGTATGTTCTAAGCGTAATTCAGTTTCACGACGTCGTTCTTTATATTTTGAGATGCCGGCTGCTTCTTCAATATAAGCGCGAAGCTCTTCGGGTTTAGCTTCGACTATGCGAGAAATCATGCCTTGTTCGATAATGGCATAACTGCGCGGACCCAGGCCAGTTCCTAGGAAAATGTCACGTATATCTCGTCTGCGACAGCGCGTGCCATTCAGCGAATAGATCGATTGGCCTTCCCGTGTGATTTCACGCCGTATCGAAATTTGCGTGTAACTACTGTATTGGCCGCCGAGGCTGGCATCGGAGTTATCAAAATTTAGCTCAATAGCCGCTTTACCCAGTGGTTTACGGGTATGGCAGCCATTGAATATCACATCATCCAGTGATTGACCGCGTAACTGTTTCGCAGAGCTTTCGCCCATAACCCAGCGTATGGCATCGATAATATTCGATTTCCCACAGCCGTTGGGTCCTACAATAGCGGTAAGATTACTCGGAAAAGCCACCGTAGTTGGGTCAACAAAGGATTTGAATCCTGCTAATTTGATACTTTCTAGACGCATAATAAGTGTATTGATCGGTTTGATAGGCAAAAGTATAGCATTTATAGGGAATATACCCATAACCCGTCAAGATGGGAGTTTGTGTTATAGGGGGGGTGAAATAAAAAAGCCTAAATACACGCTCTTTTATTCAGAGCGTATATCTAGGCTATTCAATGTAAAGGCTAGATTCTAGTAGCGATTACCTGAGCTGCCTGCAAGACTGCTTCCTGCTACAGCACCTAATCCGGCGCCGGCTATCGTAGCTATCGTATTACCCGAACCTCCGCCAATTGTGTTGCCTAAAAGACCACCCACCGCAGCACCACCTAAGCCACCAGCGACGCGTCTTTGGTCGGGTGTCATTGAGTCACAGGCGGTTAGGCCTACTAATAAAACGCCTATTAGGACGAATGAATTAAATTTTTTCATATTATACCCCATGGAAAATGAAATAATTTTTGTACTATACTCCTCGCACTTGAATTTTGGTTTGCGTTGCTGCTCAATTCGCAATCCTCGTGTATCTTGAAGAAATGAAGGTTGCTCATTCTCGCAGCGCCTCGCCAAAAATCCCACTGCTATGAGTATATTTATTTGCCGTTCTTAACAAAAGTATAGGCAGCAAGGGGGGTAAATACCAGTTATCAGCCCCTAAAACTGTTTAAAAATTATACAATTAAACTACGTTATAATGAGAGTCCATTTCTGAGGACCTGATAATGCAAAACATCCAGCTGAAAATTTTGGACTCCCGATTAGGCGAGGAATTTCCATTGCCAAGCTATGCGACCGATGGGTCTGCGGGACTTGATTTACGCGCTTGTAGCAAGCAAGCCATACAATTATTACCGAACCAGACTGAGTTAATTTCAACCGGTTTAGCCATTCACATCGCGCAGCCAAATTTAGCCGCGGTGATTTTACCGCGCTCTGGTCTTGGTCATAAGCATGGTATTGTGCTCGGAAATCTAATTGGTCTCATCGACTCCGATTATCAGGGTGAGTTATTTATTTCATGTTGGAATCGCGGCCATAGTGAATTTGCTATCCAACCCGGAGATAGAATTGCGCAGCTGGTATTTGTACCCGTGGTTCGAACGCAATTTGAACTGGTTCCGGAATTTGTAGAAACCGAACGTGGTGCAGGTGGTTTTGGACATTCTGGCGTGCAATAAAAACAATTATCAGTAAAATTGATTATTAAATAAATATAATATAAATTTTTTTTCTGAAATAATTTTATTCGCAGAAGCGTAAAATTTTTCTGTTAGACTACGCACGACCGTTTCTTACAATAAAAAAAGATTATTATGACAACTATAAATATCCTAAAAAATAAAGCTAAAGCCGCAGGAAATTTAAATTTTAAAAAAAACGAAAAACAGAATTTACTACATCATTTAAAAAAAGTTGAGCATTCATCTTTTTCTCTAATTAAGTTAAAAGAATTGGTTAACCAAAAAGAATCTTACGGACTGCTGACGTCATCTGAACTAATAGCAATTATGGCTATGTTGCCTAAGGAACATCAATTAGATGCTTTAAGTGTTATCAAAAATAATTTTGACCTTGTATTGACTGGGTTGGAGCGAGAAGCGCTAAAAAAATTTTTATTAAAAGATCATTCTTCAAGCGCATTAGATCAATACTCTATTTTAGATTTCCATAAGGTATTAACTAATATTACTAAATATCGCGTAAATAAAAGATTACAACAGATCCAAAGTTTAAGTAAACAATATCAATTGTTTTTTTCTGATCGCGAAAACTTAAAAACTTTGATCAGTTGTTTTAATAAGAAGGATTTCCTTAATTTGGTAAAAACTCCTATAATTTGGGAGCAGATAATAAAAATTAATCAAGGTAAAAGACCCGTTCTACCTTTGAACGAGCAACAGGCCATAAAGCTTTTGGAAAAACTAAAACTTTATTCCACTAATTTTACTATCTTTGATAGTTTTCAAACATTTATCAAACAACTTTCAATTACAAATGAAAGAAATCAATTAAATTTATTATTGAGTTTACAATCATTCAAACCAGAGGTTTTGATGACGTATCTTAAAACCAGTGAGAATATTGCCGAATTATTTCGATGGATTCCTGAGAATTCGGTGCGTAGGTATCTTGAATTACCCTTTATAGCGTCGGCTATCAATAAAGTAAGCTTTTCTTGGAATAACATAGTCGACATGTTAAAAAATAGTGATAATAAAGGCGCTTATGTCTTTATTGATTATTTATTGAAAGAAAATAAAATAAGCAACCCTATCGATATTGAGCAGCTCAAAATACTTTTGAGAGTCTTAGATTATGAAAAAAGATTAGGTTTCTTTAATATGCTCAAGTTGAAACATCTTATCTCAGAAATCAATGTTCGAGATAATAGAATAGTAGAGCTATTACCAAATAAAGAAGATTATTGGAATAATAATATTCCCCAGCAACCATTATTTTTTTGGAATAAAGCATTCAACCTGACGGCTATAACAGAGGAACCTAATGAGAATATTTATGAAAATAAAAATTTAAATCAGCTTAATCGGTATTCAAACAGACATATTTAATTTCTAAATATTCTTCGATACCATATTTTGAGCCTTCACGGCCTATGCCGGATTGTTTGAAGCCACCGAAGGGCGCGACTTCATTGGAAGCGCGTCCGGTGTTGATGCCGACTATGCCATAGTCTAATTGTTGCGCGACATGGATAACCCGATTGACATTTTGCGCATAAAAATAAGCGGCGAGTCCAAACTCAGTGTCATTTGCTAAATGAATGGCTTCTCTTTCTTCAGAAAACTTAAATAATGCTGCGACAGGTCCAAAGGTTTCTTCTTTAGCGATTAACATTTTGGCTGTGCAATTTTTTAAGAGTGTAGGTTGAAAAAAACTTCCACCTAAAGTATGCATTTTTCCACCACATACCAGTTCAGCGCCTTTTTCTAGCGCATCAGCTATATGTTTTTTCACTTTATTAATGGCGGACTGATTGATCAAGGGACCTATTTGAACATTATCTTCTAAACCGTTACCCACTTTTAATTGTTGGATGGCATGAGTTAATTTTTTTGTAAAGGTTGCATAGATTTTTTCATGAACATAAAAACGATTGGTACAAATACAGGTTTGACCACTATTACGAAATTTCGATGCAATAGCGCCCAGGATGGCTTTATCGATATCGGCATCATCGAAAACAATAAACGGCGCATTACCACCTAACTCTAAAGATATTTTTTTTACCGAACTGGCCGCTTTCTGCATTAGTAGTTTACCAATCACTGTTGAGCCAGTGAAAGAAATTTTGCTTATTAGGGGGCTATCGGTAAAAATATTGCCAATTAATTCGGAATTACCGGTGACTATATTAAACACTCCCGCGGGAATTCCGGCTTTTTCGGCGAGTACCGCCAATGCCAACGCTGAAAAAGGGGTTAACACCGAAGGTTTGAGTATGATAGTACAGCCAGCTGCTAAAGCGGGCGCGCATTTACGTGTGATCATGGCATTAGGAAAATTCCAAGGTGTAATCGCAGCTACCACGCCGACGGATTGTTTACTGACAAACAAATGTTGTTTGGGTAAGGGGGCGGGAATGATATCACCGTAGATACGTTTTCCTTCTTCAGCAAACCATTGAATGAAAGAAGCGCCATAACGAATTTCTTCCATAGCTTCTTTAAGTGGTTTGCCTTGTTCGAGTGTTAATAATACGGCTAAATCATTAATGTTCTCTAAAATTAGCGTGTACCAACGATATAACAACTCGGCACGTTCGGCGGCGGTCTTCGAGCGCCACATCGGCCAGGCTGCTGCTGCGGCGGCGATGGCATCAAGTACGTTTGCTGTTTCTAAATCTGGAACGGTCCCTAGGGTTTCCTCGGTAGCAGGGTTGTTAACTTGAATAGTTTTTTTTGCCTGGATCCATTTTCCATTAATAAAACAACTTTGCTGAAACAGCGAAGCATTATTTAATTTCATGTGGAGCATTCCCTAGTTGGTTTTTTCAATATTGACTTGAAGTAAGCGAATAAGTCGATTATCAGCGCGTAACACTTTAAATCGAAAAGGATGAATAGTGGTGCTGGCACCGCGTTTCGGTAAATAACCAAAGCGATTTGCGATCACGCCACCTATGGTATCAAATTGATTCGTTGCCAAATGCGAATTAAAAAAGTCATTAAAATCTTCAATGGGCATCATGGCTTTGACAATAAATTGATTAGGATTTTGTTCCTGTATAAAAACCTCGTCATTGGCATCGTATTCATCTTCAATTTCGCCAACAATCTCTTCTAAAACATCTTCAATGGTAACCAGACCCGACACAGCGCCATATTCGTCTACGACAATAGCCATGTGATAATGTTTATGCTGAAATTCTTCGAGTAAACTGTCTAGCCGTTTACTTTCTGGTATAAACACCACCGGACGAATAATATCGTGGATATCAAAGTCGTTTTGGTGAGATAAGGGATTGTATTTGAGTAAATCTTTAGCCAGTAATAAACCAATAACCCTTCGTTCATCATTAATCACCGGGAAACGCGAATGGCCGGATTCGATTACGAGTGGTAGCAGTTCAGGCAAGTGTGCTTTTTCAGAAAGAACCGTAATTTTGGCATGCGGTACCATAATATCTCTGACGTGTATATCCGAGATTTGTAATACGCCTTCGAGCATTTTAAGTGCTTGCGCATTGAGTAAATTGCGTTGTTGGGCGTAATACAATAACTCAATAAGTTGTTTTCTATTTCTTGGTCCTTGTTTAAAGGCTTGATGAACACGCGTTAACCAGGGCCGACGATTTTTTTTAATCTTAATTTTATCGTCAGATATAGGGGTTTTCATAACCTAATTCCTCTAATAATTTAATTTCTAAAGTTTCCATTTTGGTGGCATCTTTATCATGAACGTGATCATAACCTATTAAGTGTAAACAGCCATGAATAACAAGATGTGCCCAATGAGTTAGAGGGGTTTTCGCTTGTTGTTTGGCTTGTTGATTAACGAGTGGGGCACATATGACTAAATCGCCTAAAAACGCTGAGGAAACTCCAGGTGGTGGCTCAAAAGGAAAGGATAAAATATTAGTAGGGCCATTTTTATGTCGGTAAGTGCTATTTAGCGCAGCACTTTCCTTTTTGCTAACGAGTCGTATGTTCACTGCGTTAGTCCCCACTTGCTTGGATAATGCTTTGTTTACCCATCGTTGTAGGAAATAACGACTAGGAATAAAAGTGTTACTAGTAAGAGCTTGTAGGGTAATTTTAATGCGCTTTTCTTTGATTTTCGTTTTGCGCATAGGCTTGTAGTATTGCTTGTACCAAAGTATGCCTAACAATATCTTGCATTTGGAATTCAGTAAAGCTGATACCCTTTATATTTTTTAAAATATTTAAACAATGACACAGACCTGATTCTAGGCCTCGCGGTAAATCGGTTTGTGTGGTATCACCACTCACAACCACTTTGGAGTTAAAACCGATGCGTGTTAAAAACATTTTCATTTGTTCTTTCGTGGTGTTTTGTGCTTCATCCAAAATAATAAAGGCATCATTTAACGTACGTCCGCGCATATAAGCTAAAGGAACGACTTCAATAATATGTTGTTCGACGAGTTGCATGACCAACTCAAAACCGAGCATGTCATTCAATGCATCATAAAGGGGACGAAAATAGGGATCGAGTTTTTGCGAAAAATCGCCGGGTAAAAAACCTAATTTTTCACCGGCTTCAACCGCAGGTCTAACGAGCACGACACGACTAACTTGTTCTTTTTCTAAAGCGGATACCGCGCAAGCCACAGCCAAATAAGTTTTACCAGTTCCAGCGGGTCCTAAACCAAAATTAATATCGTGATTTAAAATCCGCTCAATATATATCGCTTGGTTAGGGCTATGTGGTTTGATGGGACCACGTTTGGTTTGGATCATTATACCTGGAGTTTGCGTGGGCTCTAATGTCATGTTGGGATCAGTTTGCGCGGTTTGCAGCACTAAATGAATAGTATTGGCAGTCAATGTGGTTTTTTTTGTGCCAGTTTCCGCGTAAAGATGGTGTAATACCTTGGCAGCCACTTCGACAGCAGGGTCGGGACCATTAATTTGAAAATCATGGCCGCGATTATAAATACAAACGTTAAGTTTTTGTTCAATTTGACGTAAATGTTGATCAAATGGACCGCAAAGATTCGCTAAACGATGATTATCTTCGGGTATGAGTTGGAAAGTATAAGCTTGAGTATTCAATTGACTATTAATTCTCCTCGTAAAGAGTTTCTTAATACCTCAGTAATCGTAATAGGAACTAATTGCCCTATTAAACGGGCATGACCTTTGAAGTTAACCACGCGGTTATTTTCTGTACGTCCTTGCAGTTCATCTTTATTTTTCTTCGAAGGCCCTTCAACCAATATGTGTTGAACATGACCACACATTTTTTTACTTAGGGCCTGTCCTTGAAATACTAGGAGATTTTGCAGGATCTGTAAACGTTGTTTTTTTGCAGCGGGGGTTACATCATCAGCAAGCTCGGCTGCTGGTGTGCCGGGACGGCGGCTGTAAATAAAACTAAATGAATTATCAAAGCCTATAGATTCTACTAAATTAAGTGTAGCTTGAAAGTCCGCTTCCGTTTCGCCAGGGAACCCGATAATAAAATCTGAAGTAATGGCGATATCGGGTCGAACTTTACGCAATTTACGCATCTTAGATTTAAATTCTAGTACCGTGTAACCACGCTTCATCGCCGCTAAAATTCGATCCGAGCCACTTTGCACCGGTAAATGTAAATGATCGGCCAATTTTGGCACATCGGCATAGGCCTGAATTAAACGTTCTGAAAAAGCTAAGGGATGAGAAGTGGTAAAGCGTATGCGCAAAATATCTTCTATTGCAGCGATATAGCGTATTAAGTCCGCCAAGTCGGCTGTACCACCTTCATGGCGCGGGCCTTGATAATCGTTAACATTTTGTCCTAATAAGGTAATTTCGCGGACACCTTGTTCAGACAGCTGTACAACCTCTGCGAGCACGTCATCTAAAGGACGGCTAATTTCTTCGCCGCGTGTATAAGGAACGACACAAAAACTGCAATATTTGTTACATCCTTCCATGATAGACACAAATGCGCGTGGACCCTCGGCGCGTGGCGCTGGTAAGTGATCAAATTTTTCAATTTCTGGAAAAGAGA
>CANJLU010000062.1 GCA_947475085.1 Coxiellaceae bacterium
CTTGAACATGCAAATCGCAAGAGCGGAATTAACTATTTTGCTTTTGAAAATGGACATCATTCTATTTTTGGTTTTCCAAATGAGACCAATGTATTTTACGTGGGCGAAGGCCGCAAACAGTTTGTCGGTAGCAATATGCCAGATATTTTTCTTTTGAATGGAAATGCTACCGGTGAATTACGTGGCTTTGGAGGCTCAGATAGTTTAGATGCATCCAATTTTTATCCATCGGTGGAATGCATAGAAGCTGATTTTCATAAAGAATATTTCGTTTATGGCCCGAATAGACTTTATATCCAATCTATTGAGCAATTTAAAGGTAGAGCAAATAAATGTGATAATGTAAACGTCGGGTGTGGTACTGAAGTGACTGATACCCAAGGTGGAGCGCCGGAAAATCCGGATCGAATTTTAATACCACCGCTCAGTTGCGATTTTAATCTTAGACTAGGATTAACGGCCAACACAGTGATAACTAATGAAGCAAGGGCCGGAAATTTTACCTATGTTATTTCACCTAAACTAGGTCAGATGACGGTTTTCTTAATGGATAAAGGAGGTCGACATAATTTCATTATTGATAGTAATTTATCAGAATTATCCTCGATTGAAGGTTTAAATTCTGAGCGTGCAAATACTACAATAAAAGAGATAAAATTTAATTTTTTTCCTTATTCGCTAATTCAGAATGCGAGAAACATTGAACGTATAACTTTTTATAAAAACATCACGGAATCTTTAGTCCATGTAGCTTATCAAGCGACAGGAGCCGATTTATCTAATGGGACGTTGCCTGTTTCGCTCGATCAAACTGCGTTTCAAGAGGTAATGCGTGCTTATCCACAAAACCTCGATACCGAGAGCTTTAATTTTACTTTTAATGATACGCAACAAGTGCGTGGCGTTATGGCTTATCTTTTGCAGCAAGTCGAAGTTTCACCGCAATCAAATGACATATTGAATGTTAGAGGGGTTAACAGTGCTAATAGCATTTTCTATTTAACCAACGGTATTGAATTTAAGATGGATGTTAAAAACCAGCTCTATCTTTTTTATAATACCGAAGAGCTGATTCTAGAGGAAATAATTAAAACTTATACGCCAGTTGCGCAGCGTTTGAAAATCACCTGTTTTATCGAAAATAGCCTAGAAAACGAATTAGTGGTTATCGGTGATGATCGCGCTCAAATCATGTCGAATGATCCTAAGGCGAAAAAAACGCATTTAGTGAGTACCGGAAATTCTAAGCTTTATGTTGTTGTGCCAAATTCCGAGTCTTTATTGCAACTACCGTTGCCTGAAGTAGTTATACATCGTGTTGGCGATATAAATTATACACAGATAGATACTTTAGATTTACGTGCTATAACAAATTTTGTAAAAACAAAATTTGGAAAAAATTGTAAATTGTTGTTTGTTCCGCCGAATGCAGCCAATCATGCAGGAAAAGATTTACTTTTATTAGTGGCTTTAGATACACCAGGATCACGAATTAGAGAGATCATGACGATACGCTTGAAAGATAGCATTGAAAATGATTGGTATAAAACTCTACATGTGATTTTTAACGTGGCTCCACAACGCATCATGGGTCCTTCAAATAAGCTTTACTTAGAACCTATTAATTTAGAATTTGCGAATAAATATCAATTAATTACGGTTAGTCCCAGAGATATTGAGGTTAATACCACACTTAGTATTCATCGAAACTTGTCTGGACTTCGTTATTATCGAGATGGAGAAAATTTATTACTTACCAATCTATTAAATACTTTTTCCAAAATAACCGCTCCTTTTACGCTGTTATTAGAAAAATTTAATCAAATACCTCAATTAAAGCAGTTTGAAACTTTAAGAATTAAATTTCTGGATCAAAAATTAATAGTGGGCGAAGAATTAGACAAGCTGCAATTTGCAGGGGATTTCAATCAAACCTTGAGCTTATATAAAAAAATATGGGATCGATATAGTTTGTTAGGATTAAATAATACTCAAAATCAAACTATGCCGACGTTCGCTACGACATTAATCAATAATACTATGCGGCAGGAAATTTCAAGCAACGATATTTCGAGGAATAAACGTTCTTTGCCATTGCAATTCAATTTTGAAGCAAAAATTTTCAGTTCAGGATCAACGCTACACAATAAAGGTATTTTTCAAGTCATTAAAAATTCTATAAAAGAAATAGGGGAAATGATTAATGATCAAACTCGAAACGCAGATCTTTTAGAACAGTTAAAAATTTCTGCACGAAAATTCAGTCAATCTTTATCAAAAATTCCAAATTCTAAATTGGATAAAACTATACTGAAAAAAACCGAATTGAGTACTCGTGTCATCAAAGTACCTAGCTTTTTTAACCGAGCGAATCAGATTTTTTATGGCGGATTATCCGGAGTACCAACGGGTATTATTAGTGGGGCTGTAGAAGTATATAGTCATTCTAAAGAGAGTAGTATCGGATCCATCATAATGCTAAAGGTTGCTTTGGATCTATTAATGCAATATAGCCAATTTACCTTAAGCCAAAATTTAGATATTTGGAGCGGAGAAGAAACTCAAATTTCGTTACCGAGTAATGGATTCAATTTACTTTGTATATCAATTTTTCAAGGCTTATCCATAGGCTTAGCGAATAGCGATGGATTTTGGCATAAATCGGCACAAAAAGGCATACAAGCTATAAGTTCAATGCTATTCATGTACGCAATGTTTGATTTTTTCTTCTCTGAAGACAGTGCTGAAGAAAAAGTAACCCGCTTACTTAATTTTTGCTCTTTCGCGATCCAAGCCAAGCTAGCAAACCAAGTAACACATCGTTTTTTAAAGAGTCAATTTTTTCGTTCTTCTACTATTAGTGAGATAAATTCCTCTGGGCAAGATGCGATAATAAATAATTCAAGTGAGGGAACATCTTTAAGCATCTAATTTAGAGTTTAGAGAGAACTTTTAAATAGATAGACAACAGTCAAAAAATCAGATAGATTTTATCGATCGGGTACTGAAAGGACTATCCTCAATATTGGTTATATTTGATGCATAATAATTAAATATTGAGGATTAAGACGTTGTAATTTCGGGAGGAAATAATATGCCAGCGGAGCCTAAGATCAGAGACTTAATGACGATGGCCAATAAATTTTCAGGATGTAGAATTGACCCAAAATATTTTCCTGTCATGCTTAATTCTTCGCTTATCATGGTACCTTTGCGCCATATCTATATTTTGCGCAGAAATAAAAAACTGAGTTTAGAAGATAACCAAAAGATAAAACGGGTTTTTCGAGATTCCTTTAGTTTTTTTGCCAAGCAATATAATAAAAAATATTTGATTTTAAGCGTTATATTTTTTTCCTTATTGTTATTTGCTGGTGTGGGTTGTGTTTATTTGCCAATTATTTTTGCTCCATTGCTTTTAATTTTTGCTGCCAGTCTCGTTATATCGACCTTTCTAATTAATATACGGACCTATCCGTTTGAAATAACGTGTGTACATGATGATTTTAAACATGAATTACTTGCTTTAAAGAATAACTTGAATAATTTAAAAGATGACTTAATTAATAAATACTCATTGAACGTCGGCCATGATGTTTGTGATTGCGCAGATGCCCCACTAGCGAATAATACGCTTGGGGACTCTGAGCGTGTAAAGAAAACGGTGTCTTTTTCGCCTAAACTTAATGTAAATGTTTTTTTTCAAGAAAGTTATGAATTCCGATCGCGCACTAATAGCTACGAGAATAGCGGCTATTTGCAGCCGAAAGGATAGCGGATAAGTATGTTGCGTAAGAGTGCTTTTATAGGCTGATAAATAGCTAAATAGTTTACGGTAAATTTTTTAAGTTACCTGGTCGCTTTTTTGTAAAACCACCATGCTTTTTAAAAGATTTAACGCTTCAAATAATTGATAATCATCTTTTACTAAATCATTGTTATTGCTAGTTGCAGGAGAAAACATAGTTTTTTCTGTCACATTACCATTCTTTAAATGTCCTTTTAATTCTGATTCATGCAGATAAATAGGTTCAGCCGGATTTTCACTTAAAGAATTTATCTTTAATTCATCTAAGGTGATATCAGGAGAAATACCTGAAGCTTGGATCGATCGACCCGAAGGTGTGTAATATAAAGCAGTGGTTAATTTAAGTGCAGTCGTCTCATCCAACGGAATAACGGTTTGCACCGATCCTTTACCAAAGCTTTTGGTTCCTAAAATGATGGCGCGTTTATTATCTTGTAATGCTCCGGCAACGATCTCGGCCCCAGAAGCGCTACCCTGATTGATCAAAACGATCAATGTACCGGCATAGACTTGATCATTCGCTTTGGCAGTAATTTTCATATTGGCTTCGGAGGATTGACCTTGTGTGGTGACGAGCACTTGGTTGAATAACATTTTCTTAGTATCTAGAAAAGCATTCGTGACCTCTGCAGCAGAGGTTAATAATCCACCAGGATTATTTCTCAAATCCAGTACTAAACCTTTTATCGGTGTTTTTTGTTGGTGTTGTAGTTTTGTGATCATCTGATCTAAGTCATGACGCGTGCTAGCTTGAAAGCTATTAATGCGAATATAAGCATAGTCTGGTTCTAATAAGCGTCCTTTAACACTTTGGATGCGGATAATGCCACGTTTTAAATTAACCAACAGTGGTTTATGTAGGCCTTGTCGTAGGACGGTCAATTGTATGGAGCTACCTTTTTCGCCACGCATTTTTCTTACTGCTTCGCGTAAATTCAGTCCTTGAATAGACGCATTATTGATGCGTATGATCAAATCTCCTGGTTTTATCCCGGCTTTTTGTGCGGGTCCATCATCGATGGGTGTTACGACACGTAACAAGCCTTCTTCCATACCCACTTCAAGTCCTAAACCACTGAATTCTCCGGTAGTGGCGGTTTGTAAATCTTTTAAATCGTCGGCATCTAAAAAACTTGAATGTGGATCGAGTCCACTCGCCATGCCTTGCATGGCATTTTGTAGCAGTTCATGTTCGGAAGTTTTTTTGACATACTCATTTTTGATAATGTCTAGCTCGCGATTGAAACGTAATACATCTTGAGAAAGTTTATCTTCTGGGGAAGGCGTCGTTTTAGCTTGGCCAGAAAAAGGTGTGGTACTAAACCCTAATAAAGAACAGGTAAGGAAGAAAAAAAATAACATTTTTAGTTTCATATAAGCTTATCCTTTTATTTAGTATTTGTTTGCACAAAAGCTATGATTCGCGTCAAGAGGATAATGACGTACGTCGTCATTGCTGCGTACCAACCCTCGTTATTGCGAGCGCGAAGCAATCTAGGAAACCGACATTATGGATGGCCACGCTCATTACATTCGCTCGCCATGACGATGTTTTTCTTATACTATTTTTTTCTACTATTTTAATTATATTCGCGAAACTACTCTTTATAGTGTAATTGACTTTGATTAATTTGCGAGGTAGCGCACAGAAAAATGCTAAATTATTGACCAATATACCTAGGCGTGAAAGTTATTCGAGCGTGAGTAAGCTTTGACCAGTCATTTCTTTGGGTTTAGGTAAATTCAGTAAGCTTAAAAGAGTAGGGGCAATATCAACTAAGCTGGGGTGTTCGATGGTATTTATTTTGGCAGGGCGGCCGATATAGATAAATGGGACGGGTTCATTGGTATGTGCGGTATGCGCTTGTTGGGTTTTTTCATCAAACATACATTCAGCGTTACCATGATCGGCAGTAATAATGGCTTCACCACCAAACTCTTGCAAGCAAGCGCTGATTTTTCCAATACAGTCATCAATACAGCTAATGCCGAGTAAAGTTGCGGATAAATTTCCCGTGTGACCGAGCATATCAGGGTTAGCAAAGTTACAAATGATAACATCGTATTTTTTTTCTTTAATGTCTTCTAGCAAATGTTGCGTAATTTCGATAGCACTCATATTGGGAGTCAGATCATAGGTACTGACTTTCTTTGAAGGAATTAAAACGCGCGTTTCATTTTCCGCGGGAACTTCATTTCCACCATTAAAAAAGAACGTGACATGCGCATATTTTTCAGTTTCAGCAATGCGTAATTGTGTCAAATGATGTTCGGCGAGATATTCACCTAAACCATTGCGTAAGCTTTGTTGTGGAAAAGCAATTTGACTGGGAATGTCGCTGGCATATTCCGTTAAAGAGATAAACTCAGCTAAGTGAGGTGGTGGGTGTCGATCAAAACCTGAAAACTGCTTATCAAGAAAAGCATGGCTCAATTGACGTGCGCGATCAGCACGAAAATTCATAAAAATAACGAGATCGCCATCTTGAATTTTTACCGGTGATTTATTTACAGCGTGTAGGGTAGTGGGCGTAACGAATTCGTCGCTTTCACCTCGATCATAAGCCAATTGCAAACCTTGTAAAGCGTTATCGGCATGGTAAGGAGCAGCACCTAAAGTTAAACAATCATAGGCAGCTTGCGTACGTTCCCAACGTTTATCTCTGTCCATCGCGTAATAACGACCGATTAGACTAACAATTTTGCCAAGACCTAAGTGTTGACATTTTTTTTCGAGATTTTCTAGATAACTTGCTGCACTTTTCGGCGGTGTGTCTCGACCATCGAGAAACGGATGTAAATAACATTGTTGAACTCCTTGTTGAGCAGCGAATTCGAGTAAGGCATACCAATGTTGTTCGTGACTATGGATACCACCTGGCGATAAAAGTCCTATTATATGTACCGATTTTTGACTGGCTTGGATTTTTTTAAATGCGCCGAGTAAACAAGGATTGTTAAAAAACTCTCCCGTTTCTATAGCTTTATTAATACGACTTAAATCCTGATAAAGCACACGGCCGGCACCCATGGTGAGATGACCGACTTCTGAATTACCCATTTGACCGGCGGGTAATCCTACGGCTAAACCGGATGCATCGAGTAGTGTGTGTGGACAGGTCTGCATCAGCTGGTCCCAATGCGGTGTATTAGCCATGGCAATGGCGTTGTGTTCTTTTCCTGTACGATAACCCCAGCCATCTAATATAAGTAATAGGATAGGGCGTGGATTTTGATCTAACATAATTTAAAACCTAGTTTTTAATGGAGCTGGCGGAATGCTGGGTTCAAAAAGATATTCTTTTACTTTACGCCGATATTGCCATATCAATAAAAATATACCGATGATTTCCGCTAAGATGGTTGCCCACCAAATCCCATAGCCGGCAAAACCATAGGATAACGCGCTAGCGCCTAAGGGCAAAGCAATGATCCAAAAAACTAACACGGAAGTAAACAAAGTAAATCGAGTATCTTTTAAGCCGCGTAACGCACCAAATAGTGCAAAGCGCGGCGCTTCAAACAGTTGCACTAAAGCGGCTAAGGCTAAAAATTCTTTTGCAAGACGCACGATGCTAGCATTATTAGGATCGTGCAAATTAAAGTCGATAGCAATCAGTTTTTCTGGAAATCCCCAATAAACGATGGCAACCAATAGCATAAAAATACTCGAATAAAAAACACCCACATAAGTTGCTTCATTGACCGCTTTTTTATTATTTTGTCCCACGCTATGGCCGACGCGTATGGTAATCCCTTGCGCGAGTGCAAAGGTCACTATCGAAAATAGCCAAAAAAATTGTAACGCAATCTGATTAGCACTCAGCGTATCCGCACTAATACGGCCCATCAGTATGCTCATGGCTAGAAAGAAACCAATTTCGAAGAAAAAGGTTAAGCCTAACGGCAAGCCGACTTGAAAAATCTCACGCAATTGCGGAACTATTTTTTGCCAACGTGGAAATTTAAAATAGATTCGATAACTTTTATTTAGGCAAAAATAAAAACTAAATCCTAGGGTAATAATCCAAAAGGTTAGCGCAGCGCCCCAACCAATTCCTGCAATTCCTAAATTAGGAAAACCGAATTTTCCAAACATTAAGCTATAGTTGAAAAAAATACTGAGCGGAACAAACAGCAAACTAAAGCTTAAATTGGTTTTGGTTCGGCCTAAACCTGCCACAAATTGTAATAATACCGTAATAATAAAGTCAGGAATAATTGCCCAAGTAAGTCCATGCAGATAAAATTGCGCCAATTTAACGGCGGCCGGTGCTTGGCCAAAAAATAAAAATATCGGTGAAAGATTCCATAATAATAGCATGGCTGGCAACATTAATACGCTAGCCAGTAGCAGACCTGCGTAAAGTACATAGGATATCTCATCATTTTTTTTTGCACCGTAATAACGGGCTACTAAGGTAGTAATCGCTGAAAGTGTTCCCCAAATAATCACCATCAATGTCATAAATACCCAGTTTACTAAAGCTCCGGCGGCGAGACTGGTTGCTCCGAGGTGCGCCAGAA
This sequence comes from Coxiellaceae bacterium, assembly GCA_947475085.1. Classification (GTDB taxonomy): domain Bacteria; phylum Pseudomonadota; class Gammaproteobacteria; order Diplorickettsiales; family Diplorickettsiaceae; genus Aquirickettsiella. The sequence goes on from CANJLU010000062.1 coordinate 8,336, forward strand.
ATATATTTGAAAAAAACCCCACTGACGTTTCAATAACGCCGCTCATAATGAGCGGAATAGCTAAAACTAATAGAATTTTGCTTTCAGAAAAAAAAGCTTTGTAATAATGAACTACGGGCATGACTTGAAGAATTTACATGTTGATGAAGCTTTCTACCATTTTGGCTAGATTTAAACCTAAAGTCTAGGAGTCAATGGAAAGATTGTTTTACCTGTCATACCAGGCAGTACTCGTCATTGCGAGGGCCGCAGGCGCGCGGCAATCTCTATAGGAAGCGATGGATGGCCACGCTCATTACATTCGCTCGCCATGACGCGATATACTAGAAATTTTTACCAAATTGTAAATACTCCATGCCCGTAGTTCATTATTACAAAGCTTTTTTTTCTGAAAGCAAAATTCTATTAGTTTTAGCTATTCCGCTCATTATGAGCGGCGTTA
>CANJLU010000063.1 GCA_947475085.1 Coxiellaceae bacterium
AGACGTGAATCGATCACCTTAGTATCTGCTTCATTACAAAATGGACAAAACATCATTGTTTCTCTAGAAAAAGATTTCTGAGCTCCGAGTGTATCTTCAATTGTGCAAGGACAGGTCCAAAAACATTATTTTTTAAGTATCGTAACGGCACACTCACAATAGTATGAGTAACGAAACGCAGAAAAATACCGGTTTTTGGCCATCATTGTGCAATTGAAGACACCCTCGTGGCGGAGTATACTGGAAATTGACCGCATAGTGCCATGACTTGTTTTCTGACCTTTTCTATCGTCGCAGGGTCTTTTAGATTTTCGAGCACATCACATACCCAATGCGCGACTTGTTTCACCTCTTTTTCTTTTAAACCTCTTGTCGTCATGGCTGGCGTACCGATACGTAAACCACTGGTCACAAAGGGTGAGCGAGGATCATTAGGCAGCATGTTTTTATTTAACGTAATATTGGCTTTTTCTAATACCTCTTCTGCTTCTTTCCCGGTGATATTTTTTGCTATCATATCGATTAAGAAAAGGTGGTTATCAGTCCCGCCCGAGACGACTTTATAACCTCTTTGCAACATCACCTCAACCATTGCTTTTGCGTTAGCTATCACTTGTTGCTGGTAGACTTTAAAACTTGGCTCTAAAGCTTCTTTAAAAGCGACGGCTTTACCGGCAATAACATGCATCAACGGTCCGCCTTGTTGTCCTGGAAATACGGCTGAATTTAATTTCTTTTCGATTTCGGGATTTGAGCGCGCTAAAATTAAGCCTCCTCTCGGCCCACGTAAAGTTTTATGTGTGGTACTTGTCACCACATCGGCAATGGGAATCGGTGAAGGATACAACCCGGCTGCCACTAGTCCAGCCACATGCGCCATATCCACCAAAAAATAAGCGCCTACTTCATCGGCAATATCTCTAAAACGTTGCCAATCCACTACTCGCGAATAAGCTGAAAAACCCGCAATAATTAATTTGGGTTTGTGTTGTTTTGACAGTCGTTCTACTTCATTATAATCAATCAATTGTGTATCGGATGTTACGCCATAAGCATAAGCTTGATACATTTTCCCTGAAAAACTCACTTTTGCTCCATGCGTTAAATGCCCGCCATGCGCTAAACTCATCCCTAACAAAGTATCACCGGGCTCAAGCAAAGCCATATAAGCTGCGGCATTTGCCTGAGAACCAGAATGCGTTTGTACATTGGCATAATCCGCTTGAAATAATTCCTTTGCCCTATCGCTAGCTAATTGCTCGACGATATCAACATATTCACAACCGCCATAATAGCGTTTACCGGGATAACCTTCTGCATATTTATTCGTCAACACGGAAGCCTGTGCTTGCATGACTAACGGACTGGTGTAATTTTCTGAAGCGATTAATTCCAAATGGTCTTCCTGACGCTTGGCTTCTTTGCGCATTGCAGACCATAAATCAGGATCAAAATCGCTAATAGTTTCTCGTAAAGAATAAGACATGATGATTTAATCCTTTTTTGGGATGACAAAAAATTTATTATTAATAAAAATTCTATTTATTTTACTTGCTTTTTAAGCACTAATCAAAAACTAGTTTTTGACTTCACGTAGGGTAGGAAATGAGTCCGTCATGCAAAACTATTCTGCTGTGTGCGACCGCTTAACTCAACTAATAACAAGCAAATTGATCTAGCGCTGAGATCTATATGGCGACCGATCCCCTTACATTTCTACCTAAAAATAACCGAATTTAGTAGGCTTAGGGCTACAAAAAATCTGGCTAGTTCAGACTAATGTTGCTAGTATTCTCTTTTTCTAATAATCCATTAATTAATTCTAAGTTATGTCACAACAATATATCTATACCATGCAAGCAGTGAGTAAAATCGTTGCGCCTAAAAGGGAAATTCTAAAAGATATTTGGCTATCTTTTTACCCCGGAGCAAAAATTGGGGTCTTAGGGCTGAATGGTGCTGGCAAATCAACCTTACTACGCATTTTAGCGGGGGTGGATAAGGATTTTGTAGGTGAAGCGCGGGCATTACCTGGAACCAAAATAGGTTTCTTACCCCAAGAACCACAATTAGACCCACTTAAAGATGTGCGTGGCAATGTGGAAGAGGCCATTGCCGATACTAAAAAACTATTGGATCGGTTTAACGAAATTAGCATGAAATTTGCTGAACCGATGAGTGAAACGGCAATGAATCAGCTATTTGAAGAACAAGGTGAATTACAAGCTCAGATAGATGCACAAGGTGGATGGGAATTAGAGCGTAAACTGAATATTGCTGCGGACGCGCTATGTTTACCTCCATGGGATGCTCAAGTGACTCAACTTTCCGGTGGTGAACGCCGCCGTGTTGCTTTGTGTCGACTATTATTATCTAACCCTGATATGTTGCTATTAGATGAGCCCACTAACCATTTAGATGCACAAAGTGTGGCATGGTTAGAGCGTTTTTTACATGATTATCCAGGCACCGTCATTGCTGTAACCCATGATCGTTATTTTCTAGATAATGTAGCCGGCTGGATTTTGGAGCTCGATCGCGGTCATGGCATTCCCTACGAAGGAAACTACTCCTCTTGGTTAGAGCAAAAACAAAAGCGTCTCGCTCAAGAAGGCAGACAACAAGCCGCTCATGAAAAAAGCTTAAAGGCTGAATTGGAATGGGTAAGGACTAACCCGAAAGGTCGACAAGCAAAAAGCAAAGCCCGCCTCGCACGTTTTGAAGAGCTTAGCTCGCAAGAATTTCAAAAACGCGCCGAAACTCAAGAGCTCTATATCCCACCCGGATTACGCTTAGGCGATTCGGTATTGGAATTTGATCACCTTACTAAAGGCTTCAACGGACGCGTACTAATCGATGATTTTAGCTTTACCGTGCCTAAAGGTGCCATCGTAGGCATTATCGGTCCAAATGGTGCTGGAAAATCCACTTTATTTAAACTGATTATGCAACAAGAACTGCCCGATAGCGGCCACATCCATCAAGGCGCTTCAGTACAGCTTGCTTATATCGATCAAAGTCGTGATTCACTAAACCCTGATCATAGCGTATGGCAAGAAATCTCTGAAGGACTGGATATTATGACGATTAATCAATTTCAAATGCCTTCTCGCTCCTATGTTGGGCGCTTTAATTTTAAAGGTTCTGACCAGCAAAAATTAGTAAAGAATCTTTCCGGAGGTGAGCGTAATCGTGTCCATTTAGCCAAATTATTGCGTGCCGGAGGCAACGTGTTACTTCTCGATGAGCCTACCAATGATTTAGACGTAGAAACTTTACGTGCCTTAGAAGAAGCCCTGTTAAGTTTTCCCGGTTGTGCCTTGGTTATTTCTCATGATCGTTGGTTTTTAGATAGAATCGCGACGCATATCCTAGCTTTTCAAGACAATAACCAAATAGAATGCTTTACCGGTAATTTTTCTGACTATGAAGCCGATCGTTCAAGTCGCCTAGGTGATCAGGAAGCTCAATCAGAAAAAAAAATGAAATTTAAAAAATTAACGCATTAACGGATGCTGCTTATTTTTCAGATTTCATCGAATGCTCTAGAGTGATTTATGACTTGCACGTTGCTTAAAACAGAAAAGGAAACCCTACAGTTAGCCAAAGAATTTGCCAAATTCTGTCCTAAAAATAGACGATTGATCATTTTTTTAAATGGCGAACTAGGCGCAGGCAAAACATTCTTTGTGCGTGCTCTAGTAAAAAGTTTAGGTTTTCCAGGCTTAGTCAAAAGCCCTACCTACACACTAATGGAAACTTATGAGATAGCGGGTTACTTTGTTTATCATCTCGATCTCTATCGTTTGCAATCCGCCAACGAGATACTCGACATGGGGCTTTACGATGAATTTGGTCACGCCGCCATTTGGTTAATAGAATGGCCTGAACGTGCTGTAAACTTTCTACCCAAACCCGATATTGTTTGTCATATCGATTTGATCGATATGAACCGACAATTTCGATTCTTTGCCAAAACCCCTGAAGGTGAACAAACCTTATCCTTATTCGATACTTACCTAATGAATCATTGACTTTAGATTTAATCTTTGCAACCTTCTATTAAAGTGAATCTTATAAAGGACTAGTCTCCTCTATCTCTTTTACTTATACTCAAGCTATGTTAATGGACTTCTCTTATCCAACTATTCTTATTCCTGCTTACCAGCCTAACGATAATCTGGTAACACTGATAAAATCTTTACGCGAAAGTCAATCTAAACAACGGATTATTGTGGTAGATGATGGATCGGATGTTGATACGCAAAACATTTTCTCAAGAATTCAAGCTTTTAATATCGAACTTCTGCGCCATACAAAAAATAAAGGTAAAGGTCAGGCATTAAAAACAGGATTTCAGCATTGGTTATCCACCAGTCATCCCAAAGAATTAGGCATCGTCACTGCGGATGCTGATGGGCAACATCTTCCTCACGATATTCTTCATCTCTCCACCGTTTTCATGCAAAAACCTTCTGATCTATATTTAGGAAGACGTACATTTAACCAAGCACCGATTCCCTGGCGTAGTCGATTTGGCAATAAATTGACTAAATATATTTTACGCCTATTTAGTAAAACTATCTTAGAAGATACGCAAACCGGTTTACGCGTCATTCCTCGGGAATTATTATTACCCTTATTAAATTCGAATGCGCGTGGTTATGAATTTGAATTAGAAATGTTATTAATTGCCGAAGATCACCAAGTCAATATTCAAGAAATCCCGATAAAAACGGTGTATTTAGATCATAATCGTTCATCTCATTTTAATCCTTTGATAGATTCAATCAAAATTTATTTTGTGTTTATCCGCTTTGCTGCCATTTCCTTAATTTCAGCGGCCATTGATTTTGCTTTGTTTTTCTTAACCTACTGGCTTAAAAAAAATATATTTCTAGCAGTATTATTGGGTCGTATTTTATCGGCCACTTTCAATTTCAAATTAAATCAGCACCTCGCATTTAAAAGCAAAAATCACTGGTTACCTGCTGCGCTGAAATACACCGCACTAGCCAGTTTTTTAGGGCTTATTGCTTACAGTTTAATTACATTAATCCATGGTTTTGGAATAAACGTATATAGCAGCAAAATTATTGCGGAAATTGCATTATTTATCCTTTCATTTACCATACAGCGTTTTTTTATTTTCAATAAATCTCCAATATTGGATATCAAAACTTAAATTCTGCAAACGATCCACCAATAAAATCCGATTATTCAGCTAGTGCTAAAAATTTGATAGAATTACCGTCTTTTAACTGTAGCAAATTATGTCAGGTCGTATCCAACGTTTAACATCGCATTTGGCCAATCAAATTGCAGCCGGAGAAGTGATTGAACGGCCTGCCTCTATCGTTAAAGAACTCGTCGAAAATAGTCTGGATGCTGGAAGTCAGCAAATTGACATTGATATTGATAAAGGCGGCATGCAACGCATCCGTGTCCGCGATAATGGCTATGGGATACATAAAGATGATTTAATTTTAGCTTTGGATCGACATGCAACCAGCAAGATCCACACTCTCAATGATTTAGAACGGATCAACACCCTAGGTTTCCGAGGCGAAGCTTTAGCCAGTATCAGCTCTATCGCTCGCCTTAACTTAAGCTCTTCAACAGAAACTACGCAACAAGGCTGGAAAATCAGTTGCGATTATCACCAGGAACATCCGCTAACACCTGTCCCTATTGCTCATGCACGAGGAACAACAGTAGAAATTCACGATCTTTTCTTTAATACACCTGCTAGACGTAAATTTTTAAAGTCAGAACAAACCGAATTCGCGCATATAGAAACCTTGATAAAACGTTTGAGTCTCAGTCATTTTGGTATAGGCTTTAGTTTACAGCATAATAAACGACCCATTTACCAATTGCATCCTGCTTACGACGAAGCGTCAAAAGAGCAACGTATTGCCACACTATGTAGTCGCGCGTTTGTTGAAAATGCTATCTACATTGATATGCACGGCATCGATCTGCGTTTATGGGGTTGGATTTCATTACCCACTTTTTCACGCAGCCAAAGCGATCACCAGTTTTTTTATGTTAATCGACGCATGGTGAAAGATAAGCTAATCAATCACGCCGTTAAACAAGCTTATCATGATGTTCTTTATAATGGCCGTCACCCCGCTTTTACGCTATTTATCGAGCTAGATCCGCAATCAGTTGATGTAAATGCTCATCCGGCGAAACATGAAGTTCGCTTTCGCGAGAGTCGCTTGGTCTACGATTTTGTCAAACAAAGTCTACAAAAAGCTTTGACTAATACTTCTCCTCAGCCACAAACAGTTGAATCAATAATCCCGGCAACTGAGTTAAATGAGAACATGGCTCAACTATCTACTGATATTGCTAACCCTCGTCAAAGCAGTTTTCCTTTACAGGTTGCAGTAGATACTCCGATTTACAGTACTGAAAATATTAAAATCAATCATGAGCCTAGTATTTCGCCTGCAGAACAGAAAAAATTGTTAACGGAAAGATCATTTTCTATTCCATTAACAATTACACCTACAGAAAATTTGCTCAACGATCCACCTTTAGGTTTTGCCTTAGCACAATTGCATGGTATTTATATTTTGGCCCAAAATACGCAGGGCTTAATTCTTGTAGATATTCATGCCGCACACGAACGCATCCTTTATGAGCGCTTAAAGCAAGACATAAAAAATGCCGGTATAAAAACTCAAATTTTATTAATTCCACTCTGTTTAACATTATCTCAACAGGAGATACTGTTATTAGATGAATATGCTCATCTATTCACAGAATTTGGCTTTAAACTTGAAAATCTTGGTCCTGAAACTATCGTTATTCGTCAAATTCCAGAACTTTTAGCCCAGAGCAATCTTGAGCAATTAGTACATGACGTGTTAAGTGATTTAAATCAACATACTAACAGCCAGCATATTCCTGAAAAAATTAACGAATTACTTTCTAGCGTAGCTTGTCATAGTGCCGTACGTGCGCATCGCAACATGACACTGATGGAAATGAACCAACTACTGCGAGATATGGAACAAACTTCGCGCAGTAATCAATGTAACCATGGTCGACCAACCTGGAAACAGTTGTCTCTATCTGATATTGACCGGTTGTTTTTACGTGGACGTTAAACCTGTTATTTGCCTGATGGGCCCTACTGCTTCAGGAAAAACTAATCTGGCCATCGATTTACTCTCCTATTTAGACTGTGAAATCATTAGTGTCGATTCAGCTATGATTTATCGTGGCATGGATATCGGTACAGCCAAACCCTCTACGCTTATTTTAAAACAAGCTCCGCATCGATTAATTGATACGCATGATCCTAGCGAAGTCTATTCCGCCGCAGAATTTAGGACAGATGCTATCAGCGCAGTTGAAGAAATTATTAATAAAGGTCGTATTCCTTTATTGGTAGGTGGAACGATGCTTTACTTTCATGTCTTGCAACAAGGCATTGCCACTTTACCACCCGCTAATCCTCTGGTTCGTGAGCAATTAACAAAAGATCTAAAAGATTTGGGCTTAAATAAGCTTCATGAACGTTTGTCTGCTATTGACCCGATTGCTGCACAGCGTATTCATCCTAATGATCCGCAACGAATCTTACGCGCATTAGAAGTTGTTCAAATTTCAGGGAAAACATTAACTGAATTACAACTCACACCCTCTCTCTCAGCGTCACCCTATTTATTTATTAATATTGCATTGCTTCCAGAGGATAGAAACCTACTACATAAAGCTATCGCAATGCGTTTTCAAACAATGTTAGATTTAGGTTTCATAGAAGAAGTGGAAAAATTATTTAAGCGTGGCGATCTAAACGCTAATTTACCCGCACTCCGTACGGTAGGTTACCGACAAATTTGGAATTATTTACTCAATAATATTTCCTATATTGAGATGCAAGAACTTGCCATTATTGCAACGCGTCAACTCGCTAAACGTCAATTAACTTGGTTACGTTCTTGGCCAGAATTAAAACTATTGATGAGCAACGATAAAAAAAATGTAAAAAAAATAATAGATTTAATTAAAATAAGCTTGTAGAGACTAATTACTCGTTGCGAGAATGTAAAATATTAATCGTTATTAACATAACGACTGCCACAACAGCACCCATAGCGAGATATACCCCGGGTATGGCGACATTAGAAGTTTTTGTTATTAAATAAATCGCAAGTAATGGTGCTGTACCACCAAAAATGGAATAAGCGAGGTTATAGCTAAGCGAACCCAAGGTATAGCGCACTGCAACGGGTATCAAATCCAACGTAAGCGCCATCAACGGCCCTTGAAAACTGGCTGCAAGAATTGTTAAAACTAATTGCGCAATAACAACAGAAAAAAAAGCACCGTGCACAATCATCACATAAAGTGGGTAACTAAAACACATCAATCCGCTTGCACCTAATAACATTAAAGGTTTTCGACCCACTTTATCTGAAAGCCAACCAAAAAAAATATCTAGCAGTATCAGTAAAATTAATATTAACGTATTCAATGCATGTGCGTGGATCCGAGAATGACCTAACACATCTGTGAAATAAACCGGCATAAAAATAAATACTAGATAGGTTATCAAAGCCGATAATAAATAAAGTCCCATTAATTGAACTATCAATACTTTATGCACTACAAAAATAGTCTTTAAAGGAAATTTTTCTATTAAACATCGAGTATGTAAACGCTGAAATTCCGGTGTCTC
>CANJLU010000064.1 GCA_947475085.1 Coxiellaceae bacterium
ATTAATCCTAAAATTATCATTCCCAAACCTAAATAACTAAATCCTTCATAATCTCCCCATGTTCTAGGTTGCTTCTTTAAAACGTAAGACCAACTATTAAAAAAACCATCGGTAGGATCGATGAACGATAATAAATTCATTCGAAATAACCCCAATCTTCCTGCTTCTAAACCACCCTGCAGCATAAAATATCCAGCTTGCCACATGATTATTAACAAGATTATCCCTGTTAAAAATACATATTTTATTATTTCCTCAGAAGTTAATTCGCATATAAAAAATTTTCGCATTATTAAATCTGCAGACCATAAAGCTAATAGCATCAAAAGAAAATAAGGGTGCACCAAACTGCTAATGCAAAGTAATATCAACCAACCCCATTTATGATAAGGAGTAGAAAGGTAAAGAAAAATCCCTGCCAAAATTAACCATTGACCTAAAAATGATGGGCTTCCATGCAAACGCCAAAGAAAAGTTGGTGCTAAAACAAAAAATATACTTCCTAATAGTTTTAACCAAATATTATAGGTCGCTTTTTCCAGAATTTTCCAGGAGAAAATAGCCTGTAACATAAAACACAATAATATCCATATACCTTGATATTGAAATGGCGTAGGGAGTAAATTAGAAAATAGTTTGAATGGAAACGCAAAAAGAAACAGGGGCTCTGCAAAGATAACCGATCCACCCATTCCCATACCATATAGATAGTTAGCACCTAGAGGGTTTTCGAAAACGGGTGTATGCCTATAAAATTGCCATGCACATAAAACATTTGACACATCAGGATTTAAAAATAGCCAATTTATATTACTAGGCCAAAGAATTTTCCCTCCTGTCACGAAAATAAACGCTGTAATACCTAATGAAATGGGTATCCATAATTGGTAGTACTTCTTTAATTTATCCAATAAAAAATCCATTTATTATATCAATATAATTATTTACTTATCCTTCAAATAAATTTATTATTTTTAGAAAGTTTTGAACTAATCTCTAAACTGCATACTATAAAGTTTGGCGTAATAGCCATTTTTTGCGAGTAACTCTTGGTGTGTTCCTCTTTCTACGATACGACCTGCATCTAAAACTAAAATCTGTTTTGCTCTTTCTACCGTGGAAAGTCGATGTGCAATCACCAACGTAGTACGATTATGCATCAGTTCTTCTAGTGCGGCTTGTATATGACGCTCCGCTTCGGTGTCTAATGCAGAGGTTGCTTCATCTAAAATTAAAAATGGAGAATTTTTAAGTAGTGCGCGTGCAATTGCAATCCTTTGCCGTTGACCGCCTGATAGTAACACACCATTTTCGCCAATTAAAGTATTAAGTCCTTGTGGTAATTGTTCGATAAATTCCATGGCATGCGCGGCTTTGGCAGCACGTATTATCATTGACTCACTCACTTCGCTTAATTGTCCATAAGCAATATTATGTGCGATGGTGTCATTAAATAATGTAACGTGTTGGGAAACTAAAGCAAATTGACTGCGCAAATCTTTTAGCTTTAATTCCCGGATATCGACACCGTCGACTAAAATTTTTCCTAAATAATTATCGTAGAAACGTGGTAATAAATTCACTAACGTAGATTTTCCACTGCCTGAGCGTCCTACCAATGCGATGGTTTCACCTGGATTTATTTTAAAGCTGATATCTTGTAACACCGGTTGTTCGGGTAAATAGGCAAAACTAACGTCTCGGTATTCTAAGCAGCCTTTTAGAACATTAAGTGTATGCGTCCCTTCATCTAATTCATTTTTTTCATCCAATAAACTGAAAATGCTGCCAGCTGCAGCAATTCCGCGCTGTATGATGCTATTCACCGCGGCTAAATTACGCATGGGTTTTAGCAAAAGTAGCATTGCCCCTACCATAGAAGTGAATCCACCCGCAGTAATATGTGTCAAATGTGAAATGGCTAAATAGATAGTTATTACTGCTATGCCGCCGGCAATCAATTGTACACCTGAACTGGCAAGTGAATTAGTCACTACCACTTTTAATTCACGAAAGCGATTGATGGTTAGTAATTTTTTAAATTTTTTAATTTCATATTCTTCACCACCAAATGTTCGTATGACCTTATAGCCATCGATAACTTCTTCCGCCACTTGCGTCATTTCACTCATCGAATCTTGAACAGCATTGTTTAAACTACGCATACGCCGGCTAGAATAGCGGGCTATCCAGATCATGGTTGGAACGGTAATAAAAAACAATAGACTCAATTGCCAACTCGCCATTAACATTACCACTATCAACCCAAGTACAAAAAAGCTTTCTTGCACTAAAGTAATTAAAGCATTGCTGCTGGCATTGGCTACTTGATCGACATTGTAAATAATCGTCGAAAGTAATTGGCCGGAGGTGATATTGTCATAAAATTTAGCGGGTAAACGTAATAATTTAATCAGTATGTCTTGCCGTATATTCATCACTACACTTCTTGCCACCCTGGCTAAGCAATAACTCGATGAAAAATTAGCTACTCCGCGCAATAAAAAAGCAAAGATTAAAATAAAAGGTAAATAATGGATAAAATGTTGGTCTTTGTCGACAAAACCTTTATTAAGCAAGGGTTTTAAAAACCAAATAAGTCCCGCATCGGTGCTCGCCAATAAAATAGTTCCGATGATGCCCAATAAAAACCAGCCCAAGTAATGGCGCAGATAATGTAGCAAACGTCGATAACTGGAAAACCCATTTTGGTTTTGTGATAAATATTGTTGAGTCATATCTTTTCTTTATTAAATAGCAGTACCACCGACTGTTAAAACATCTATTTTTAAAGTAGGTTGTCCGACACCTACCGGAACACTCTGCCCTTCTTTACCACAACTACCGATGCCGCTATCCAATTTGAGATCATTGCCGATCATAGATACTTGCGTTAACACATCGGGACCATTGCCAATTAAAGTCGCTCCTTTAACAGGTCGTGTCACTTGACCGTTTTCAATTAAGTACGCCTCACAGGCGGAAAATACAAATTTTCCTGAGGTAATATCTACCTGCCCGCCAGAGAAATTCACTGCATACAGTCCTTTTTTAACCGTTGCAATGATTTCTTGTGGAACATAAGGACCCGGTAACATATAGGTATTAGTCATGCGCGGCATGGGCAAATGTGCAAACGATTCGCGACGGCCGTTGCCTGTCGATTGGGTTCCCATCAAACGCGCATTTAATTTATCCATCATATAGGCTTTTAAAATGCCTTTCTCAATTAAAACCGTACGCTGTGTAGGTGTGCCTTCATCATCAATCGTCAGCGATCCACGCCGAAAAGGAATCGTTCCATCATCCACGACCGTGCAACCGGCTGAGGCAACCCGCTCACCTATTCGACCGGAAAATGCGGAACTGCCTTTACGATTGAAGTCTCCTTCTAAACCATGACCCACGGCTTCGTGCAGTAAAACACCGGGCCAGCCCGGTCCTAACACCACAGGCATACTGCCCGCAGGCGCTTTTACTGCATCTAAATTCAGAAGTGCTAAACGCACCGCTTCTTTTGCTAAGTCAGTGGCCACTTGATCTTTAATAAAGTAACTATAATCGGTTCTTGCACCGCCACCGGCAAAACCTTGTTCGCGCATACCTTTATCTTCGGCGATGACACTAATATTTAAACGCACCAGCGGCCGAATATCCGCCGCCATACGGCCGTCACTATTAATGACCAAGACTACTTCTTGTGCACCGACTAAACTGACATTCACGTGTTTAATACGTGGATCACTAGCACGGGCTACTTCGTCTATTTCACGCAGTAAGCTTAACTTCTGCAGTTCTGTCCAGGAGGAAATGGGATTAGTCGGTTGATATAATGGCTTTAAAAGCGAATTTTTCTGCCAAGCATGGATTTGACCCTGCTGCCCTGTTCTAGTAATACTTGCAGCCATCGTAGCGGCTGATTCTAAAGCGGGTAAAATAATATCATCGGAATAGGCAAAACCGGTTTTTTCGCCGCTGATGGCACGCACGCCTACACCCCGTTCAATATTAAAACTGCCGTTTTTGACGATGCTATCTTCTAAAACCCAACTCTCTAACTGAGTGGCTTGAAAATAAAGATCGGCCATATCCACTTTAGGCGTTAATAAGCGACCTAAAATCACTTGTAACTGATTTTCAGTCAATCCAGCGGGGTCTAGCAGTGTTTCACGGGCTAAGGTAAGAGTATTTTTCATCATGCCCGTCATCCTAACTTAGCTGAAGTCAGGATGCAATTTTAGGCTTGGCGTAAACAAATTTAATAGTAATTACCGGGTCTAAAATTAGGATTGTGCGTATTGAATTTACCTTCACTGAAACGATCATTACTTGGATAATTAAAAAACCCACCATTTCGTATGTATGAAATTAACTCCTGACGCTCCTTTTCCCTCTCTAGTTCTAGTTTAACTTTAATATTGTTTTTATCATCAATTGTTAGACTATTTTTTAAGAATGTTCGGCTAATCGATCCTATATCAATGGTTTTATTCTGCTCAATAAACTCATACATTTTCGATAATAACGCCTGTCTAAAAATACAAGGGCTTTCTTTAACACACTGCTCTAATCGATCATAACCAATAACCTCTGTGACAAAATCTTCTGTCATACTAAAAAAATCGAAAGTTTCAAATAAATAATGCAAAATTTCATCTGCAGTAACCGGTTTTTTTATTAACGCTGCGAATTTATGTAGTAATTTTGGAAAATGCCAATTTAACCCTTCATGATTATATTCGGTTCTATTAAAAAACTGCTTAAGTTGCGCATTTTTTAATTGTTCTAAAAGACTGTCTGGAGATTTCTTTAACCAAATTGACAAAAACTCAACTGCATCGGAAAAACTACGATTAACGTTAATACATTTTTTCAAAATAAATTCAAGATAAAATTCAAAGTCACTACTAGAAATCTTTTGTAATTTTGGAAGCAAAGGATTAATCAATCCTTCACCGGATTGGCAATCTAAACTATAATACCAATTAGATATGGCTTTCTGCTCATCAGCGTAGTATTTTTCGGAAAATTTTTTAGCTGAAAGGTCAAACATAACTATCCTTTTTTTATATTGAAATCAGATTGTTCGGTGGCGGTAATTTAGCGTAATAGTTAGTTTACGTAAACTATTTTATATTCTTCAATCTGAAATTTTTACGCCGATGTTTTGACTACATCGGGTTTGCTCCACGAGCCAGTAATGTGATAGGAAGTCTCAGCAATTTTCTGTACCGTAGAACCTAATACTGCATTGGCCAGCCAAGCGACTACGCCAGCAACAGGACCACCGGCCAAGCCGACTATCACCGGTAAACTGGAGGTAAAATGCGGCACCACTTTAATGACTAAATCATAATCTTTATTCAGCATACCAATTCGGCCAGCAATACTTATCGAAGCAACGGGACCTTCTATCTTCACATCGCGCGTGATGGCATTACCGTTTCTTAAGGTAAAATTGCCTTGTATATTGGTAAAATCGAAACCTTTGGTTTTTAAATCACTAAAATCCAGCTGCAAGCGTTTAGTTAAACTTTGTATACTTAAAAAAGTAAGTAGTCGGCCAAAATTTAATTTAGCTTCATTACTGGATCCTATGTCAACTATCTGACCATTACTTGCATTAAAAGAAAAATGACCTCTGAGTTTAGTAAAGCTGAACTGATAGGGAGCCCCCTGCCAATTCAAATTAAAACGCATATGCGCTTGTTCGGCGACGATACTCGCCGGCAAACCCCAACTTCTTAAAAAGTTGCTTAAATTAGCACTGTCCAATTGTCCGATTAATTCTGTGGAGTTACGTTCTTGAGTATGCCAAGCCCCACTGGCTATGAGATGATAATTTGCATCGCCAGCATTTAATTCTCTTACTAACACGCCACCTAATATGGGATTTAATTTTAATTGTACCGCTCCAAAATTAATCTCCTTATAACGTACTTCTCTTGCGTTTAAATTAATTTTCGGTAATTGCTTGAAATTCCAAGTATTGGTTTCATTAGACTCAATCGACGAATCTAAATTGATAACGTCAAAATTTGCTAGGATAGGTTGTAAATTACTATTCGGTATCAAAACCGTTCCTTTGGCGGTTTGATTATCAATACTGAAACGCCAACCATTTTGTTCGGGTTTTAAATTGGTCAGGATATCATCATAATGAATAGTAATTTGCAGATTCGGTGTGGAATGAATTGCCAACTCTATGGGCTTCTTCCATAAAATTCCAGTTAATTTTTCCGCTGATACACCGTCCTGGTTAAAAGTGAAGGGTCCGGTTAATTGATCTAATTGAATATCATGCGCTGGAATTTTCAATTTAGCATTTTCTGTGTGTGCTTGGCCCAATAAATTTAATTTTTGTTTTCCTGATTCCAGAGGAATGGCCATTTGCAAACTAAGTTGTAAAGGGCCTGTCAGTATTAAATTTTTTAATTGACCTAGTGTTCCTTTTGCAAGCGGTGTAGCCACTAAAAAAGCTTGGCCTTTTTCTAAACGTGTATTCATTTCGCCGCTATCAATATGTAATACGGCCTGCACGTTTTTCTTAATAATGGGTATATTAGCTTTAATACTTTTTAAACTTATATTCAGCAATTCTGCCGTATCGACTAAGACTTGCATTTGCCGACCCGAAAAAATAAGTTCTCCATCAATTTTTTTCAAACTAGGCCAAGCGTGCTGGTAGTTTAAATTAGCATCGGTTATTTGCGTATCAACTAAAAAAGTTCCGTTATGTTGATCGAAAGGAAATTGATTCACGGGTCCTTGTAACACTAAACTGCCTAAACCTGAACCTTTATTAATAGCCGTACTAAGCCAATGTTTAAGTTCTGGACCTAATAGTGTTTGCGGCAAATAATAAGCAATATGCGTCGAATTATGTATTTTCACATGGGCTAATAAACTTATTTGCGACTGACTGGCGAGTTGAGGAATTAACCAGGAAAACTGTGAATTAACCGCTATATCCTGATTAGTTGCTTCAAATTGTGGGGCTTGTACGATCCATTCCCCATTTTTTTGCTGCCAATTCACTTGACTGGTTAAGCTATCCAAATGTATCGGCGCTTTAAATAGCTTATTAAAATCTATGCTGCAATCATTGGCATGCACAATAATATTTCCCATCGCAGGGGTCATATGCAGAAAAGCGTCTAACCCTTGGACTCCTGGAATTTTTTGCCAGGCTTGCATACCAAAATCATGAACTATCGCATCAATACTCCAATTATCTTGCTGCGTAGTTTGCCAAAGTAAATGCGTGGAAAAAGGTGAAAAAGCCATGCTAGGTTGCTTATCAAGCTTAATTGATGCTGTCTGTAAACTACTGATCAAGGCTTGAAATTGCGTAAAATGATCAAATTGCCAATTGGCCCATATTTTAAAATTAGCTCTTGCGTTTTGCAGTTGCCATGTGGGTTTCCATAGCTTTAACCATCGATCCAGTAAAACATTTTCGCCATGTAAATAAATAGGTCCACTCAGATGATGCTGCGAAGAGGATAAGGGAGACCCTTTCAGATCGACTTTAAAACTAAATTCAGAAACTTTTTCTTGTACAAAACCTAAACGACCACTTAATTGATGTTGATCACCGCTGTTTTTTAATAGCAAAATTATTCGCATCGGTGGCCAAGTCGGACCTGATTTTGGGTAAAATTTTAAACCGACATTATCTAAACTTAATTGCGGTTCTGCTAAAAACCAAGCGATCAATTCATTCGTGGCATTCGAATTAGATGTGGAAGATTGATCGAATAATGTGCTAATTCCGGTAAAAACCAATTGATCATCTTTAGTTTGGTGTGCTACTAATTCAATCCCATTGACACTTATTGCCCCTAATTTAATACTTCCACTCACTAAGCTATGAAAGATATCAATCGCTATATTTAGCTGTCTTACGCTTAATAAAGGATGGGTCCGCGTGTCATCCCAAATTACGACATCAGTACCGTGAAAAATAGGTGTTAAACCCTGCCACGCTACAGAGAATTGCTTAATTTGTACCGGTTTGTGCAATACTTTAGCCGCTAAGTCAGAAACTCCTTGTGCTTGTTTGTTTAGGTAAGGAGTTAAAGCTCGTCCTGTAACGACTACCAGGGCAAAAAAAACGATACTACTCGTTAAAAATACGATAAGTAAGCGTGATAGTGAATACAGGAATTGTTTCATTCGGTGAAAGCCAAGAAAAATAAATATCGAGCGCTAGCAGCTATAAAATACCAACATTTTAAACTGTAAAAATTACTAAATGCTTTATTAGATGATGGTGCATCAACATACCTATTAGCACCAAGATGTGCAATGAGTATATACTCATTATACTTTAAAACACTTTAAATTTTTTGTTTTTTTAATGCCCATGCTAATCAACTGATGAAGAACAATATGCCTGCAAAATCACCCAGTATTTCTGTCATTGTGACTACCTACAATCGTCCCGATGCCTTGCATTTAGTTTTGTTGGCCTTAGCACAACAAACACAG
>CANJLU010000065.1 GCA_947475085.1 Coxiellaceae bacterium
AAAGAATATTGGTTGATAAATGGTTTTGAATAAATATTATTATAATCAGAACGCTTAAAAAGCTCACAGATACTTTTTTTGGAAAATAACTGCATATGTTCAATATCGATTATTGGAGACTTTTTACCGAGAAGGCGGTTTATTAAACTACTATAATCGTGAGTTACTGTAACAAAAGCTCCATTTGGTTTTAATAATCGCTGCGCTGCTCGGGCGATTATCAATGGGTCGTATACATGTTCCATCGTCATAAAGCAACAAATGAGATCAAACGAAGCGGGATCAAAATTTTGTTCTTTAAAAATCTCTTTTCGTAACCAAGCATGACGATGCGTAGGTGCAGCTTCAATTGCTGCAGAAGAGGGCTCAATGCCAATTAATTCTACAAAACCATTATCTTTTAATAATTCAAGAAATACGCCTGTTCCAGAACCTATTTCAAGGGCTTTCTTTTTAACTTTTAAATTGTCTAGGATGGGCTGAATAGTTTTGATATAAGCTAATGCGGCGTCATCGGCTTCTTCTGAGCTATCATATTCTGAAACATGGTAGGCATTAGCCAGATGATGCTCTTCAGGCGGATTACTGACATAAACAAGATCACATATTTTGCAGCGAAGCAAACGATGACACATAAATTCTGGCTCTTTACGCGATGCATAACTAAATCCAGAAATTCGATTTTCATCAATATTTTCTTTTTGGAAAAGCGCAGCATCTTTACTGGAAGCTTTACAAATCGGACAAGAACGATCAACTGACATAAAAAATCTCTTATTTATCGAGTGAGGCTGATAAATTTATCGGTTTCGTAGCAGTTAGTGAAAATCCTAGGGGATCAAAATGAGATTTAATTTTCAATTTCATCGATAGATGAGCCAGAATAAAAACTAATAATAAATTAGGAAGAAGTATTAATCCAATAGGAAGTGTTAAAAATGTTAGTATTTTCTTTTTTGGTAAAATCATACTCTGAACTAAACATAAGCTTTTGTTAAAAAGCACAGCAAAATCATTCCCTCTGGTTTCTATACTAATATCCGTAAAGCCTTTTTTTGTAAAAAGTTGCTCGAGAGCTTCTGGCGTAAAACGAAAGTAATCATAAGGTAGATGATGCCTACGAGCTGACCAAGGTACTGTTAATATAAGTTGACCGTTAGGCTCTAAACATCTAAATATTTCGCTTAAAAAATTTTCTGTATCAAAAATATGTTCTAAAACTTCGATACATAGTGCATGACTGAATTTATTCTCAGGAAATGGAAAAACCCCTCCTGAATAATAAATAATTTCTTTATTATTTTTCATATTGAAATCCTTAGCGGATTCCGTATCCAAGCCTACATAGCTAACATCCTTGCCTAAAAAACTTTTCCAAGGTGAATTTCCTGCGCCAATATCAAGAACTGTATTAGAGATTTTCGCTAATTTAGGTTGTAGAAAATCGGTAATAGTTTTGAGCTGCAAATCAAATAAGCAACGGATATAGAACAGAATAGGGTTGTCAGCAGGAGAATTTACTGGGATGGGTTTTAATTGCTCTTGGCTTGCATAAGATTTTACTTTGATTGTCATAAAATTAAATTTAATCCTTTAAAAATTGAAAAATAATAAGTACAAAATTTTTGCTTAATTTTTATACTATAAGATTTTCTTTGGAGTAAAACGAATTGCATAATAGTTTCCAAAATCAACATAATTTGTGCGTTGATAAGCAAAATCAAAATCTCCTAAAAACATCTCAGCTGGAGAATTTTTCTCAACAATAAGCCAGCCAGAACGATGAAGTGTTTTTGCAGTAGCTTGCAAAAATTCTCGCCTATGCTTAGCGGGAATGAAAAAATAATTGGCTGGACCATGAATGGCGCTCCAAACATTGGGATGACTAGAACCTATCAAGCTAAAAGTAGAATTAAGTATAGTAATAGGTTCTTTATAGTGCTGAAGGAAATTAATGGCAGTCCAGATATCTTTTGGGAAATTAGGGCTAAGATTAAAATCTGTATAATGAACAGATGTCTTTGAAAGGGTTAAAAAATTGGAAAAAGCTAAATAATCGCGAAGTAATTTTGAGTTAAAGGAAAATATTCTACCCTTGCTGATATTATCCTGCCATGCCGCCCAACCAAAAGCTGGAAGCCAGCCAAGGAATGCCATTAAACAAATAACACCGATTCTATGTAAGTATTTTTTATGTGTGATAGAGACTACATAGAGTAAGACTAATAGAATAAAAGGTGAAATATTTAGAAAAGTATTATCGTGACTTCGACCTAGAAAATAAGAAAAAACACTATAGCATAAAAGTATGATTAAAAATCCTGAGCGAAATTCAAAAGTATCGCCCGACTTGTGCCATAGATGAAATAAGCTGATTATCCCAGTACTTGTTACTAAAAGAAAATATAGTATCCCGCCATGCCAGGTAACTGGCAAAGTACCTGGGGGGTTAAGTGCATAGGCAAGGAAAGCATAGAGTGTGGGCCCTTTGCCATAAATAATGCGAAATATGATATTAAATATAACCGTCAAACTAACAGCAATCAAAAGTAATCGAATTGTAGTTTGGAGTAGGCCTTTAAAACGAGTAGTGATATTTCCTTGTGCGCGTCGGACAAAAATATAATAAGGCCACCACACACATGTAACATAAAATGCTGATTCTGGTGACCAAAGTATTCCAAACACCCAAAAACTATGGGCAATGATGCTTTTTATTTTTGAATGCTCAATAGGAGTGACAAAAAACAAATAAGTAACTAGAAAAATAACGGGAAGAAAACGAAGGCCACTGACCGAGGGTGTTTCCAATGGGGAACCAGCCAGGGGTGGAAAAGCAGTCCAAAAAAAACAGGTTGCTAAGCAAAGGGATAGCGTAATAAGACGCTCAGGCCAGCGATTAGGTGTTAAGGCAAATGCCAAGCTTGCAATACATAATGAAAATAACCATGTGGTAAGGCTAGTTATATAATACATCCCTTGCCAGCAATCCTGACCACACGCACTAGCAATTAGAAAAGTAGGGCCAAGACCATATTGGGCTGGGAAATCATGAAATATAACTGCTCCAGACAATAGTAATTCTGCAGGGCCTATATAAGCACTCCAATGATGCCAGAGCGTTTTAATTAATTCTTCATTGGAAAAGATTCCTGTGGAAAAGCTTAGCAGGGCCGCACATAGCATATAAACGATTAGCCACATAAAGATACGAGTTATTTTTATAGATGGATTAGGGTTAATCTTATATAGCTGAGTAAAAAGAAATGTAAAAAAACAAATAGCAGCCGTCGAAAAACCACTAATGTTTAACGTATGTCCATGTCTATGCCACCATAGCAAGGTTGTAGACACACATAAGGCTAGAAAGGTTGAAAATAGGATAGCGATATCAAATTTTTCACTGCTTAAAGCTAACATTGAAACTATTAGCAGGAAACTTAAAACTAAGTTAGGAATAGTTTCGCCAGCGATAAAAAATGCACCAAGAAAAGCGATTAAGAAGCATATTAATCTCCATATCCGCCCAGAGGATTGAATAGAGGTTTCGCATTGGAGGTTTGTTAAGTTAATTCCTTCTTTTACTAAAATTGGCCACAAAGCAATGATGAGCCCAATGAAACCATAGCATATAAGAATATTTAGTTTGCCTTCCATGGGGATTCCTAAAAATTTTAGTAATAACTTTTATTCGTATGAGATTAAATGATTAATAAATTTTTTTTGAATTAAAAAATTTAAACAATCTTCTCCAAAACGATCGTTTCATCTCTATCGGCGCCGGTAGAGATAATCACTATCGGTATGCCCACCAACTCTTCAATGCGGCGTAAATAAGCTTGTGCATTTTTTGGTAATTTAGCCAATTCTTTAGTCGGTGTTGTCGGTGTTTGCCATCCAGGGAGTTCTTCGTACATTGGGATACATTGGCTGAGATCTTCTGGATTTAACGGTAAGTCGGTTAATACCTGCGTTCCTAGTCGATAAGCGGTGCAAATTTTAATAGTTGGCAGCGTATCTAATACATCCAATTTGGTTAGACATAAAGCGGAGACGCTATTCAATTGGACTGCGCGGCGCAATAACACCGTATCTAACCACCCACAACGACGTGGACGTTTGGTGACACTTCCGTATTCGTTACCGCGATCTCTGAGATTATTGCCGTCTTGGTCGAGTAGTTCGGTGGGAAAAACGCCGTTACCGACGCGTGTGCTATACGCTTTGCTAACGCCTAACACATAATCAAAGCAACGTATGCCTAAACCGCTACCGGTGGCTGCAGAGCCGGCTATGGTATTCGATGAAGTGACATAGGGATAAGTCCCTTGATCAATATCTAAATAGGTACCTTGTGCACCTTCAAATAATAAAGGTTTTTTTTCTTGATGATAGCTTGCTAAAAGTGCAGGGACATCAGTAATTAACGGAACTAATTGTTTGCCTAAGGTTAATAAATGCGCACAGGTTTTTTCGTAGTCGATGGTGGGTGCTTGATAATAATGTTCAAGTATAAAATTATGATAATGGAAGAGGGTTTTTAATTTTTCAGCAAATTGTTGTGGATTAAAAAAATCACACAGGCGTAGACCGCGGCGGGCAACTTTATCTTCATAGGCAGGTCCTATGCCGCGTTTGGTGGTACCAATGGCATTTTTTCCGCTCTTTTCGCGCGCTTCATCGAGTGCAATATGTGTCGGTAAGATAATAGGACAGGTCGCGCTGAGCTTCAGGCGTAGTCGTGCTGGGACACCTTGCTGTTCTAGTTCATCCATTTCTTTGATCAAGGCTTCTGGCGAAATGACTACGCCATTACCAATTAAACATTCTACGCCGGCATGTAAAATTCCAGAGGGGATTAAACGTAAAATAGTTTTTTTACCTTGGATAACCAAAGTATGTCCAGCATTATGTCCTCCTTGAAAGCGTACTACGGCTTTAACGTGCTGCGTGAGTAAGTCAACAATTTTCCCTTTGCCTTCGTCGCCCCATTGGCATCCAATAATGATGATGGTTTTTGTCATAATATTTAGTGGGTTAATTTAAGCTGGCTTTTATGCGAGTGAATTTTTTCTAATTTTATGTGTTCATCTTTTGTATTTAATAACAAAAAATTATTCGTTGAGGATTGGTTAAATCCTTGTTGATAGGCTTCTAGATTGAGATAAAAAGCCGCAAATTCTGGATTTTTATTATAGGCTTGATTATATATTTTTGCGGCTTCGGCGTCGCCTTGCGCACGGATTTTTGCAGCTTCTTCTTTTGCCTTAGCTAAAATTAAGCTGACTGAATTATCGGCATTGGCACGAATCAATTCGGCGTTGGCTTTACCTTCGGCGCGTTGAGTAATGGCAATATTTTCTTGTTCACTACTCATACTGTTTAATAATCGTGTATTAGCATCACTAGAGAGATGTAATTGCTTAAAACCAATACCGATAAGTTTAATTCCGGCGGTTTTAAGTTGTTTATTAACAGTAGACAAAATGCTATCTATTTGCGTAGGTGATCCATGTAAAATGAGTTGGCTAAAGGATAGATGCGGATCTTTATCATTAAATAAAGCGTTTATCTGTTGGCTAACTAATAATTTAATCTGCTGCAAATTATTTTTAGTTTGTTCGTAGTAACGCACAGGATCACTGATGCGCCAATTCGCATAATAATCGATGCTAATGGGTTTATCGGGTGAATTATTAGTATCACTGACCTCACTAAAGAACAGTGTTTGCAAGCGATTATCCAGCAATATCGGACGCATCAAAAAAGGGATTTTAAAATGTAAGCCAGGTTTCAGAACCAAATCTTGTCCTTGCGCATAGTTAGTTAATTTTTCTGCAGATAACAATAAGCCGCTGTGACCTTCGGGTACGATAGTAGTGCTTTGGTAAAGAATAAATAATAAACAGACTAAAAAACCTAAGAGTAAATGAATTTTTTTTCTTAGAATGATCATTCATATCCTCCGGAAATATTGTAACTACTGGGGATAGTATTATTCGTTTTATTATTCGATTCGTTATCAATACTTGGTTTTTTATCGTTGCTAATCGAAGTAGGCGCTTTTTCTGTCTCGGTGTTTACAGGAGATGCGGTTTGGAGTTGGTCTAAGGTTAATGAAAAATTGGTATTCGCATTATTGGCTACAACCAGTTTATTGCTATGTGTCATCATCGTTTGCAAGGCACTTAAGTATAGCCGTTTTCGCGTCAATGCAGGAGCAGCTTCATAAGCCGGTAGTAAGGCTAAAAAGCGAATGATATCGGTTTTAGCTTTTAATACGACTTCTTGTTGATAAGCTTTGGCATCCGTTATAAGTCGTTGTGCCAGCGCTCGAGCGCGTGGTTCCACTTGGATGGCATAAACATTGGCTAGCTTTTCTAGTTGTTGCTTATCATTTTTGGCATTAGCAACATCAGTAAAAGAAGCATGCAGTTGCTCTGGAATTTGGATAGGTCCCAACTCAATATTTTTGATAGCTAAGCCGGTTTGTTGTTGTATTGTTAAAGTATCCAACTGTTTTTGTAAGCGTTCTGCGAGCGAGAAATTTGAAGTGCTGAGCAGTTGCTTTAATGTAAACTGACTGAGGACCTGATTTACTACATTGTGTAAGGTCTCTTGAACGCTGAGTAAAGGCTGAGCGGTAGCAAAAAGGTAGTTGCGCGGATTAGCGATAGAATAATCAATATCGACGTCTACAGCAATTTTGTTTTCATCTTGCGTTAATAATTTAACCTGAGTGGAGAGTTTAGCCAACTTGCCGGAATTTACTATTGTGTAATGTTGGAAAGGTTTAAGGATCCAATGATAGCCTGAACCTAGTGTTGTGCTATAGGCTCCAAGGCGAGTAATAACGGCTGATTCACCCATATTGACTTTGAAAAAGCCGAGCGCAAGCCATGCAAGTAAGCAGACGATCGAAATCAGACTAAGTGACTTGGCATTAAGTTTTGTGGGTAAGAAAGGGAAAGGACGAGCGAGCGCCGACTTCTTATTCAAAATTCTTAGCTTAAATAAAGCGACGATCTTCTTTACTAAATCACGTAGAAACGCTTCAAGATCGGGAGGAGTCTGTTTGGGTCGTCCTGTCCACGGATCTTTGTTTTTACTGGGATCACCCGGTTCGTTCCAGGGCATAATATGCTCCAATTGTTAGCCTTCTATACTTTACAATACAGTTTACCGCTTTTTAGTAGCTAGCTGTCAAATAGCTTAGACGGTATTTTTTATGTAACTTGCCTGCTGAGGAGAGCATTTTAGGCATGCTGAGCCATTCTCGCAACTATTAATTCATCACCGCGTCGTTATGATCAGATGAAGCGGGGTCAAATAGACTAGCTTGTGTATGATGGTTTGGCAGATAAGATTTTTCGCTATCCGCTTGATAAGCCAGACATTCGATGATTGCCTGTCGTAATAAATCGATACCTATACCCGATTGAGCGGATATCCAAACTTTAATAGGTAGGCCTACCGCATTGCGTTCTAAACGAGGCGGCGTATCGTCTAGTAAATCAATTTTATTGACCACCAGCAATTGCGTAATGTGATCGGTATGTATTTGTTTTAAAACATTATTTACCGCTAGATTACATTCATTTTTGTCATTATTCGTAGCATCCACTACATGTAATAGTAGATCGGCTTGTTGTGTTTCTTCTAAAGTCGCTCGAAAAGCCACGACGAGGTGATGAGGCAAGTGGCGTATAAAACCTACCGTATCGGCCAAAATAGCGATTTGTCCGTCGTTAAGAGGCAGTCGACGTATATTGGGATCTAATGTGGCAAAAGGTTGATTAGCGACAAAAACCGTGGCTTTAGTCAAACGATTAAATAACGTGGATTTCCCGGTATTCGTGTATCCGACTAGCGAAATATGTGCTAAACGAGACTTTCTTCTTGCACGTTGGCTTTGCGCACGTTGTGCGCGAACTTTTTCTAAACGTTTTTTTATAATTTTTATTTGTTGTCGAATCAAACGCTTATCGGTTTCTAATTGCGTTTCACCGGGACCGCGTAAGCCAATACCACCGCGTTGCCTTTCCAAGTGCGTCCAACCACGGATGAGCCGCGTGGAAAGATGTTCTAGTTGCGCAAGTTTAACCTGCAATTTCCCTTCAAAGGTACGTGCACGTTGCGCGAAAATATCTAGAATTAACCCAGTACGCCCTAATACCCGACAATGTAATTTTTGTTCTAAATTACGTTCTTGAGCGGGACTTAAATCGTGATTAAATAGAATTAATTGTGCTCGATGTGCAATTGCAGCAGTGTAAATTTCTTCAAGTTTACCCAAGCCAATGAAATACTTTACTTGTGCTTTGCGCTGTCGCCCAGTGATGAGAGTCATCGCGCGGGCGCCCGCTGCTAGAGCTAGCTCCTGAAATTCTTTTACTATTTCTTCGGGTTCATATTTTTTAAAATAAAT
>CANJLU010000066.1 GCA_947475085.1 Coxiellaceae bacterium
GTCTTACTAAATATAGTGTTAATTTTTTTTCAAACAACTATATATAGTGTTATATATTTTACTTACGTTATTTTATACAATCACGTATAACAATTTTAGCAAAAGATTGCATTATCCACAAGTTTTCAAAGGCTTTTACACAGCTTATACAACACGTTACACACTGGTAAGTAAATTTTTAAACGTAATAATAGAGTTAGCAATAGCTAGTTAAATGAAAAAAAGATATTTGAAAAGAAATAATGTTGACCATTCAAAAGTATGATCAACATGGTAATGAAAATAAGATTGTTAACTAATTACACAACAATTAAACGCAGTCATGCGATTATTTGTTGCCGACTTTGTATCACTTTTGGGACTGGGGAAGAAGTTACTTTTTTTTTTAGCAAATGAGCTAAAACAGCGCGGATAATCCGATTGATGATTTGGGTAATATTTTTTAATTAACGCTTCCAAAATGCTTATGGTTTTTCCAGTAGGCTCTCCTGAATAGTTTTCAGGCTCAAAATGCATTTGAAAAACTCTGATGACGTCTTTTGTTTGTGTGTCTAATTGACCTGTAGATTCTATTTTGTATCCATAAAGCCTTAGATTATCCTGTATCCATTTATAATTAATGGCTTGATCAAGCTGAATTTCTTTCTCAATAGCTGATACCTGCTTTTCATCTGGCCACGCGCCTATGCCATGATCGGCTAAATATTTCCAGGGGAATTTAGGGCCAGGATCTTGCTTACGACCAGGAGCAATATCTGAATGCCCGATGATAGCGGTGGGATCTATTTGATAACGTATAGTATCACCATCCCTAATTTGTAACTCTTCAAGTAATTTTTTTAGTAAGTCAACCAGCATAAGATGTTGATGCTCAGTAAATTCATCCCATTTAAGCTTACCCTGTTGTTCTAATTGGTAAAGGTCTTCTTGTTTGATAGGTTGAAACGGATCATTTTTTTCACGCCATTCTTTAGTAAATTTCTTATACTTAGCTATTAATTCTGGAGATACCTTTTTTTCATATGCAATACGGTCACGCGGCGGCACCAAACCACGCCTCATGTCGGATAAAAAGGCAGTTAATAATTTTTCTTCAGTTAAAAGCTGGTATAAATTTTTATCTTTTTCTTGTAAAGTCTGTAAAATAAATTCTTTAAGTTGACTTTCAATTTGATAAGTAAATAATACTTCTCCTGAATCCTGTACTAAACCATAAGCATAGTTAATTATTTCTATCCCTATCGACGTATCATTAAGACCAGTACGATTCTGCCAAACACTCACACCGGCATGCCAGGCGCGATCGGTAGTATCGACACATTGCCATACATCAGTGCCATCGGATTTAGCAGTTTTTGGGATTAAAAAATGCGCACTCACGCCGCCATGTTTAAGCGTTTCGCGAGCATCGTCTTCGTCAGAAACTGTATAATGCAATACAATAGAATGAATGCGTCGATCATAATCGGCAGGACCTGCGGGATCTTTTATTATATTCATAGTAACTCCTTAATTTTCTATAAATACGCTTAATAGTTTGTTAGTATACCGCTAATTAAATAAGTTTTAATAAAAAATTGGTACTGACAACTAGTGGCGCATATCTAAAGGGTTTATTTTTAGGACATTGCCCATTAACGGCCAAACTAAAGCACTGACTAATAATGAAACCCAAGTCCAGCGAAAATCAACGGGGAATCCCAACCAAGCTTGTATGCAAATAAGTAGCATCTGATAGATAGTTAACATGACCAAAATAAATAATATTTGTTGCGGCAACGGAAACATGCGAAATTG
Source organism: Coxiellaceae bacterium (assembly GCA_947475085.1). Classification (GTDB taxonomy): domain Bacteria; phylum Pseudomonadota; class Gammaproteobacteria; order Diplorickettsiales; family Diplorickettsiaceae; genus Aquirickettsiella. The sequence goes on from CANJLU010000066.1 coordinate 1,798, forward strand.
CAAATGAAAACGGTAAGCCAAATAAGCAACTACGCATAAAGCCAAACTATGTTCTCCCAAATAACTGCCATATAACACATCAATAAATAATCCGAGTATCCAGGCTAAAGTAAAATGAATATGCTCGGGCAGTACCATGATCCAGTAAATTAACACTAAGGGTAGCCATAAAGGAAAAAATAAAGCCAGCGCGGGCGGTAAAGGAATAATATTAAGTATAATCGCCGCAAAAAAACTAATTGCAACGAGTAATAAGGTAGAAAAATACAGAGGTTTCATTCCACTATCCTACTTAAGCGCGCGTGAGTGGGTTTTAAGCTTCGAATTAACTTCAGACTTAGGTGAATTGACAGAGGAAATTAATAATACCGGCCGATTTCTATTTAATTGTGCACTCGGATCAACTTGTATACTGGCAAACTGTGTAGCCACATTGGTATTAACCACACTAACAACGCCAACAGGATAACCCGCCGGATAACGTCCGCCTAAACCAGATGTTACTAATAGATCATTGACCTTAATATCTACTGTTCCAGGTATATCCTTTAATAAAAGTTTTGCGAGTCGTCCTCGTCCCACTAAAATTCCACGCGCATCACTACGCACATCTTGAACGGGAATCGCACTACGAAAATCAGTGAGTAAAAGCACACGGCTACTTAAAAAATCAACGTTGATAACTTGACCCATTACGCCATTTGCATCTAGTACGGGTTGTCCTACTTTAACGCCATCCGATTGGCCTTTATCGACTATTACTTCATTCAATAACGGATCGGCATTAACCAATAACAAGCGCGCTAAACTAAAATGTTGTTGTTTTAGATGTTCAGTCGCCGCTAAAAGTTGATTTAATTGCCTATTTTCACTTTCTAAAGCAGAAAAGCGTTGTAACTTCGCTAGTAATAATACTTGCTGGGTACGCAAAGCCGTATTTTCAGATTGTATTTTTTGTCGTGTGACAAAATTGCTACTTATATTTTGAAATAACTGTATCGGAGCATCGACCATATACTGCAAAGGTGCTACGACGTTATTCAATACACGACGTATCGACGGTAGATAATGATGATAATCCAACAGAATAAGTAATAGCGATAAAATAACGAAAAAAACTAGCCTTAACCCTAATGAGGTTTTTCCACGGTTAAATAATAGTTTAATAACGCTTACCTGCTAATCTTTGACTAGAAAATCTCCACCCATTTCATCGATAATTTCAAGTGCTCGTCCACCACCCCGCGCGACGCAGGTTAATGGATCTTCTGCGACGACGACAGGCATACCGGTTTCTTCAGTAATTAACCGATCTAAATTCCTGAGTAACGCACCACCACCGGTTAAAACCATCCCTCTTTCGGAAATATCCGCGGCTAATTCAGGTGGCGTTTGTTCTAAGCCAGTGCGAATAGCGCCAATAATATTGGATAAGGGTTCTTGTAAAGCCTCTAAAATTTCATTGCTATTCAAAACAAAGGCTCTGGGAACACCTTCTGAAATATTACGTCCACGTACTTCAATTTCACGCACTTCAGATAGAGAAAAAGCCGTACCAATTTCATGCTTAATCCGCTCTGCGGTCGGTTCACCAATTAAACTTCCATAGCTGCGTCGAACATAATTGACGATAGCTTCGTCGAAACGGTCACCACCTATCCGCACGGATTGAGAATAAACCACGCCACCTAAAGAAATGACAGCAACTTCAGTGGTTCCACCACCAATATCCACCACTAATGATCCTCGCGCTTCATCGACAGGCATGCCTGCACCAATAGCCGCTGCCATAGGCTCTTCAATTAAATATACTTCCCTGGCACCGGCACCTAAAGCCGATTCACGTATCGCTCTACGTTCAACCTGTGTGGATCCACAAGGTACGCAAACCAAAATTCGGGGAGCGGGACGTAAAAAACGATTTTGATGTACTTTACTAATAAAATGTTGCAACATTTTTTCAGTCACATAAAAATCAGCAATCACACCATCTTTTAACGGACGTATCGCACTAATGTTGCCCGGCGTACGCCCTAACATGCGCTTCGCTTCCCAGCCCACTGCGAGCACACGGCGTTGATTGCCCTCCTCTAACCGAATAGCGACTACGGACGGTTCATTGAGAACAATTCCTTCGCCACGAACATAAATTAATGAATTTGCCGTGCCTAAATCTATCGAAATGTCTTTAGAAAATAAACCGCGGAATTTGCTTAGCATAAAGTTGACCACCTACGTATGAACGTTTACCTACACAATATAGTGTGTGCCTACGCACTTTAGCAAATCTAGAAGATTTTATGCAAGCAAGCTCGTAAGATTAGGAGGTTCGATGAGAAATTCGCAAATCTAAGCGTAATAGGTATAATACCGAAATTTTTAAACTCACAGCAATTGGATTTTTGGCAAGGCGCCGCGAGAATGAAGCAACCACAGTGTATTTAAGACACATGAGGATTGTGAATTGAGCGGCAACACAGACAAAAACTCAAGTGTGAAGAGTAGTCGTACTAGATTTGGAGTTTTGCTCACTATGGTCATTACGCTCGAAGACGTTAATAAGATTGCTGATCTCGCTAGAATACAAATCAATCTTGAAGAGGCCACTCAGTATTTGAAAAGCCTACAAGGCATCTTTAACCTGGCCACTGAGATGGATGCCGTAGATACAAGCTCCGTACAACCCGTCGCTCACCCATTTGGCATCACCCAACGCTTGCGTGCTGATAAAATCACAGAGATAGTGCATAGAAAAGACTTTCAGCAACTCACTCAGCATACTGAAGCAGGCCTTTATTGTGTCCCGCTGGTTTTAGAATAACTTTTAGAGATTAAAAAATATGCATAATTATACGCTCACTGAGTTATCTACCGCGCTACATGCAAAAAAATTATCCAGTACAGAATTAACCCAACATTTTTTAGCGCGTATCGATAAATTTGATAAAACCTTAAATAGCTTCATTACTGTCACGCCCACTCTTGCGCTAGAGCAAGCCAAGCAAGCCGATTTACAACACCAAAATGGCAGCGCTGGACCCCTGACCGGTATTCCTTTCGCACATAAAGATATTTTTTGCACCGCTGGCATTAAGACGAGTTGTGCTTCTAAAATGTTAGATAATTTTATTGCTCCCTATGACGCCACACTGGTCAGTCGGCTTAATCAAGCCGGGACGGTATTATTGGGTAAAACTAACATGGATGAATTTGCCATGGGCTCATCCAATGAAAACAGTTTTTATGGTGCAGTAAAAAACCCCTGGGATATTGCACGCGTGCCCGGCGGATCTTCGGGTGGCTCTAGTGCCGCTGTGGCGGCCCGATTAACGCCTGCAGCAACCGGTACCGACACCGGAGGTTCCATAAGGCAACCCGCAGCATTGTGCAATCTTACCGGGCTTAAACCCACGTATGGTCGTGTTTCGCGTTATGGGCTGATTGCTTTTGCCTCTAGCTTAGACCAAGCCGGCCCGATGACACAAACCGCCGAAGATGCTGCGCTCTTAATGAATGTCATGGCAGGTTTTGATGAGAAAGATTCCACGAGTATCGACCAACCCGTTCCCAACTACCTCTCGACACTAAATGATTCACTCGAAGGGCTAAAAATTGGATTACCCAAAGAATATTTTTCCGAAGATCTTGATCCTAAAGTAGCAGCAACTATCCAAGCAGCTATTAAGCTTTATGAAAAATTAGGTGCAAAAGTGAGTAGCGTCAGTTTACCCAATTGTCATTTAGTTATTCCACTTTATTACATCATTGCATCAGCTGAATGCTCTTCTAATCTTGCTCGCTATGATGGCGTGCGTTATGGTTATCGTTGTAATAACCCTACTGATTTAAAAGATTTATACGAAAGAACTCGTAGCGAAGGATTTGGTAATGAAGTAAAACGTCGGCTATTAATGGGTACGTATGTTTTATCTGCTGGTTCTTATGATGCTTATTATGCTAAAGCACAAAAAATTCGCGCGCTACTAATCGAAGAATTTAAACAGGCATTTAACCAGGTTGATATCTTACTCGGGCCGACGACACCGACTACCGCATTCAAGCTAGGTGAAAAAATCAATGATCCGGTCAGTATGTATTTATCGGATATTTACACCATCGCTATTAATTTAGCAGGCCTACCGGCTATTTCAATTCCAGCAGGATTTGTTGATGGACTTCCCTTAGGCATGCAACTCATTGGGCGTCCTTTTACCGAAGCAAAATTATTGAATGCCGCGCATCGTTATCAACAAGCGACTGATTGGCATAAAAAAATACCGGAGAATTTCAATCTATGACCTCGGCTATACACAAAAAATCATCAAAAAATAGCAAAGTCGAGCCTGAAAAATCTGCAGGTGCCTGGGAGTCTGTTATAGGGCTTGAAGTACATGTTCAATTATCAACACTATCGAAACTTTTTTCAGGTGCAGCTACCGCCTATGGTGCTGAACCGAATACACAAGCCTGTGCGATAGACTTAGCTTTACCCGGCGTACTACCGGTTTTAAATGCAGAAGCGGTCAATATGGCGATAAAATTTGGTTTAAGTATCCAAGCTGACATCCCGCATTATTCAATCTTCGCACGTAAAAATTATTTTTATCCTGATCTGCCCAAAGGCTATCAAATTAGTCAACATGAAAATCCTATCGTTGGGCGTGGACACTTAACAATAAGTTTAGAAAATGGCGAACAAAAAACTGTTAATATTACACGCGCCCATTTAGAAGAAGATGCTGGAAAATCCTTGCATGAAGGATTCGAAAATATGAGTGGTATCGATCTTAATCGTGCCGGTACGCCTTTATTAGAAATTGTTTCAGAGCCCGATTTAAGATCGCCAAAAGAAGCGGTCATCTATCTTAAAACCTTGCATACACTGGTTCGTTATTTGGATATCTCAGATGGTAATTTGCAAGAAGGCTCATTTCGCTGTGATGCCAATGTCTCGGTACGTAAAGTCAATGAAACCCAATTAGGTAAACGTGTTGAAATTAAAAATTTAAACTCGTTTCGTTTTATAGAAAAAGCCATTCAATATGAAATTGAACGCCAAATTGCAGTTTTAGAAGACGGTGGCAGCATCACCCAAGAAACCCGTTTATATGATACCAATAAACAAGAAACTCGCCCGATGCGTAGTAAAGAGGACGCTAGAGATTATCGTTATTTCACTGATCCCGATTTATGCCCTGTCGTCATCAATGCGGACTTTATTGAAAAACTTTATCAAAGCTTGCCGGAATTACCACAAAAAAAATTGGCTCGCTTCCAATCAGAATATAAGCTGAGTGCTTATGATGCCAATTTACTGACCGCGGCACGCGAATTGGCAGACTACTTTGAAGCTGTCGTCAAAGCCAAAGCTTCGCCCAAATTAGCGGTTAATTGGATTATGGGAGAACTTGCTGCCGCGCTAAATAAATCTAACTTAAACATTATTGCATCACCTATTAGTGCCCAACGACTCGCGGGTCTGCTGCAACGAATTGCTGATAACACTATTTCTAGCAACATCGCTAAGGATGTGTTTGAAGCGTTGTGGACCAGCCAAAAAACCAGTGATGAAATCATTCAAGAAAAAAATCTACAACAAGTCACGGATCAAACCGCCATCTTGACACTTATTGATGAGATTTTAATAAAATATCCGGAACAATTAGCCGATTATAGAGCAGGGAAAGATAAATTATTTGGGTTTTTTGTCGGTCAAGTCATGAAAGCCTCCGGTGGAAAAATAAATCCACAACAATTAAATACTTTATTAAAAGAAAAACTCAATCAGTAAAGAGATTTCATGTTGCAAAAAATTTATATTGAAACGCATGGCTGTCAAATGAATGAGTATGACTCGGACAGTCTGTTTAATCTTTTATCCCATTCTCATGGTTTGATCTCAACCAAAGATCCTAACGAAGCCGATGTCATCGTCTTAAATACTTGTTCTATTCGAGAAAAAGCACAGGAAAAAGTATTTTCCGAGCTCGGACAATGGCGTAAAATTAAAGCCTTGCGATCCCACCTCATCATCGCGGTGGGCGGCTGCGTTGCGAGTCAAGAAGGTGCGGGCATTATTCAGCGCGCCCCTTATGTAGACATTGTGTTTGGCCCTCAGACTTTGCATCGACTCCCGGATATGATCAATCAAGTCTTAGAAAAAAAACAGTCTGTGGTTGATATCTCTTTTCCAGAAATTGAAAAATTTGATCACTTACCAGCGCCACGCGCCGAGGGTCCACGCGCATTTGTGTCTATCATGGAAGGATGTAACAAATATTGCAGTTTTTGTGTCGTTCCTTATACACGAGGTGAAGAAATTAGCCGGCCTTTAGATGATGTACTCGCAGAAATTGTACAATTGTCTGACCAATCTGTCCGCGAGATTACCTTATTAGGGCAAAACGTTAACGATTATCAAGGTCCACGCCATGAAGGAGGCACAGCCGACTTAGCCGATTTAATACGCTATATCGCCGCCATAGAAGATATTTTGCGCATACGTTTTACTACTTCTCATCCCTTAGCGTTTTCAGAACGTTTA
>CANJLU010000067.1 GCA_947475085.1 Coxiellaceae bacterium
CAACCTTTGCGTTGGGCTATTACCGGTGGCAATGTTTCACCGCCAATGAATGCGACATTGCGTGTGTTAGGTAAACAAGAAGTATTGTCGCGTTTACAATCGATCTTAAGTTAAATTTCCATTTATTTTATTTAAAATTTTTTTATTTTTTTTAATTAATCTATAAATTTTATTTGTAAATTAATTAAAATTAAGTTTAAATAAATTTATGATAATTATAAAGGGAGTTTATATGGATGATGATATGGATTTTATTTTTAATAAGCCAAATTTTTCTTCTTGGCCTATTTCTACTAGTTTACAAAGCCTATTGTTGCGAGAGAATAAATGGCCTGATTATTTTGCAATAGATCCCACTGCTTTAGCACCCGTTTTAAATACAATTTATGAACAAATTAAAAAAGTTAACTTTTTTAACCATCCCTCCGAAACTGATCTGTTTTTTAGATTTTTAAGAAAACTTGTTGAATCTAAGCCTCACGATAGTCGGATTTTGAACGAATTTAGTAATATTGTTGCTGAAATTCTGGACAAATTAAGTTTAGAATCTCGTTTTGATAGCCGGCAAGAAAAGGTAGTGATTCATTACCTTAATCTATTAGCTTTAATGCTGGGGCCGAATTATCGCTATCTCTTTGAAAAAGCTGAAATTAGTATTTGGACCAATGATTTTCAAAAGATTTCTAACCGATCGTTTAACTCGTCTGAACTCTTATCAAAGTTTCGCAATACTTTACAGTTAAGTTTTCAATCCAGGTCGTTTATTAAAAATTATCCTGCTTTAATACGGACTATTAATGAGTTAGCTTGTTCATTAGATAAAACCCACGTTGATTCCAATGAACTGGCGGCGATGAAATTGTTTGATACCTTAGGTGTATTGGATCATACTTTAAAAACTAGCCGCATTTGGAGTGTAAAAGTCAATCACGCCACGATAAAACAATCAATACAAGATACGCGCAATGTACTTTATGATCAATTCAGACCGTATGTAGAAGAGAATTTCTTGAAATACATATTTTATAAATCTTTTTTAGCACAAAGTTACCCCAATTCAACTAATCTTACCGCGTTATGTGACAGCAAAAATTATCGAGCGCAATGTAAGTCCGATTATATCCGTTATAAGGATAACTATAGCTGTGCAACGGATCAATTATCTCATTTTTTCATAGATATCAAAAATAATAATTGTTCTAAATCAGATTTGGATCGTTTGTGCGTTACCATGAGAAATGTAGAATCCTTTGTTTCTTGGATGGAAGAATTTGGATTTGAACTTAACTATAATGCCAGTGAATATGTGTTACATTTAGCTGATTCCAAAAAGAATTTTTTAATCGATAAATTTATTTTTGAACGTGATGATCCTCCAGAAGCATCCCATACTGTTTTAGCCACATACTTTCCTCCTGAAAAATTCAGTTCTAACAATACTTTATTAGGATCGACCTATACTTACGTGACTGAGCTTTCAGCGCTGAATCATGAATATATTCATCATTTATATGCCCTGTTTGTCAAGGATCTTGAGTTAGATTTGACGTTGACGGAAGGAATTGCTGAATTATATGCAGGTGGTATTTGTCCAAAGAGACAGATCAATGATCTTAGAAATTTTGTAAACGATACGTTTATTTTTGAATTTTTAAAAGCGCGCAGATATCCTTTTTATTTTAATGCACTTAAATGGGTCGGTTATTTAATCAATGAAGATCCGGAATTATTTAAAATTCTAGTCAATTATTTGCAAAAAAATGATTTGGAAGGTTTTTATACCCATATCGATAGCTTCATCGGTAATACTTCAAATATTGACAAGTTTGTGGTTTGGTCGAATCAGCAGGTTAATCTCTGTAATCAGTATCTTAATTTCTATCCAGACGCGCATGAACAGGCATTTATTTATTTAGATTCCATCAAACCATTGTTAAATCTATCAGAAACGCCTTCCTCACCATTGCCAGTATTTCCATCTAGAAGAATGGTTAAAAGAAGTTTGAATTCAGCAAATAATGCCGGGGTTGACGAATTAAGCAAGGCATGGCCTTTGTCATTATGGTCATTAGGGGGCGGATTTTTTTCAGCGGGCTTGAATGATGTAGGCCTAGCGAATAAACAGAGTTGTCCTTCTCTGACCGCGTATATTAATTATGGATTTAGACCTTTTGTGTTTGCATCAGTCAATGCGGGTTTAAATAGTATTTTGTTCGATGAAACGGCAGAAGTAGAAGAAAAATTTGCCCGACTTTTTAGCTATTGGGTAATGGGTAGCCTTGGCGTTATCATAGGTCAACCGCTGACGCAAAAGATGGCTGAAAAAATTCACAATAAATTAGTTTGTTTTTTTGTGCAATCGCTTACTTGGGCGATGTTATGGAACCCTAGTTTATTTATAACGGCAGATAGTAAAATTTTACCTGTGCTTTTTCTGCAGTTACTCCAGGGAGTACTTTATAAAATGGGCGAGGAAACCTATCAGTTCACTAAGCGCGCGTGTAATTATACCAGCAGTTTTTGGTATAGAAATGAATTGCCGTTAGCAGTTACTGAGCAGAACCTAAATGATGAGGAAATTAAACAGATAGCTAACAGTCTTTAGCCAAACTTATTACTAAACTAGCTATATTGTGCATTGTTGTGGCTTAGCACTCAATTCGCAGTTGACAGCGTTTTGTGCTGCGGTAAAATGCTGAGCACGGGGCTATAGCTCAGCTGGGAGAGCGCTTGCATGGCATGTAAGAGGTCAGCGGTTCGATCCCGCTTAGCTCCACCAATTTTAATTATTTAAGCTAGACGAATAACCAAGACTCATTTAAAAACTGAGGCTTCTACCCATCGTCGGAATAACATTAATTTTATCTTGTATCGATTTAAATAAATCCCTGAATTTTTTATCATCTATAGTTTGGTCCTTATTTATTTCCGATAAAATATTCTCTTTTAGTAGATCATACTTTTCATCTAATAAATGATGGAGAGCAGTTAATAATATCTGTTTTCTTTCCACAGTCGTTTTAGGGTTAAATTGCTGTCTAAAAAACTGAGAAATTCTAGTTTTAACTTCGGTGTTTGTAGAGAGGTTTAGATGGCTAACATTATGACTTAGATCCAAGACCTCATGCATTTGATTATGCATAGGCTGTATAATTAATAGGCACTCCTTAATTTTCTCGTTTAGCTTTTCGAAAGATTGTTTCAGCGCTACTAATCTTTCAGAAACTTCAGTTTCCTTTATTGGTTTAGGTATATTTGTTTTTTTAGGAGAGGGTATTTGCCCTGAAAAATAAGCCCTTTCTTTGCTCATTCTATTCTTTTCAAATTGTCCAAAATTTAATGAAACCTTTTTGTGAATATCTGAATATTCTAACGTTCTAAATTTTTCAGCTTTATCCCATGCATGATAATGAGTGTTATCTTGAATTTGATTTCTTAGGTTTTTTATAATCTGAAGCGTCATCAGGGCTTTTTCAGCATAAACTTCCATCTCGGATATAAGTGTTATAATTTCAGGTAAAGAAGCATTGATATGCTTATTATTATCATGATCAGTTTGATTAAAAAATCTTGTACCAAACTTATCCGTTGTATTAAGTATGGCGGCGCTGTATTTTTTTTGGTAGATGCGTAAATTATTTTGTAATTGACTGGTAAAATTATCGAATAAACTACTCAGTAAAATTAAAATTATATGTATATCCTGAAGTCGAGGGCCAATCGATAAAATAGTATGTTTGAGTGATTCCAAACCTAAATTTTCATATCCAAGATGTTTATAAATATCCGAGATAATTTGTTGTTCTTTTTCTGAAGGCTGAGCTATATCATCTAAAGATGCTGAAATAGTTTGTTGGATTTGATCTAATGCAGATAACCGATTTTGTTTTAATCTTTCCTCTTGTTGAGTCCTCGCAACACTTTCATCTTCAACTTTTTTTAATTGATCTTCATTAAATTTTCTAGCAACTATATCTGTTTTTTTCTTATTTAATGTAGCTAATTTAGCTTCTAATTCTTCAGTTTCTTTTATTTTTTTGCTTCCATCTTCCTCTATAAGTTCGCTGGAAAATTGTGCTGCGTTCTTTTCATATTCTGAAATAGTGTTCTTTAATTCTTTCCATTTAATACTTAATTCATGCAGTTTTTTCCACACTAAAAAAGTTGATTCTTCATCAACAAAAATTTCTATAATATCGTCATCTATATTTTTATCTATATAGAGTTGTGTAAATTCTGCTATGGAACCGAAAATGTTGTGTTCAGTAAGATTATTTTTTAGTATCTCTAATCGACTATTCAAATCTTTATTTTCGGAAGCATTTAATTTAGCGATATACTTTTTAAGTATGCGCTCCTTGGTAGTTTTCTGTAATTTTTGTTTATCTATATTTGGATCAAATAATTTCTGCATATATACCGAAATCAGATGTTCTTTATTCATAAGCAGATCATAACTTAGCTGCATTTTTTCCATAATCCCCTGGTAGGATTTGTATTTATCAAATAGATCGACTTTTTGGTCAAGGCTTGCAGCTGATGATAAACCAACATCTAAAATCTTATCCAGAAAAAATATCAGTTCCTCCAAAAGAGGTAATCGTAAAGATTGCTTATCTCCTAAATTTAATAATCTTTCCTTCAGATTCTTTAAGATTGGAAGTAGCGTATTCTCTTTGTGTAAATTTTCATAATAGGTGTATATTGTATCCACAATGCTGAGTGGACTGGGCAATATAAGTGATTTGTAATCAGAGTCTAATGGATAGTCAGCGGCTAACATTTGATTGAAATGTTGACACTTTTCTAAAGTATTAAAGGCAAGCATGATTAATTTAAATTGTAACTCCAACTCAGAACGGGTATTACTAACCCACATCATCATCGCGCACAAATAAGTCGCTTGCATTTGCTTAAACAATGGAATATCGCTATCTATGGAGACTAGTTGCTTTAAGCTATGAAAATACAATCCATGCATTTTCTCGCAAGATTTAAACAAGCTAGCTAAATTCCAGCTATTACGACTATCCTGAGAATAATAAGGAAGAAAGGCATTCATTAATACAAAAATTTCTTTTATAGTACTTAATTGTAGGGAATACTCTTTCTGTTTTAAATCACTTAATACCGATTCTATTTCTAAAACCGTCGCCATTTTTTGAATATCTTGATCTTCAAGATCACAGGCATTATCAAACAGTTTTTCGAATTCAGGATTAGTTCTTGTTTTAAAACGAACCTGCTCGATTTCTGCTTTTAGTTTGGTGCCCTCTTTACTTATTGCATAGTTTTCAAAATGTTTTTTTAGGATTAGAAAATCAATATTGTGGGCATCAGGTTTTTTATCTAAAAGAACAAAGGCAGATTGTGCGGCATAAACTTGCCAAGTTTTAAGAGAGATTTTATCGGGATTTGCAGGGGCGTCTAATATAGCTATAGGTTTCGATTGGGTAGTTTTTGTTTTTTTACGCTTAGGCATATTTTTTGTCCTTTTTTATTATGGTATGGGACTGGGTAACGCAAAAATACGAGGATTTGTTGGTGGTCGGTCTTCAATATAAATTTCAAAACTATCATAGGTGAAAAAAATGTACTTTTCAATTTAATGAAATATCGGCTTGGACATGGCTTTTTACATAAAAATAAATTATAAGTACCTTAAGTCTTTTTAGCAGGGATTGCGCAATATATTAACGATTTGAAGCTGAGCAAAATCCATGAAAAAAATGTTATTGTCCCTACTGTTTACGCTCTTTACGAGCGCCGCTTTTGCTAACAATCAGTATGTCATCGTCTGTGCACCAGCCGCACAAAAAAATCCTAGTATTTTGCAAGCGGTCAAATGGTATCGTAATTCGGCGGAAAAAAAAGCCAGTTATCGACAAGTGTATAACATGGGTTCGGCATATGTTAAACAATGGGTACAACGGCATCATCCAAAGGCCAAAACTTGGGGTGTGGTGTTAGATATTGATGAAACAACCTTAGATAACTCCTGGTATTTTTATCAATGTGGTAACTTAGCGGCAAATCCGGCAGATTTTTCGCATTTTGTGACCATACCGCAAAAATCCCAGGCTTTACCTGGCGTAGTAGCGTTTACGCAATTAGTTCATCAATTAGGCGGTTACGTCAGTTTAATTTCTAACCGCGATGGTTCGTATGTCGATCAATCTGGAATTACGGCGCTCGAGGCCACTGTTCAGAATTTAAAACAACAACAGCTTGTTTTCGATCAAGTCATTTTAGCAAACAATAAAAAATCACCACATCCAGCCGATAAAAATCCGCGTTTTAATGCGGTGACGCAGGGTTGTTATCAAGCGGATGAGATGGTGTGGTCTAAAAAACTGCCTCCACATCCAGTAATCGCTTATTTTGGTGATAATATCCAAGATTTTCCAGAGTTTAAACAAGCAAGCGTCTATGCCTTGCCTGACAGTGCACAGCAATATGCTAAGTTTGGTGATGGTTATTTCATTTTACCGAATCCTTTATATGGTAGCTGGCTAGCTAATCCTTACGCATAACTTGTTAATTAGCCTTGTTTAAAAAAGCGAGTAGATCGTGGTTGATTTGGTTTTTCTGCGTCGAGCATAAACCGTGCGGTGCATGCGGGTAAATTTTTAATGTAGCATCTTTTACAAGCTTGACCGTAAGTAATGCTGAGCTTTGAATCGGTACGATTTGATCGTCATCTCCGTGCATAATTAGTGTTGGCCTATCAAATTTTTTTAGATCGGTTCTGAAATCAGTTTCAGAAAACGCCTTAATGCAATCAAAAACTGCTTTGAAACCCGCTTGCATGCCGAGTAACCAGAATGAATCTCTGAGACCCTGAGAGACTTTCGCATCGGGTCGATTAGCGCCATAGAAGGGCGCTGAAAACTCTTTAAAAAATTGTGAACGATCCTTCAATACGTGTTGACGAATTTCATCAAACACCTGCATGTCAAGGCCGTTAGGATTAGCGACTGTTTTTAGCATAAAAGGTGTAACGGCACCTATAAGCACGGCTTTCGCTACTCTTTTTGTTCCATGTCGTCCTATATATCTTGCTATTTCACCACCGCCCGTAGAATGGCCGACATGGATAACCTCTTTTAGATCGAGTTCAGTGACTAACTTAGCCAGATCATCGGCATACGTATCCATATCATTACCAATCCATGCTTGACTGGAGCGACCATGGCCACGTCGATCATGTGCAATGCAACGGTAACCCTGTCCAGCTAAAAATAACATTTGATCTTCAAAGGCATCGGCATTCAGCGGCCAACCATGGCTAAATACCACCGCTGGTCCTTTGCCCCAATCTTTATAATAAAGCTTGATGGCTGCTTTATGTTCTTCACCGATTTTTATATAACTCATGACGACTCCTTGTGAAAAAATTTTCTGGCATACAGCTGGGTGAGCACTGATTGCTGCGTTCCTTATTTTTCTAATCGTTATTGAATAATCTTTGCGACACACGCCGCTCGTGCAGCAGCATGCGGGCAGATTGAAGTTTTCGTCATACAATCTGCATAGGACTTAGCGTATTGTTCGAAGGCACGTCGTGATTGGCAAGGTGATAAGTTAATGAGCTGCTCGACAAATTTCCGGCTACCAATTTCGAAGTGTTGATAATCAATCGGATAATTCCAATAGCCACCCCAACCAATAAAACCATTTTCAGCAAAGATGTCAATGGCGTCCTCAGCCATACCGGCTCGAAAATCTTTTTTAGGCCGGTAATTTAAGCGATTGATGGACTGTTTTGCTGCCAGCGCAGGTAAAATAGTGGCATGACCTAGTTCATCAAACGAAATATAGGGATTTTGTAATGGATTGACATCAATAGCAACGCCATACGCGTGTAAGGACCAATTCGATCCGCCGGTTATCGGTCGACCATTAAAAGCAGAAGTATTATTATCGTTCATCGAAGCTTGATCATCACCACTATAGGCTTCCATCAATACTGCTTTGTTGATCGGAAATTTTCGCTTGAACAACGTATCAAAAATGCTTTGTGTACGTTGTGCAAGCGCATCGAGCACGACAACTTGCCCTTTATCTTCTTGACCGGAAAAATTGATAATAGGGAAAGTTACTGTTCTTAAACGTGCACACGGAACGGGGTTTTTATCGGTAATGACGTCGGCTGCGCGCATTTTTGCACATTGTTGGGTGCTTATCGGCTTGATGGCAGCCGTACCAGGAAAACTCAGTGCGTTGGATAAAATCAATGCACAGACTATTTTTAATATTTTTTTAGGCATCCTATTCACTCCTTGTTA
>CANJLU010000068.1 GCA_947475085.1 Coxiellaceae bacterium
CCCGTAGCTATTTGATATTCTTGGGAATTAACATCAATAATAGGCTGAGTGATTTTCAGTTCTGGAAAACTAGAGTCCCGCTGTAGTTGCGCTTCTTTCCATAGTCTAAATTCAGTTTGCTTTAATGATTCGCTATTTTCTTTCAAATCACTAACAATAGCATTAAAAAATTCTTTGGAGGGTAGTTTGACCGTGTTTAATTTTTCAGATAATTGTTTCGCTAAGTTTGTTTCGCGATGATAATTGGGATTTTCATTATCTTCTAGATCATAAAATTTTTCTAAATTTTCTATTAAATCTTCTAGGTTTGATTCCACACTATCTTCATCAATGTTTATAGGTATAATAGAGGCCGAAAGTTCCTTAAATTTTCCAATTAAAATTTCGACACTCTCAAAAATTTTTTGACGAGCATTAAATCGGGTAGCTTCGTTAATTAACTGATTATCGAGATTACTAATGGGTCTTGCTAAACGTCTTAAGTCTTCCGATGATAGTAACTTAGGAATTTGTTGAATTAAATCTTCTGCCATCTGCAATGCGGTTTGACCGGCATTATTCACGACAGCTAAGTCTTTGGCTGTAGAAACAAAAATTAAAATATCTAAACATTTTTTTCTACCATTTAGTACTGCTTCATGTATAGCGGTCATCCCTTCGTTGTTTTGAATCGTTAGAATCTTAATATCTTTGAAAGAAAAATCACGTTTTAATAAAAAATCAACGATGTAAAAATTGCCATTAATAACAGCGGTATGTAACGCCGTATTACCTAAATGATCTCGATGTGTAATTTTATCCAGATGAAAATACAATGATTGTGCCAAATCCAGTTCATTGCGCATCATATGATCTTCACTCGATTGTTCTTGTCGAGTTCTGAATTCTGAAAGCATATGTAAAGCGGTTTCTCCATAGGTATTAACGTGGTTAATATCCACTTTATACGAATGAGCGATGCTTTCAGCTATTAATTTTTTATTATGCATAATGGCCGATTGTAAAGGTGAATCTCCTTTTTCGGTCTGCCATTCTCCACCGCCGCCATTAATTAACGCTTCAGCAATGTTAGCTTCTTTTTTCTCATCAACTGTTTCTGCTTCTATCAGGGCGCGTAACGGCGAATTTTCACCATAATTCCCGCCTAATCTAGGATCGGCACCATAACTAAGTAATAAGTCAATCGTATCTAATAGTTTGTTACTACAAGCTTCCGTCAAAGGCGTTATTCCTGAAGAATCTTGAATGTTAATATTATGTCCCGTACTTTTTAAAAAAGTAATCACGTGATTATTGCCTTCAGCTGCCGCCTTATGCAGTAATATTTTTCCATTGACTTCGTTTTGGATGAATAGCGGATAAAGATCAGCAATATTAAATTCTTTCTTAATTTTTTCGTAAAGTTCAATTTTCCATTCATAACGATTAACAATAAGCGCGTCATTTAATCGTATTCGAAGATCATTAGAGTTAATTTTAGTTTCAATAAAATTAGCTAAACAAGTATAGAGTGCATTAAAACGTTGCTGATCTACAATTTTATAAGCAGATTTTGAGTAAGATAAAGCAGAGGACACATGTTGAGTTAAAGCTGGCATAGTTATTTTATTTTTTATAGTTTATGAGGCGGCGCAATATATAGAAAAAATTTAATATTGAAAAGGATTAAATTAAAAATTATAACTATTGTGTTTTTTTATTAATAAATTTTATCTAAACTAGATCATCTTGCATTCTTTTTATTTTTCATCTATAATTTTTTAGTGTGATAAGCGCCGATTTGAGCTACAGCTTGCTGGCGCTATATTAAGTTTAGCTAAAGCGTCATAAAAACCACCGCAGCTTTAGCCAGGTGGTTTTTTTTCGCTACTTATTTTTCGTCGTAAGACCAACTAAGAGTGAATTGTCATGGATGATCATTGTTGCTACTTCAGAGATTTCATCGCGATCCAGCATGCCTCACAGGTGCTACTTTTATTCTGTCTATTTTTACCTCCTATAACCAGCCTGTTTTAATGCGCTAGAGTCTCATTACTCTAACATTAAAGCAGGCTTTAATATTTTTTATACTTCAAACAAGGATTTTTTTACTTTTTTTTAGGGAATTGTTATGTCTATTCGTTCAAATCAATCACATGTTCTTGGTCTACCGCGCATTGGCGCCAATCGAGAAATGAAAAAAACGGTTGAGCGCTATTGGCGCAAAGAAATATCGCTTACTGAACTACAACAAATAGGCCAACAAATTGAAGACAAAAATTGGCAGATGCAAGCTGAAGCGGGTCTCGATTTTATTACGGTTGGTGATTTTTCTTGGTATGACCATGTCTTAGATCATTCTGCGCTGTTTGGCGTTATTCCCGAGCGCTTTTTAGATAGTTCAAAGGAAATTGATCTGAATACGATATTTTGTATGGCGCGCGGTCAAGCACCTGATGTAAAAGAAACTACCGCGTGTGAAATGACAAAATGGTTTAACACTAATTATCATTATATTGTTCCTGAATTTAGTCCAAATCAAGGCTTTCAGTTAAGCACAAATTATCTATTTACATCTATTGATCGAGCTTTAGCGAAGGGTTATCGAGTAAAACCTGTATTACTCGGACCCTTAACCTATCTCTGGCTAGGTAAAACTACTTCAGAATTCGATAAGTTAAGCTTATTAAATAATTTAATACCTCTCTATAATCAAATTTTTGCTGAATTTCGTGCTAGAAATATTGAATGGATGCAATTAGATGAACCTATTCTAGTATTAGATTTACCTGAAGCTTGGCAACAAGCTTATCTTAAAACATATCAGCAATTAAATTTTGAAAATCTACACTGCTTATTAGCGACTTATTTTGGTTCGGTGAGTGATCAGCTAGAGATTTTAAAACAATTACCTATTGATGCTTTACATATTGATTGCTGTACTGCTCCTGAACAATTAGATCACTTTTTAATGCATTTTTCTAAAGATAAAGTTCTTTCTCTGGGATTGATAAATGGACGCAATATTTGGCGGGCCGATTTAAATGCAATATTAGCTAGAGTCCGACCCATCAGCGAAGTTTATGCTGATAAATTATGGATAAGCAGTAGTTGTTCACTACTGCACACGCCGGTAGATTTAGATAATGAAACGAAACTCGATCCAGAAATAAAAACTTGGCTTGCTTTTGCTAAACAAAAATTAACCGAAATTTCTTTATTATCTCATGCCATAAGCTCGAATGAGCCAACTGTTACTGATTTATTGCATGAAAATCAAATCGCTTTACAAACGCGAAAAACTTCACAGCGCATCCATAATAGTGTCGTGCAAAAACGTATTAAATCCGTCAATAACGATCTTGCCAAGCGCAACAATGAGTATATTTTCCGTGCCGAGCAACAAAAATTAGCGTTACAATTACCTTTGCTACCCACGACGACTATTGGTTCTTTTCCACAAACCTCTGATATTAGAAAAATTCGTCAAGAATATAAATCAGGAAAAATGTCGCATGAAATTTATCAACAAAAAATAAAACAACAAATTGCCGATGTAATCGTTCAACAAGAAGCCTTGGATTTAGATGTCTTAGTCCATGGCGAAGCTGAGCGTAATGACATGGTTGAGTATTTTGGCGAATTGCTCAATGGATTTGCTTTCACTAAAAATGGCTGGGTACAAAGTTATGGATCCCGTTGTGTCAAACCACCGATTATTTATGGAGACGTTAGTCGCCCACAAGCAATGACGGTAGCATGGTCGGCTTTTAGCCAAAGCCTCACTAAACGTCCCGTCAAAGGCATGTTAACTGGCCCTGTGACGATATTAGCCTGGTCGTTCGTTCGCGATGATCAATCACACCAAGCGACTGCATTGCAAATTGCTTTGGCATTACGTGATGAAGTAATCGATCTAGAAAAAGCCGGTATCGCTATTATCCAAATTGATGAACCCGCTTTTCGTGAAACCTTGCCTTTACGTCGTAAAGATTGGCAAAATTATTTAGATTGGGCAGTATTTTCGTTCCGCATTGCTGCCTGCGGTGTCAAAGATACTACGCAGATTCATACACATATGTGCTATTCCGAATTCAATGATGTCATCGCAGCTATTGCCGCGCTCGATGCGGATGTTATCACACTGGAAAGTTCGCGTTCAAAAATGGAACTGTTACAAGCCTTTGAAAATTTTTCCTACCCGAATGAAATTGGACCGGGAGTTTATGATATCCACTCACCGCGCGTGCCCTCACAAGCAGAAATGCTTGAACAATTACAACATGCGTTACGCTATATTCCCATTGAACGTCTATGGGTAAATCCTGATTGTGGCTTGAAAACTCGCAATTGGCCTGAAGTAACGGCTGCATTACGCAATATGGTAGGCGCGGCTAAATTACTGCGTGAGGATACCTCGCTTATTGCACAACCCCTAGTAAGGAAGGAGTCCTCACATGTCATTTTGTCAAAAATTTAGTTTTAGTGTTGAAGTATTTCCTCCAAAAACAAAAAAAGGTTTAGATGATTTAAATCGGGCACGCCAGGAATTATGTCAACTTAAACCCAAGTATTTTTCGGTAACGTTTGGTGCTGGCGGGTCCATGCAACAAAAAACCTTGGATGTGGTGCGACAATTTGTAGCTGATGGGGTTGCCGCAACACCGCATATTTCCTGTGTCAATATGACCAGTCAGCGCTTACGAGAGCTGCTTAGTGAATATCAACGATTAGGCATACAACAATTATTGGTCATTCAAGGTGACTTACCTAATGATGCTACACAGAAAGAAATTGAATTCAATTATGCGACTGAATTAATTGTTGCTATCCGGAACATGACCGGTAATTATTTTCATATCATTGTAGCCGCCTATCCTGAATTTCATCCGCGCGCTACTAGCCCAACGATGGATATTGAAAATTTCAAACGAAAAATTGAAGCCGGCGCTAATAGTGCTATTACGCAATTTTTTTTTAATAGTGATGCTTATTTTCGTTTTTTAGAAGCTTGCGATAAATTTTCTATTCGAATTCCGATTATTCCGGGAATTACACCGATTATGAATTATCAAAAATTGATGCAATTTTCTAGCGCATGTGGAGCAGAAATTCCTTTATGGTTACATAAACATCTTAAAACCTACAGCAATGACCCGATTTCTTTACAAGAAATTGGCATAGAATTTGTCAGCAAGCTTTGCCATGGCTTACTGCAAAATGGCGTCAAGGAGTTTCATTTTTATACCTTAAATCGCACCGAGCCTACCTACAGTATTATCCAAAATCTAATCCATTAGAGGGCCAATGTAAGCAAATTCTTTAAATTTAAGCGATTACCTTAACGGGTATTTCGGTCATTGCTGCCAGCATTTGGATAAGACCTAAACCATAAATAGGCTTAGGCATAACTTTTAAAAAAAATACAACTTAACTAAAACAGTTCTTTATATTTATTTAAAGTTTGTTGTTCTGATAAACCAATATCCTCACCCCACAGTTTCAGATTTTCTTTGATGAAATTTAACATCATCGTTGTATATTTTACATCGTTAAGAACGATAACCTCTGTTTGGTTTTGTTTTAACCATCGCTCAGATTGTTCGAAAGTTTTATTTTCTCCGATAATAACTTTTGGAATTTTATTTAATAGAATGGCGCCTGCACACATATAACATGGAGATAAGGTCGTATACAGTGTTGCGCGTTGTAAATCAGCTGGAGAAATTTTGCGTTGGGTGTTTTCTATGCAATCAGTTTCAGCATGTTTAATCATACTCTGTTCTTGGATACGTTTATTATGGCCTTTTGCTAATACTTGATTGCCTATCACTAGAATGGCCCCAATCGGTATCCCTCCGAGCTTAAAACCCAGCTTCGCTTGCTGATAGGCTAACTCCATAAATTTTCTTTCTGCTGCCTTTAGCTTAACCATAGGATACTTCCTTAATAACCCATTAAAAACTCACATCAAGACATCTCAACTCTTTTAAATTTCTTGATTAACATAGCTTACCTATTTTTTGGAATAATTTCTTTTAATTCGTTAAAAAAACTTACTGTATCATCAGAACGCCCTTTCACTAACTTAAAAAAACTACGCTGTGACGTTTTTTCTTCTAATATGTTTTGTATTTGCTGTTCTGCTTCTTCCCATGTGCAATTAAAATTACCTGATTTTTCTGATTGGTCGGCGTTTGTAAACACCTTGACAATAAAGGCAACGGTATTGGGTACTGGCTTATTGTCTATATGGGTGCGGCTTCCAAACAAACCCAACTGCCAATTATTTTTATTTAGTGCTTTACTATAAATAGTTAGAACATTTTCTTTACTTGTTGGCTTACGCGGCGAACACACTTTTTGATTTTCTAGCCAAGCGCGCTGGTCATCTTGTTGCTCGCTTAAAGTATAATGTCGTAAAGATTGGAGTGACGAAGTATAAAAGATAATAGGTAAATCAATAGAAAATTTTTCCATAATTTCTGCATGACGTTCGATGGCTACGCGTCGAGCTTCGGGTATATCTTGGGCAATGACAATGGCACGCATCGCTTCCTTATTTACTTTGGCTAACACTTCATTATGGTGAGATCGATCTCTAACCTCTTTTGCAAATAGGTTCCAATCGGTTTGATTAACATTCGTGATTAAGCGCTTATAATCGCTGACTTGATCTTTATTACCTAACCAAGCATGCTCTACTGTTCCGGAATCTTTAAGTAGCATCGCTTTTATTGCACATTGCTCTTGATCAAACAATATGCCCACGAGCAAACGCGCGTTAGCAGCATTTTCTCCAAATACAGAAGTTGCCATTTGTGGAGAAAGTAAGGTGGTCGAGGTTTTTTTAGTATGTGTATAATTGGTTTTTTGTCGTCGCTTTTTTTGATAGGGAACTACTTTATCTTCTAAGTGAACATACTTATATGTAGGTGTATCGATTTCATTACGTAGTTTAGAGCGTCGGTCTAAATTTTCTAACTGCTCGACAAAAAACTGCCAATCCTTAGGTTTGATAATTTTTATCAGACCCTTAAATTCCTGGATACAAATCAAAGCGCGTTGCACTGCATCATAATCATTACGAATAGTATTAACTGCTGGAGTATTATCACTAAAAAAATCACTAAACGCTGCACGGCTACCCGTAAAGAGTAGATCAGCTCTGGAAAGTTGATCCAATACCGATTGCAGCAAAATATTATATGATTGCATGCGCAACTGCCGGTAATAATGCCAAGACAAAACTCCATATCTCCATAGGGTTTGTGGATCGGGATTTAAATATACAGCGTTAGAAGTAGAGGACATTTCAGAATCTGAAACTGCGTACACTGAAGTCGTTGGAATAGCATCTTGCAAAACCTCCAAAAAAGCTTTGGTTTTTTTAGATAGGCTAATTTTTGCTTGCAAGCCTTTAATAAATAAGGGCCTTAATTCTGGTGCTATATCACCCTTACCCTCAAAATAAAAATCGATACAGTTGGATAACAATGGATCATAATGAGAAATTAATTTATCGGTTAATGGCTGATATGCTTTTAAATAACTATAAAAAGCTCTAGAGGATGCCAAATTTGAACTTTTAGATAATAAAAAATAAGGTAAACGTTTTTCTAATTCCGGCAAATCTAATGGCAAAACGATCTCAGATATTTGTTCCTTAGGAAGTTTAGCAATAAATTCAATCAATACCTCCGGTGATTGATACAGAAATAGATTTTTCAAAGCACCTGTTAACCCACGCGCTTTTATTTCTAAGATTGAGTTTTTTATCCCTACTGAAATAGTTTCAAAGGGATGAATGAATAAATTAATAAATTTAGACAGCTTAAATGGAGAAAGTCCAAATTTTTTAGCATAGATAGCTCTTTTGGTTTTTGGACTCAAAGGAATATCAGGAATATGATCAATTTTTTTTAGCAACTGTTTATAAGCCAATGTAGATTTAATTTTTAA
>CANJLU010000069.1 GCA_947475085.1 Coxiellaceae bacterium
AAACCCTGGGACTAAAAGTAAAGTTAAAAATCTAATATTAAACAGTTATCGAGAATTTATGCTGTTATTATTTAACATTGTATTCTATTTAATTTCATCGTCTATTCCAGCAAAAACCTCTTTTTTATCGCCACAACAGCATCAATCAGATGAGTCACCAAATACTTTTGCCTACAGAATGCGCGCTTAATGCAAAAGGCCTAGTCTGGAATGTTATTGCTATTTTATCTGTGTTAACATGCCGGCTTCTGTTAAGTTAAGGAGTGTAGGCTATGTCAGCCGTCCAATCCAAAAATTCATTGAAAATCTTTGTTGATTTATCTGCAGAAGAGCTGATCAACCATGCTATAGAACGAAAAGAAGGTGTCATTGCAGCGAATGGCGCTCTGTCAGTTTCTACGGGCAAACGAACTGGGCGTTCCCCTAAAGATAAATTTATAGTAGCCGAACCTAATAGTGAAAATGACATCGATTGGGATTCTATTAATCAAGCTTTTTCGGAAGATCGTTTTCATGCCTTATGGCAGCGTGCTGAACAGTATGCCAAAGAAGTTGATCTATTTATTTCTAATCTACAAGTTGGAGCTGACCCAACCTATTATTTACCTGTTAAGGTCATTACTGAATATGCTTGGCATAATTTATTTGCTCGGCAACTTTTTATTCGTCCTGAAGATTTTTGTGGAAAAATCGGTAAGCCAGAATGGACGATTTTAAGTGTTCCTGGTTTAAAAACCGATCCGCAACGCGATGGGGTTAATAGTGATGCCACTTTAGTTATCCATCTTACTGAACGTAAAGTTTTATTATGTGGACATAGATATGCGGGTGAAATCAAAAAAGCCATGTTTTCAGTAATGAATTATTTATTACCCGCTGTAGATGTTCTGCCTATGCATTGTTCTGCTAATGTAGGAAAAGAAGGTGATGTCGCTTTATTTTTTGGATTGTCAGGAACAGGTAAAACAACTTTATCCGCTGATCCAGATCGGTTTTTGATTGGCGACGATGAGCATGGTTGGAGTGAAACGGGTGTATTTAATTTTGAAGGTGGTTGTTACGCCAAATGTATCGATTTATCTAAGGAGCGTGAGCCCTTAATCTGGGATGCTATCCGAGATGGTGCTGTGATGGAAAACGTAGTGTTAGATCCTAAATCTTTAGAGCCCGATTACAAAGATGCAAGCCTGACTCAGAATACCCGCGTAGCCTATCCTTTAGATTTTATTAAGTCTCGGCTTCGTGCCAATCGTGTTGCTCGCTTACCGGATGCAGTCATTTTTCTTTGTTGCGATTTATATGGTGTTTTACCGCCGGTTGCTTGTTTGAATCATGAACAAGCAGCTTATTATTTTTTAAGTGGTTATACCGCATTAGTGGGTAGCACGGAAGTGGGTCAAACAGAACCCATTAAAACTACATTTAGCACCTGTTTTGGTGCGCCATTTTTCCCGAGACCGGCAAAAGTCTATGCTGAATTATTAATTAAGCGCTTAAAAACCAGTCATGCCAAAGTATATCTAGTTAATACTGGCTGGACAGGCGGTGCATATGGGAATGGAGGACAGCGCTTTTCTATACCCGTAACGCGCGCCATTGTTAAAGCTATTTTGAATGATGAAGTAGGTAAAACTGAATCAGAATTGTTGTTGGGGTTTAATTTTTCTATTCCTAAACAATTATCCGGTGTAGAGAGTCATTTATTAAGCCCAAAAAATACTTGGAAAAATGCTAATGAATACGATGCTAAGTCGCACGAGCTGATCAATAAATTCATTAATAATTTTAAACAGTTTGATGTGAGCCCTGCTATTCGAGACGCTGGGCCGGTTATTTATAAAGAGTAGGATCTTTTGGGTAGCCAGTTTCTAAATTAGTGGCCATGGAGCTTTGCTTGTTTTTTTTAAAAAAACCGAGCACAATATTTTTATGGTCATTGCATGCATTAGTTTGTTTAGATGTTGTTTTGTATTGAAAAGAAAGTGTAATTATTCTATCTAGGATTTGTTGTATAAAAAAAATCATTTTTTTATACAAAGGAACAAACGGGTTACAAAAGATATTATTACTTTCATCAAATTTTAAGTTAAACATATTATCCATAATCATATCATCTATTTTCCTTGAAAATTCTGCAAACGCTGTATTACGATCTAATCCTTCAGTGTTAAGGACTTCATCGCCTAAATAAGAATATTCTGGAATTAAAAATCGGAATAATTGCGCTATAGAATAATAATCGGATCGAAATCCAATGGTAGACCCATGATAGTAATGTTTTTTAAAATACTCTGGTGCTGTGTAAGGTTGGAAAATTCTTCTTATATTGGATGGGACAGTACCTTGCCCAGGTAATTGTAGTGCAGATATATCGGCCGTTGCTTTTTCGTAAATTTCTTTCTCTTTTCCTTTTTTAATTTCCATAGATTGAAAAACACTAATACTTCTACCAAAATCTATAATATTTACTATATTTCCTGATTCCTTATCAATAATAATATTATTGCATTTTAAATCTCTATGAATAAGTCCTTTGCTATGTATAGCAGCGGTAGCTTTGATTAAATTCTGAATAATTTGAAGTCTTGATCTAAGGGAATATTGACTTGCGTAATGAAATAGCTCGCCCTTAAAGTAAGGAATAGTAAAATAAAAATATTGATTATCTTCGCAAGATTTAAAATGAAAATCTAAATGCTTATAAGCCAACTTCCAACCACTACTATCTTGCTGTTTAGAGTGATGATTTTTTGTTAAAATTTTAACACAAAGAATTATTCCATTATTTAGTGTAACCTTATAAACACTACCCATTTTTCCACTGTCTAAATGGATGATTTTATCAACTGACTGTCCAGGGAAAAGTTGGTTGCAGACTTTAGGAGATAATTTCATGCTTCATAAAAACAAATGATTGATATTTATAACAATAAAAAATATTAAATAAATATTAATATAAATTTATTTAAGATCCTTAGCCAATTCTTCTGCGCGACTTTTAGCTGCTTTAAGCGATTTTTTTACAATATCGGAGAAATTAGAATTTTTTAAAAATTCTAATGCCCGTTCAGTCGTGCCACCTGGTGAAGTTACCTGCTCTCTTAACTCAGCCAGTGATTTTTTACTTTCCATAGCCATTCGAACGGATCCTAATGCAGTTTGCAAGGTGAGTAAATTTGCATTTTCTTTTGATAAACCTAATTCAACTCCTGCTTGCTCTAAGGTTTCCATAAATAGAAAAAAATAAGCTGGGCCACTACCGGATAAAGCGGCAACCACGTCGATTTGTTCTTCTGTAGGTAACCAAACAATAGTTCCTACACTGCGGAAGATAGATTCAGCGGCATCTTTTTGCGTATTTGAACAATATTGATTTGCGAATAGCCCGGTTGTTCCACAACCAATTAAAGCAGGCGTATTGGGCATGCAACGTACAATAGCCAAAGCCTTGCTGGATAGATATTGTTCTAAACTATTTATATCGATACTCACAGCAATTGAAATAACTAAAGATTTTTTCGCTTGTATCAAATCAGCAATTTCAATGGCAACCCTTTTTAATATTTGAGGTTTTACAGCTAAAACGACAATGTCTGCCACTTGTACAGCACGGCGATTATCAGTAGTCAGGTTGATATTTAAATTTTTTAATTTATTCAGCTGCTCTAGATTATTATTGGTTGCCCATATGTTTTGGGCTGGAAAGTTTTCTTTCAATAAGCCTTGAATTAAGCAAGTTGCCATGTTACCGGCGCCAATGAAACTGATAATAGAATTTTGCATAACTTTATTTACTTTTTTCTTTTAGATAATCGTCGAGACGTTCCAATTCAGTAGGCGTGCCGATGTTAAACCATAAGCCTTTATAATATTCCCCCGTAATTTTCTTTTCAGCTATATACTCATATAACAGCGATGATAGCGGAAATGCCCCTGATTTACCTTGAAATATATCGGGGTGATAAACTCCAAGACTAGCGAATGTAAATTTATTTGAAGTATCATCTAAGTTTAATAAACCAGTTTGCGTCAGATTAAAATCACCTTGGGGATGAAAACTTGGAT
Organism: Coxiellaceae bacterium; assembly: GCA_947475085.1. Classification (GTDB taxonomy): domain Bacteria; phylum Pseudomonadota; class Gammaproteobacteria; order Diplorickettsiales; family Diplorickettsiaceae; genus Aquirickettsiella. The sequence continues at coordinate 4,066 of CANJLU010000069.1, forward strand.
TGTCAACTAAGATAAGATGGGCTAATGCAAACGAATTTAATGAGTGTGATAATAAGCATTCCAATGAAAAATCTGTCCAGATATCAGCACTTATGACAATAAATGGATTGGATCCCAAAATGCTTAGTGCTTGACAAATTCCTCCTCCTGTCTCGAGCGCGGTGGGTTCAAAAGAATATTCAATTTTAACACCGTACGCTCGACCATCACCTAGCGTGTCTATAATTTGTTTAGCTTGATAAGAGACATTAATGACTATTTCTTTAATGCCTATTTTTGCTAATTTTAATACCTGATGCACAATGAGTGGTTGATTTGCGACTATTATTAAGGGTTTGGGCGTTTTATCCGTTAGAGGGCGCAGTCGCAGGCCTCGACCAGCAGCAAGTATCATCGCTTTCATTTTTTTTCTTTCTCATACGATTTAGTTTTAATCTTTGTTTCCAATAGTTCCTTAAATTCGAAGAGGTCTGCATAATTCTCGCAAGTTTTATTAATATAATTTAATAAGCGAGATGTCATTGGTAAATAATGTGGTTTATTATCACGATAATTAAGTCGTGAAAAAATACCAAGTATTTTTAAATGGCGTTGGAGACTAATCAGATCAAACCAGCGAACAAATTTTTCTTGAGAGTATTGGTGACTTATATTGTTCATAGCGTAAAATTTTGATATCCATTTGTCGACTTGCTTTTTTGGCCAATCAATATACGCATCGCGTAATAATGAGGCGGCATCGTAGGTAATGGGTCCGTAAACAGCGTCTTGAAAGTCTAATACGCCCACGTTGTTATTTTCTAACAACAATAGATTACGGGAATGATAATCTCGATGAACGCAGACTTGTGGCTGCTCGAGAGCCGAGTCAATAAGTACTTTAAAAGCATTTTCGAGTATATTGCTAAATTCTTTGGTTATATTTAGTTGTAAATGTTTGTGTAAAAACCAATCAATAAATATGTCAAATTCCAAACGTATATGTTTTTCGTTAAATAAATTTAAAGCTTGATTGTTTGGAAGTTTTGGATTGCAAACTTGAATTTGATAGATAACTGATAAAGCACGCGTATATAAATCATCAGCAGTATTTGAATTTAAAATATTCAAATATAAATCATTACCTAAATCACTTAGTAACATAAATCCTTGTTCAATGTTATAAGCAAGTATTTCTGGTGTATAGATGCCTTGGCGCGCAAAATCCCTGGCAATGGCAACAAAATTAATTATATTTTCTTTATCTGGAGGGGCGATCATAGCAATCTGACTAGAGTTAGCTAATCGCAAGCGAAAATATTGTCGCGAGCTCGCGTCATTAATTAATGGTTGTAGCTCAAAGCTTGTGTCAGATAGAGAACAAGACTCTTTCAGCCAATTTCTAAGCGGTGTTAATTGCGATGTATGTTCAAAAATAGACATAATCTAGCCCTATCTTTATAGTCCAAAATTTTATGTAATACTAAATCTTGCTGTTGCAATTCCCTTGATAAGCTTAATTTGAATCCTAAGGAGCCTCCCTCTGCAGAGATCAGCTAACCTAGCTTTAAAGCTATCTTACACTGGAATTAACTTGCTTATCTACCATTTCTCCCAGTAGTATAGACGGCTTAAATTCTCTATACTTCAGACCTTAAAATGAAGGTTTTTAAATTTCATTCAACCTAAAAAATCATCTTTTGAGCAGACTATACTCACAGTAATTGGATTTTTGGCAAGTGCGGCGAAAAGGATAGTGAGTCGGCGACCACTTATTCAAGTGACAAGAGTATATAATCTTGATAACAAGAGGAAAGCAAAGTATGTTTCATGGCAGTATAGTCGCATTGATAACACCCATGCGAGAAAATGGAGATGTTGATTATGTTTGTTTGCGTAAACTAGTTGATTGGCATATTGCGCAACGTACGGATGCTATCGTCGTCATAGGAACCACCGGAGAGGCGTCAACGCTTAGCATAGAAGAACAACATAATGTCATAAAGACAGTCGTTGAACAAACTCATCGACGTATCCCGATCATAGCCAGCACCGGCACCCAATCTACACAAAAGACCATTGATCAAACAAGGACGGCTATGGAAATAGGCGTAGACGCTTGCCTATTGGTGACTCCTTATTACAACCTGCCTACACAGGAAGGTCTTTATCAGCATTATCGACTAATAGCGGATAAAGTCCCTATCCCTCAAATTTTATATAATATACCTAAACGTACGGGTTGTGACTTATTGCCTGAAACGGTGGCTAGACTAGCGGGTGTCGCAAATATTATAGGGATAAAGGAAGGTCAACCTGAACGTGCAAAAACCATTTTAGAATTATGTGGTAAAAATATAGATGTTTATAGCGGAGATGATAATACCGCTCTAGAAATTATGCGTATGGGCGGTAAAGGTGTCATTTCGGTAGCGGCAAATCTTGTGCCTCAAACGATGCATAATCTTTACGAATTCGCTAAAAAGGAAGATTGGGAAGCTGCTGATAGAATAGACAAACAGCTTCGCCCCTTATATCAAGGTTTATTTATTGAAACTAACCCTATACCTGTTAAATGGTTAGCGGCGGAAAAAGGCTTGATTTCATCCCCCTATTTGCGTCTACCCTTAACGATACTGTCAGCAATCAAGCAGGCTGACTTAAAATCTACTATCGATTTATTAGAGGTGTTATCTTAAGATGAGAACTAAGCTATTTTATTTAATATTAATTTTTTTTACTGTAAACTTAGCAGCTTGTTCTTCAGTTAATAAATATATAAAAACACAACGTTCGCAGTATTTGAATAGTCAAGAGTTACCGTTGTTGAAAGTGCCTGCAGGTTTACAAATTCCTCGGGAAGAGAGATATATTATTCCTCGGAATGTTGGCTGTAGTCCTACCAGACTACCTGATTTGCTACCACCAACTAATTAAATTCAAACTTAGGATTTTTGGTAAGCGTCGCGAAGAGGGTGACGAATTGAGCGGCCACTTATTTAACTGCGACAAATATACTGAAAACTTATTGGAGAGGTACCAAAGCGGTCATAATGGCGCCGACTCGAAATCGGATGGGGATTTATAGTCCCACGTGGGTTCGAATCCCACCCTCTCCGCCATTTTCAGAAAAAACCGCAGCGACAAAAAAATTCTACTTCATCTTCTTCCATCAAATTTTAAACCTCTGCGCTGCTGCTTTCTTTGCTTTTTTGTAAGGATATGTATTCGAGAGGTGTATAACTCTGACTGTATTCCGTTTTTTTACTATTAAATAGGACAATTTCCTTTACTATCATTGGGCTAGTATTTAAATTTAATTCTTCGCGTAGATTGGGTGCATGATGGTGAATAATCCGACCTAAAGTTAAATGAGGTAGGTAAGGCTTAGTTTCCGGAGTAAAGCCCAAGTTCGAAGCAACTTCTTCTAGTGCGTTGGCAAGTTCAAAAAGCTCCGAAGTAGGAATAATATCTGCGGCTATGGCGCGTGGAGCCGTAGGAGATGGAAAAAAACGAATATTATGCAACTGCAGAGGAAAGGGTTCGATCTTATTAATTGCATTATAGGCATGTTTAGCCAATTCTGAGATTTTTTCAGGATTAGTTGTACCTAAGAAACGTAAGGTGACATGTAAATTTTCTGGGTGTACCCATCTAACACGGTGCCCCCATGGTTCTTGCTTAAGTTCATCAATAAGTTGAGATAAGGCTTGACGTAGTTCGGAATTTAGTTCGACGGCAAAAAATAGACGTAAAGGATCGTGAGTACTCAAGTGCAACTTCCTTATTAAAGACTATGAGATTCAGAACAGCGCGTTATTTTAATGGAAAAATAG
>CANJLU010000070.1 GCA_947475085.1 Coxiellaceae bacterium
CAATATCATCGCTGCTAGTTTTCATCCTGAGCTGAGTCAAGATAATTATTTGCATCGATATTTCATCAAGCAAGTAGCCTGCAGTTCGGCAAAGGCTTAAATTTCGATGCTTCTTCTCGTCATTGCGCGCTCGAAATATATTTATTGTCATTGAAGCATCGATATATTCATCGTCACTGGAGCACTGAAAAGATACATCGTCATTGCGAGCGCCGTAGGCGCGTGGCAATCCATGTCAGACTATTCCGAATTTTCCGAATTCGCGACTAAATTTCCGGTAATAATACTTTCCTGGAGTTGCGCAGCAAGATCTTTTAAACCACTTGGCGAGTGGGGTAATAAGATAGTCGTACTTTTGTTATTGGCACCAATTTCTTTCAGCGTATCAAAATATTGCGTAATCAATGCCAGACTCATGGTGTCCGCCGCTGTCACACCAGGAATAGCTTTTTGAAATTCGCCCACCGATTCTTGTAGACCGCCGATAATAGCTTTACGTTGGTTAGCAATACCCTCACCTTGTAAGCGCTTACTTTCTGCTTCGGCTTCCGCTTGTTTTACCTTCAGAATCTTTTCTGCTTCCCCTTTAGCTTGTGCTGCTACTTGTAAGCGCTGTTGCTCATTGATCTCATTCATGGCATGTTTAACTTTCTCATCAGGATCAATATTTGTGACTAAGGCTTTCACAATCTCGTAACCAAATTCTTGCATGGTACCGGTTAATTCATTTTTAACCGCATTCGCAATACTGTCTTTCTTTTCAAAGACGGCATCCAAACTCATGGTTGGTACTTCGGCACGCACCAAATCCAAAACATAAGCGGTGATTTGTTCTCTCGCATTCTCTAATTTATAAAACGCATCATAAACACGGTCTTCTTTAATGCGATATTGAACCGAAACCTGGATCTTAACGATCACATTATCTTGGGTTTTGGTATCTAAGGTGACATCCAATGGATAAATACGCAGCGAAATAGCGCCGGCAATACGTTCGATGAAAGGAATTTTGAAATTTAAGCCGGCATGTGCACAGCGGGTATATTTCCCAAAGCGTTCAATGACGTCAACGGATTGTTGACTCACGGTGAAAAAGCTCTTAAACAAGAGTATGCCTAGAGGTATAATAAGAATGATTAGTAGTGACATAGGATTAGCCTGGTTAAAATTTAACCTATACTAACATAGGTATTCATCCGGTGGCCACATTCGTTCGTCGTGCTTCCATGCCATAATCAGACTTTTGCTTCAACAACGCTTGGCAAGCGTCGCTAATATCTTCGCAATCCCCTTTTTTTCTAAAAAACGATTGTTTAAATAATTGTGAGGGAACTATCTCTTTTTTTCCAAACCTATCGTGTGCAGATAGAATTTCATCTAAAATAGTTACCTCAACCTTATCTTTTGTCTCATTTATAAAATTTTCAATATCGTCTTTGAGGATCAAAATTTTATTATTTTTCAATTCTTCATCGTCTTTATTTTTCTGCAAAGCACCTAAAACTTCATTGAGTAATGTTTGGTTTGCTTCATATTTATCGGTTAACAAGGTACTCGCAAGTTGTTTTAACCCTTCAATCTTTGCTTGTATTTTTGGTTTTTCAGAAAAAAAACGTATCAGTGGGGAAGAATTTTTTAGTTTGATTTCTAACTGAATAATTTTGACAACTATTTCTTTTAATAGATAAATTCTATTTCCTTCAAAATTCATAATGTCTAGCTGTAATCTGGCAGTACGGCATTTTCTGTAATAATAATTATTATTTGCAACATCGAAGAATGCATTGTCTTGGGATAATTGACCGGCCTTAGGCTCAGGTACACCGCTGCTTTTCACGTAGTAATAAATAGCCTTGGCCATATCGATTAATAGGAAAAAGCTCGCTATTGCAACCAGGGCCCAAAACCAAGGTCCAGTCACTAAACCCAGACTCACTAGCGTTAAAACTAGCGTTATGGGCACTGCGACCAATAATATTTCACGATGTTTTTTGAGGTTATTTTCGTATTGCTTTTTTAACCAAACTTGATCGAGATCAGTGTTCGCGTTTTTATGATGAATAAAACTAAACCCTAAAGTAAAAAAACTTATCGCAAGCTTCGATAAACTGTAAATAAGAAAAAAAACTTTAATGTTATGGTAAAGAATCAAACCTAACGGTGCTATCCCTTGCGCGAGCATCGCCATCATGAAAGCCAGCATCAACAGGGAAATAAAGACTTTAAAACAGGCATATAAAAATTTGGTGACTTCAACTAAATTTTTATTATCTTGATCAGCAAAATAATCAATAAGCGTTAAAAAAGCTCTAAAAAAATGTAGAAAATATAGAAAAAGATATAAACCCTCAAATGCAGCTAAATAAGATCCATGCAGAATCGCTTTAAGCCATTCATCAACTTTATTCTCTTTAAGCCAATTCTTGATAATACTGCCGAAGCGTTTCAGCACGAGCAAGATCAGCCGCCAAAGTGAAATGCTAGCCATAGACCGATACGTTTGCCGTAATTGGCGTGCAAAACCGTTAATTAAGCGGCGCAATTTTTCTAAAGCCAAGCAGGCTTTAAGCTGGGCAATATACTTCTTTACTTCGAAAAGAAACCAATCGTAAAGCACGTAAGGCATAGTCTTTACCCTATGACATGTTTCTTAATTTCAACCCTCATGGCATGAAGCGGCTCATTATAGTTAAGTTTCCTTTTACTATCCTTAACACCGCAAAAAATAATTTTTGGTTTAATTAGCTCAAATAGACCCCCAAGATGGATTAGCTAAATTTTAACTGCTCCTCTATATTTCGGGATTCTTTAAATGCCTGTGATAAGGCTTCACAAGCGCCGACTTTCTTCCAAAATGACTGATAAAATAACTTTGGTTTAACCACCTCTTGCTGTTCCAACAATTTTCGTCGTTTGGCCATAAAAAATAATTGTGCCAGGAAGTTTTTATCCCGTTGCGGATGTTGATAATCGATACCATTAAGCTCGGCGGCTATCCCCAATACATCAAATAACTCCAATAATTCGAATAAATTATCTTCTAATATGGCTGCTCTTTTATTTACAGGTAAATCAATAATTGCTTGGATAAAAAGATCAATTAAGGCTTCTTTGTTATTGGTATTTAAGGCCCAAGCTAGCTCTTCGAGTAAATATTCTTTTTTAATCGTGAGTTTTTTTTGTGGGGAAAAAAATCGACGCGTCGCACCTAATTTTGAAATTTTTTCTAATTTATTTTCTAACTGCAATAATTTCACAAAAGCAGCTTTTAAAAGAAGTTTTTTATTGGCTTCATTGACAGCTTCTGCATGCGGCAGCTTTTCTGAAACTTCCTTTTGTAAATATAATACCGGGGAAAAAGTTTGATAATAATCCCGACTGTTACGACCAAGGTTTGCATTTAATTGTGCTTCGCTAAGATTAACTGGCTCAGGATTCGGTATATAAACACTGTAAAAATAATAATAAATAGTCAATATGGCATCTTGTGCGCATAACAACACCAGCGCAAACGTAATCGCCGCAACCCCTAGACTAGGCGCAGCGACCGTTACTAGCAAAGCCACTATACCCAGACCGAACATCCATAAAAACTTTTTAATTTTTGCAATCTGATAGTTTTTTAACCATGCACTTTCACCCACTGTACGTTTATTTTTGGCGATTTTATAGCTTAAATAAACTGCAGCCGCAATGAATGCCACACACATCAACCCATCAGCCAACAGCAACAACGGATTGGTGAGTATTAAGATGCTAGCACCCGCGTTGAGCATACAAGTTAATAAGACAAACAACACACCCGCACCCAGCATGCAGATATGTTTACTGATATTATCGCGATATTGAGCACGCCTCCATTGCTGTTCGATACAGTATTTATCTATTTTTAGATAATAAATCGTACTTACCAGCAAAACTATCGAGCTATGGATAAGTTTTAGGATGCTGTAAGCAAAAAATGAGCTTAACAAAATGGTAGGCAGCGTAGCGAGGCCACATCCGAGTAAAACGATGGCAATAACCGCTATTGATACCTTAAATATCGCAAATAATAACTTACAGGTATCGCCCAAGTTTTTATTTTTAGTTTTATAAAAGTAGCTAAATATTCTTAAAGCGGCCCTTATTAGATGTAAGATATATAGGCTGAACGTAAAAGGCAGGGGAAGTTTAGTCAGATATTTTGCGATACTTTCGAGGCGCTTCAAGACGAACGACAAGGCCCGCCAAAACTCAGTGGTAGTGATATGTTCCTTTATACTAGAAACAATCCCGGGCATTAAGTTCATTTACCCCCTAACTAGGAAGGCCGGCATTATACTAAATTTTTTTAAAAATTTCTTGTGAAATATTAATTTTTTTTATTAATTCATTATTTTTTCATAAAAGCTTGTTAAACTAGATAAAATCTTATTAAAATATCCACATGCCATTTATTTCTCCGATTCCACTATTCGATAGTTTAAAATTTATTGATCCCAAAAAACATCCTCAACAAATTCTAGACATTAAGCAAAATAACGCTTACGCCGGCCAAGATTATTCTCAAGCCTCACAGTTTCTGTATAGTTACCGTGGCAGTGAAGCCACATTTAACGCTTATCGGCGCGAAATTGAACGTTTATTACAATGGAGCTGGTTTGTCTTGGGAAAATCTATTAAAGAATTGCGTCGTGAAGACTTTGAGACCTTTATAGAATTTTGCCAAAAACCTCCCAAGGAATGGATAGGTGTTAAGACCGTTGCACGTTATTTCGTGCATCAGGGCCAGAGAAGCCCGCATCCCGATTGGCGACCTTTTGTGGCTACGATTAATAAAATGGCCAGTCAACAAGGCATCATGCCGGATATAAAAAAGTACGCCTTGTCTCAAAAAGCCTTGCAAGCAATTTTTGCAGTCTGTGGAAGTTTTTATAATTATCTGATTCAAGAAGACTATATCGATTTCAATCCGGTAGCCCAAATTCGTCAAAAAAGTAAATTCATTCGGCAGCAAAAAAGCAATCATCAAGTGCGGCGCTTGAGTGAACTACAATGGTCGTATGTGATAGAAACCGCAGAAATATTATTTGAAGAAAAACCGGATCTGCATAATAGAACCTTATTTATTATGAAGGCCTTATATGGCATGTATCTACGAATTTCTGAACTCGCCGCGAGCGCACGCTGGGAACCTCAAATGGGTCATTTTCAAAAAGATGCGGATGGGAATTGGTGGTTTTTAACGGTGGGTAAGGGAAATAAAGAACGTTTGATCAGTGTCAGTGACGATATGTTAAATGCATTAAAACGTTACCGAGAAAGTTTAGGCCTAATGAGTTTGCCTAGTCGCGGCGAAACCACGCCATTAATAAGCAAAGCCAATGGTCAGGCCGCTATTCAGAGTACTCGGCAAATTCGCTGTATCGTGCAAGCTTGTTTTGATGCTGCTTTTGAACGTATGGTTAAAGACGGTCTCAAAGACGAAGCCATAGAATTAAAAACTGCGACGGTACATTGGTTGCGCCATACCGGAATTTCCGAAGATATCAAACATCGACCGCGCGAACATGTCCGCGACGATGCCGGGCATAGTTCTAGCGCCATTACTGATCAATATGTCGATGTTGAAATGCGCGCCCGGCATGCTTCGGCGAAAAATAAAAAATTAGATCCTTTGGCATAATCACTGTGGATGGCCACGCTCACTTCGTGAGCTCGCCATGACGCTGCTCTAGTTGTCGTTGCGAGCGCATGTTTTTTATTCGTCATTGCGAGCGCATGTTTTTTATTCGTCATTGCGAGCGCATGTTTTTTATTCGTCATTGCGAGCGCGTAGCGCGCGGCAATCCAGAAAATTAAGCTAACCAATCTCTAGCGACCAGAAAATTTTCGGTTAATTCGGCTTCTTTAGAACCTGCCCGCGGCTGCCAATTATACTGCCAATTCGCTTGTGGCGGCAGTGAAGTTAATATCGACTCCACTCGCCCGCCACTTTGTAAACCAAATAGTGTCCCACGATCATAAATCAAATTAAATTCCACGTAGCGACTACGTCGATAGGCTTGAAACTGACGCTCGCGCTTGCCATAAACCATGTCTTTACGTCGTTGCATGATAGGAAGATAGGCTGATAAAAAATGATCGCCGACACTTTGTATAAACTCAAAACATCGCTCAAAATCCCATAGCTTCAGATCATCAAAAAATAATCCACCGATACCGCGTGCCTCCTGTCGATGTTTTAAATAAAAATAGTCGTCACAATTTTTTTTGAATTGCGGATAAAGCGCTAACCCAAATGGGTCGCAGCTTCGTTTAGCGATTTGATGCCAATGACGGCAATCTTCTAAAAAAGGATAATAAGGCGTTAAATCAAATCCACCACCAAACCACCAATGCGCAGCTTGCTGATGCGTACCGGGCAATGCAATAAAACGCAAATTCATATGTACTGTAGGCACATAAGGATTACGCGGATGGATAACTAAAGAAATACCGGTTGCTTGAAAAGCGGCGGCGGCCAAGGATGGATGTCGCTGACTGGCACTCGGCGGTAAATTTTCACCAAACACATGCGAGAAATTAACCGCGCCACGTTCTATCAACGCCCCTGACGTCAAAACACAGGTTTTTCCGCCACCACCTTCGCTGCGTAACCAATCATCGATTAAAAATTTTTGTTTTTGTTCTTCTTTTTCTAAGCTTAAACAAATCTTAGCCTGTAATGCGAGTAAATAATCTTTGATTGTCGGAATAATTACGTCATAATTCATAGTAAAGATTGTATAATTAAATTATCAAAAGAACTTGGAGCTACTCATGCCCTGGATTAAAGCATTGCATATTATCGCAATGGTCGCGTGGTTTGCAGGTCTATTTTATCTACCACGCTTATTCGTTTACCACGCCGATGCCAGAGATAGTATCAGTATTGAACGCTTTAAGATCATGGAACACCGTCTTTTTTATTATATTATGACGCCAGCCGCTTTATTAACGCTGCTGTTCGGGTTTATTTTATTTAGCTTTGCCAGCAACTACTATGCTTCTGCCAGTTGGATGCAGCTAAAATTAGCTTTGGTCGCTGTATTAATCTTATTTCACCTCTATTGTGGAAAATGTTTACGCGATTTTAAAGTTGATCACAATCCACATTCGAGTTTATTTTATCGTTGGCTAAATGAATTTCCGACTCTGTTGCTCATCGCCATCGTTATCGTCGCCGAGGTACGTCCTTTTAGCTTATAACTCCACCATTTCAAAATCTTCTTTCATCGCACCACACTCAGGACAGCGCCAGGTCATAGGCACATCTTCCCAACGCGTTCCGGCTGGAATACCATCTTCTTCCCAGCCTTGTTCCTCATCATAAACATAGCCACAAAGTAAGCACATATATTTTCTAAAAACTGTGTCAGTCATTTTTCCACTCTTTATAGATTAACTCTAAACTTTATTATTATTTGGATTGCTGTTGCATAAAGCCGTTGCGGATAGAACTTAGCGTTCTTCATTGCGAGCGCCATAGTTTTTTACCCGTCATTGCGAGCACCGTAGGTGCGCGGCAATCTAGCCATGATGGCGATTTCAATTCGCGAAACTCCCGTTTAAATCCACGATAGAGAATATAAAGAAATTATTGCTTTTTAGCAAAGTTTTTAAGCAATTTTAGCTATATAAGACCTCTCAGCA
>CANJLU010000071.1 GCA_947475085.1 Coxiellaceae bacterium
AATACCAAAAGCAACGCTAATGTTGAAAAAGATCCTTTAAAATCGATAGACATCAATAGCTTGCTACAACCTATTAGCTATAATGCCACTGAAGCCATTCAAGCTAAAAATGTGATTGATGCCTTAAGTGCCTCGCTAACGCCTATCAATACCGTCAATTTCAATCAACTGGTTGCAAATCTAAATGGTAATAAAGCCAATAACTTAAGAGTTAAGCTGAATGAAAAACCCATACAAGAATATCTCGCGAGCCTACGCAGTTATCTAGCCACACAAAGTGTTGCGGTAAGTAATCTCTATCAACTTTATGCGGAACGACAACCTATCGATCCTAGCAAAGCTGATCCTGGTGTACAACCTGCTTTGGCAGCATTAAGCCATCAAACATCGGGGCCCATCAGTCTATTAAAATTAGAAAATTTTATGGCAACGCGCCGAATTCTCGATAAAAACTGGTATAAAAATGATTTGATCAATGAAAATCCAGCCACCTTGCAACGTCAACAAGTCGAATTACTAGCCGAAAACTTAGCAGAAAGCTACCAAACACGGATGACATTAGAGCGTTTACTCGCTACTATGTCGGTCTTAGTGTTAGAACTGAATAACCAAGGACGCTCGCAACTGATACAGCAAGCACAAAGCATTAATAACCCTAATCAAACATCAGGATAATTTTCTTTTATAAACTACATGGACCTCAACAACAGCACAGGTTCTTTACTAGAACAGATTAATTCTCCCGCACAGTTGCGCAAACTCAATGTTGCGCAACTGCCACAATTAGCTGCTGAGCTTAGAGCGTTTCTCATTCAAACGCTGGATCAATGTGGAGGTCATTTCGCGGCTAATTTAGGAACCGTGGAATTAACCATTGCTTTGCATTACATATTCAACACGCCGTATGATCATATTGTTTGGGATGTTGGTCACCAAGCCTATCCACATAAAATCCTGACCGGTCGCCGCGAACAACTCTGTAGTATTCGGAAAACCCATGGTTTAGCACCCTTTCCATCGCGTGAAGAAAGTTCATTTGATAGTTTTGGTGTCGGTCATTCGAGCACCTCGATTAGCGCAGCTTTAGGATTTAGTGTCGCTGCGAAAAAAAACAATACTGATCAAAAAGCCATAGCGGTCATAGGCGATGGCGCGATGACTGCGGGCATGGCCTTTGAAGCTTTAAATCATGCCGGCGATATCCATGCGGATCTTTTAGTGGTACTTAATGATAACGACATGTCGATTTCCAACAATGTCGGCGCCTTATCTAATTATTTTGCACGCATATTATCCAGCAAACTTTATTCTAGCGTCAGAGAAGGCAGCAAAAGAATTTTGGAATCTATTCCTAGTGTCCGTAAATTCGCTAAGCGGACTGAAGAACACGTCAAAGGCATGTTAGTCCCAGGCACTTTATTTGAAGAATTAGGCTTTAATTATATCGGCCCGATAGACGGCCATGACTTACCTTTATTGTTAAATACACTCAGCAATTTACGCCAATTATCCGGCCCGCAACTGGTGCATGTCATCACTACCAAGGGTAAAGGTTATACCGCTGCCGAGCAAAATCCTATTGCTTATCATGCCGTCAATCCACATTTTTTAGCGCCGGTATTACCCACTTCGAATAAGCCCAAACCTAAGACCTACGCCAATATTTTCGGCCAGTGGATTTGTGATATGGCGGCTATCGATGAACGCTTAATCGCGATTACACCGGCGATGCGTGAAGGATCGGATCTAATAGAGTTTTCCGAACGTTATCCGGATCGCTACTTTGACGTGGGTATCGCGGAACAACATGCCGTCACTTTCGCAGCAGGTTTGGCCTGCGCAGGCCAAAAACCGGTAGTCGCCATTTATTCTACCTTTTTACAGCGTGCTTATGATCAATTGATACATGACGTTGCATTGCAAAATCTACCGGTATTATTTGCTTTGGATAGGGCCGGGATCGTAGGGGGAGACGGCGCAACTCACCATGGTTGCTTTGATCTCTCCTATCTGCGTTGTATTCCGAATCTGACACTCATGACACCGAGTAATGAAAATGAATTAAGACAAATGCTTTACACCGGCTTTCAACTCAGCACGCCTTGCGCGATACGCTATCCGCGCGGTGCCGGCATAGGTACTTTAGTTGAACAAGAAATGTCATGCATACCTATCGGTAAAGCTGAAATCTGTCGCAAGGGCCTATCCATAGCCTTGTTGGCCTTTGGCTCCATGGTCCATGCGGCTCTCAGTGTCGGCGAGTCATTAGATGCAACCGTGGTGAATATGCGCTTCGTCAAACCTTTGGACGAAAAGCTGTTACGTAATCTAGCAAAAACGCATGGCTTATTGGTCAGCTTAGAAGAAAATGTTAAGGTAGGTGGTGCCGGGTCGGCGGTGAGTGAATTTCTACATCAACAAGGCATTGCTTGTGATGTATTGATCTTGGGACTTCCGGATCGATTTATCGAACATGGTGATCCGAACACATTACTCGCACAGGTAGATTTAGATGCCGCCACTATTTTGTCTGCTATTGAACAACGACTAGCAGTGTCACTTACTTTTTAGTACAGTAAGCACATTTTCTGGGCTTTTGTTGCGTAAAGCACACTGAGAGTTTTTTATATTTATGATTTCTAAGCTTTTAAGTAAATTTATTCCTAGCCGCAATCAGCGCGTACTAAAACAATTTGAAAAAACTGTTGCTGCGATAAATGCGCTAGAACCCAGCATGCAAAGTTTATCTGATGCGCAATTGCAAGCAAAAACCTCAGAATTCAAAGCCCGCTTACAAGATGGCTGCTCTTTAGATGAATTGTTAATAGAGGCTTTTGCTGTAGTGCGTGAAGCCAGTACGCGTGTGTTAGGTTTGCGTCATTTCGATGTACAACTAATTGGTGGCATGGTTTTACATAGCGGAAAAATTGCTGAAATGCGCACCGGTGAAGGTAAAACCTTAGTCGCTACCTTACCTGCTTATCTGAATGCACTCAGCGGTTTAGGTGTGCATATCGTGACGGTCAATGATTACTTAGCCAAACGCGACGCAGAATGGATGAAACCGGTCTATACTTTTTTAGGCTTAAGTACCGGTGTGATTGTTTCTGATCTCCCTCTTCCTCAACGACAAGCGTCTTACGCAGCGGATATTACTTACGGTACCAATAATGAATTTGGTTTCGATTATCTACGCGATAATATGGCTTTTTCATTGGCAGAAAAATCACAACGTATTTTAAATTTTGCCATCGTCGATGAAGTGGATTCCATCTTGATTGATGAAGCGCGCACCCCCTTAATTATTTCTGGTGCTAGCGAAGAAAGCTCGGAACTTTATATCAAGATCAACCAAATTATACCTAAGCTGGTTTTAAGAAAAGCAGAAGATGGTCCCGGCGATTTTTATCTGGATGAAAAAGCTAAACAAGCTTATTTAACCGAAGAAGGACATCAAAAACTAGAAGAGTTATTAGTCAAACAAGGCTTATTAAATCCAGGCGAAAACTTATATCATCTGACTAATATTGGTTTGATGCATCATGTTTACGCGGCATTACGTGCGCATTATTTATTCCAACGTGACATCGATTATATTGTGCAAAATAATCAAGTCATCATTGTCGATGAACATACCGGCCGTTTAATGTCGGGTCGGCGCTGGTCAGATGGTTTACATCAAGCGGTTGAAGCCAAAGAAAAAGCCAACATTCAAAACGAAAATCAAACCTTAGCGTCGATTACGTTTCAGAATTACTTTCGCTTGTATCATAAACTGGCAGGGATGACCGGCACCGCCGATACCGAAGCCTATGAATTTCAACAAATTTATAACTTAGAAGTCGTGGTAATCCCCACGCATTTACCGGTTTCGCGTCAAGATTTAGCCGATCAAATTTATTTGACCAAAGATGAAAAATTTAATGCCATCATTGATGACATTAAAGCGTGTCAAGCACGTCAGCAACCGATATTAGTCGGTACCGCATCAATAGAAACATCAGAATATTTATCGCAACTGCTAGAAAAAGAAAATATTACGCATCAAGTGCTTAATGCTAAGTTTCATGAAAAAGAAGCCCAAATTATTGCCGAAGCCGGTCGCCCTGGCACGGTAACCATTGCCACGAATATGGCGGGTCGCGGAACGGATATTGTCTTAGGTGGTAATTTAAAAGCCGAACTGGCTGTCTTACCAAGTGATAGCTCGGCAGAAGAAATTGCACAGCATAAACTCAACTGGCAAAAAAAACATGATGCAGTAATTGCCGCTGGTGGTTTACATATCATCGGTAGTGAACGACATGAATCACGTCGTATTGATAATCAATTACGCGGTCGTTCTGGACGACAGGGTGACCCGGGCTCTTCACGTTTTTATTTATCCTTACAAGATAATTTAATGCGTATTTTTGCATCGGATCGCGTTGCTATGATTATGCAAAAGATTGGTATGCAACCCGGTGAAGCCATTGAACATCGCTGGATAACGCGTGCCATAGAAAACGCGCAACGAAAAGTAGAAGGCCGTAATTTTGATGTGCGCAAACAATTATTAGAATTTGATAACGTCGCCAATGAACAACGTAAAGTTATTTATGAACAACGTAATGAATTATTGGCAACAGAAGATATTTCACCGGTGATTAACAATTTATGGGCTGACGTTATCTATAGTGCTATAGAACACTATATTCCACCGCAAAGTTTAGAAGAACAATGGGATATACCGGGCTTAAAAAATGAGTTGAAACAAAATTTTTGTTTGGATTTACCCATAGACACATGGTTGGAAGATCCTAATTGTCTGGAAGAAAATCTGCGTGAAAAAATATTACTTGCCGCTCAAAACGCTTATGCAGAAAAAGAAAAATTATTTGGCTCTCCGACGCTGCGCCAAGTTGAAAAAACTTTAATGCTACAAACACTCGATAGCTTATGGAAAGATCACTTGGCGGCCATGGATCATTTGCGCCAAGGAATACATCTACGTGGCTATGCACAAAAAAATCCGAAACAAGAATACAAGCGCGAATCCTTCTTATTATTTGCTGAACTTTTAGATCAGCTAAAATATCAAGTCATTAGTTTGCTCTGCTGTTTGCAAATCCGAGCACCTGAAGATGCCGAACGCTTAGAAGAGCAACGACGTCAGCAAATGCCACAATTACTGGATTTTCAACATCAAGACTTGCTTGCGGCTGATGAAGCGTCATTGACTGATGAAACTGCAAGCGCTCGTCTTAGTACGCAACGAAATTCAAATAAAACCGGACGCAATGATCCTTGTCCATGCGGTTCTGGAAAAAAATATAAACATTGTCATGGTCAAATCAATTAATTTATAAAATCCATTTATTATGTCACCCATTATTATAAAAACTCCGCAAGAAATCGACAAAATGCGTATTGCCGGGCGCTTAGCGGCAGAAGTTTTAGAAATGATTGCGCCGCATGTGAAAATGGGTATTACCACCAATCAACTCGATAAAATCTGTCACAATTATATCGTCAATGAACAACAGGCAATTCCTGCCCCCTTAAATTATCGTGGTTTTCCGAAATCTATTTGCACATCTATTAATCACCAAGTCTGCCACGGCATTCCCAGCGATCGCGTCTTAAAAGACGGCGACCTGATTAATATTGACATCACTGTTATTAAAGACGGCTACCATGGCGACACGAGTAAAATGTTTTTTGTTGGTAAACCTTCGATATTGGCACAACGTTTATCTAGAATTACTCAAGAATGTTTGTATAAATCCATACGTTTGGTCAAGCCTGGTACCTATTTGGGTGATATAGGCGCGTGCATACAAGCGTACGCGGAATCAGAGGGATTTTCCGTAGTGCGAGAATATTGTGGCCATGGTATCGGTCGATTGTTTCACGAAGATCTACAGATACTACACTATGGCCGAAGCGGCACTGGGATTCAATTAGTTCCTGGCATGACTTTCACGATAGAACCTATGATCAATGCCGGTAAACGTTTTACTAAACTCATGCCGGATCAATGGACAGTCGTGACCAAAGATCATAGCTTATCGGCGCAATGGGAACATACATTACTGGTTACTGAAACCGGTTATGAAGTATTAACCAAACGCACTGAAGAACAAAACGTCATCTAGTATAGAAGCCCCCCCATTGGCATTTACCACTCCAAAGTAGCTTGGTTGATTTCGAGCTATTGAGCCTATATAGTCCTTAGTCCACAGTATTTTTACTGAAATAAAAGCGTCAAAAAATAAAGAAAATAACAATATGCGCTTAGTTTACGCTGTTCTTCTAAGTATATTAATAGCTGCAAGCGCTATTAGCATCGCCTTTTATAATAAAAAAGGCCCTCAACTCACGTCTCCAGTAATGGTGGAAGCTGTTCCTGCATGCCTAGGATCTTGGCAAAAAACGCTAGAGGCTGTTGGGAGTCTATCTGCCAGCCAAGGCACCGTCATCAAGGCGGAAACATCTGGCCGCATTACCGGCATTTTTTTCCGTTCAGGTGAAAATGTTAAAGTCGGAGCCCCTTTACTACAACTTAATCCGGATATTTTAAGCGCTCAGTTAGCTGCCGCTAAAGCGCAAACACAATTAAGTAAAGCCGACTATGAGCGTGGTTTAACCTTGTATAAAAAGAAGGTATTTGCAAAAGCAGACCTAGATAAAATTTCGGCAACTTATCAGGTAGATCTCGCCAAACAAGCGCAAAGTCAAGCCGCTTTCGATCAAACACTCCTACGCGCGCCGTTCAGTGGACGATTAGGTCTGCGTCAGGTCAATTTAGGGGATATTATTGATCCGAGTACGCCTATTACCAACTTGGAGGCCATTAATCCCTTATTGGTAAATTTTAATATACCTGGAACTGAAGCAAGCAAAGTAATTATTGGTAGCAAGATATTGATTCATGCGAGTGCTTACCCAAACAAGACATTTGTTGGCACTATTTATGCATTAGATTCACACATTGATAATGACACACGTAGTTTAGGAGTGCGCGCCAGTCTTAATAATCCCGACCAAGCATTACTCCCCGGTGCTTTTGTTGATATCAAAATTGAAATCGGTTCACCCCAAACATTGATTATCATCCCAGAAACCGCAGTCAATACCGATGATAATGGCAGCTTTGTGTATCGCATCATTCAGCATAAAGCGATTAAAACACTCGTCAAGATTCGTTTTCATGAGGATGGAAAAATAGGGTTGGTGAGCAGTGCTATTCATCCGGGAGATCAAATTATTAGCGTGGGTGGTTTTAAAGTAGAGGGAAATTCAGTCGTGATAGTTGAGAAGTAAACCGATGCAATTCACTGAGCTGTTTATCCGCAAACCCGTATTAAGTATTGTTTTAAGCTTGTTCATTTTGCTAGTCGGCGTTAAGGCATTTTTATCCTTACCGATACGCTTATATCCTTCCATATCTCCTTCTGTCATTAACATACAAACCACTTATCCGGGCGCACCTGCACAATTAATTGAAAGTTTTGTTACTACGCCCCTAGAAAATGCTTTAGGCGGTATTGAAGGCATCGATCTGATGCATTCCTCAAGCAAGCAAAGTACTAG
>CANJLU010000072.1 GCA_947475085.1 Coxiellaceae bacterium
ATGAGGGCACTGTTTTTTTTAGCTTGCAATGACGGAGGTGTTGTTTTTTTAAGCTCGAAAGGCGGGGTTGTTACTTAACGCTTGCAAAGACAAGCTTATCTAAGAAAGAAAAACCCCTTAAAAAAGGGGTTTTTGATTTTCTGGTTTAAACGAATGTTTAACCGAAGTTGTAGCCAAGACCGACAGCAACAAAATCAATGTTACCGGGTTTATTGCTTCCTAAAGGTTGGATGTGTGTCCATGAAGTATCTACAGATACGTTTGGTGTGATGTCGTAGCTAACACCGACGGCCGCTTCGGGCGCCCATTTGTGTTTAGCAACGTGAGCTAAATCATTTAAATCAACATTAATGGTAGGAATTCCACCAGCTTTAATTGTTCCTTCAATATTGCTAGTTACATAAGCAACACCGAGCTTACCGTAAACATTGATGTTATTACTAAGAGGAATGATACCTTTACCCACAAAATCAATCGCATTTTGTTGTAATTTTACTGATGTTTGTAAAGGATTTAATCCGTCAATATTGACCTTCTTTTGACCTGATTGCAGATAACCAGCTTCAACAGCAAAGTTTTGGTTAAATTGGTAACCTATCGCAATACGACCGGCTAAACCGTTATTTGATAGGTTTTTGTCCTTTGTATTTGGAGCGACATACTTAGAGAAATCAGTTTTGCTATCCATATGCGTGTCAGCATAACCGACTTGGCCGGTAACATACACGCCGGGTGCTGCGGCATTAGCAGCCATTGCACCTAATACGGAAACAGTTAACACAGTGGTACTTAGAACTTTTTTAAACATTGTTATTATTCTCCTGAAGAGTTTAACTAGTCAAACGAACAACTATTAAACAATCAGATTGTTTTATTGTCAACTTTTAGGTCGATTAAAAACTAACTTTCTTTATTTTATTTTTTATTTCTAAAAAAAATAATTTTTATGAGAAACTTTCTTTTTTTATTTATTTGGGTAAGCTAGGGCCCCGCGAAGAACATTACATTAAAAACATGGGTCTAATGGTTCACTATAAAGACAATTAAAACAGTCAACGCTTAACCAATAATACTCATAAATTAAGGAGAATTTATGCTTACCATCCAAGAAGTCACGGAAGTGATAAGTCAGTATCGTCGAAATAAAGGCTTCATAAAAAAAATAACTCGAACCGATCATCCTGCCATCCTTGCTGCTGAAACGTATTTAAATTCTTTACAACGTGAAAATAATTTTTTATCTAATCAAGATTTATTTAAGATTAACCGTTTCTTTTTACTCGAACATCCAGTCAAGCCTGGAAAGGCTTCTTACACGGCTTGGGCGGCTATCAATTATCAAAATTTTTGTGCGCTAAATTATGGTTTGGTTAAGCGGTTGACTGAGTTGCTGAAACGGCCGGTTCCGATAAAATATACTGGGTTTGCGACTTGCAATAAAGCAGGTTATCAATATTTTTCAGAACATTTTGCTAAGTTAACGTTAGAACAATTAGATAGCCGAAGTAATGCCGAAAAAATACACGAATTTTTTCAAGTATTGACTCAGAGTTATCAAGAAAATAGCTTAAATGATGATCGTTTTCTGGCTTTCAGCAAATTATGCGTTGAGGGAATGTTAACTCCAGAATATGTCAATCTTATCAAGCAGAGTAAACAAGCTGATTTTTTGGCTAAATGTTTGATCAAAATGAAACACACGGATACATTAACAACTAAGAATCAGGATTTTATCTTGATTTATCCGGGTACGTTCATTATTCCAATCACGCATACGTTAATCGCTTTGGATAAAGCAGGTTTGAATACATCATTTAATCGCGCGATGTTAGGTGGCTTTTCTTCACCTATTCCATTGCACCGTACTGTTCGATGCTTAGAAAAAAAACAACTTTTAACACAGGAGAACTTTGGGCTAATTTCAGCAGAAAGTAATATTTTTTGGTTATTAGCACTTGAGGAAATGCCGGAAGAATTAATTAGCACGGAGGTTTGGGATGGCTTAGTTAATTTGTCGCAAATTTGTAATGAAAATGAATTGCGAAAGAACATTAGAGACTACGCCGAGCTGCTAAAAAAACAATTAAATGTTCAGCAGATTGAAAAAGATGTTTTAGCCAGTGAAAATCAGATCGAAACTCAAGCTGCTACCACCCCGCATTTTTTTTCGGTAACACCAGTAAATCTCTCGCCATCAACTGAAGATGAAGTGCCGAAAGTTAATTTTGCACCCTAATTAACAGGAACGAAAAACCCCAAAACGGGGATTTTTGGGTAAGCGTAAATAGCGATGTTCATGTTTATAAGCTTTTAACAAGGATTTAAAGCCATGGTGAAAATAATTGAATTAGAAACAGCACCTAATAATTTTACATTACAACCTGCACATAGAAGTCATCAATTTCCTCTTCTATCAAGATTCAAACGCGATGAACCTGAGCCAAAAAAAATAAAAATTGAGTCGAAGGAAGAAGCAGTAACAGAACGACTCGAGACATTTGTTGTTAGTTTCATTAATGAGTTTAGCAAACGACTGATTATCTATCATATAACAGCAAAAGGAGAAAGATTAACCGTTGAAGCGTTGAAGGCAGAATTAAAAACCGGAGCAACCGCGGCATTAGTTGGTATGGGTGTATCGCAAAGTCTATTAGGCTCGCTACCTTCAATAGTCGCTTCAGTGCGTTCACTGAGCAGTCATTATTATCTTTCCAAAGAAAAAGCGCAAAAAATCACTAAAAACCTGCAAAACATAGCGCAAGGTGATTTAAGTTCAGTATTAGCAGAAGCGGCGGTTGAAATTTTCTACAGTTTTGAAAGTCAATTTATGCAGCTTACTGATGAAGCCGGCGACAAGATGGCCATGGAGAAATTAGCCGAAGACGCGGCAGCCAGGGCACTGAATTATATTGCAGACAACGCAAACGATAATCCCGATATCACTCATGAGTTAATAACCAAAGCGGTGATATTAGGTAAATCAGAAAAATTTTTTGATCCGAGTATTAAAAATGTTCGAATCAGGATTTCTGGTAGTATTTTACAAGATACTTTCGGAAAAAATGTCAATACCGTCAATGTATATGAAAAAGTCGGGCTCGTCGTTAATACCGGCAGTGAGGCAAAAAAGTTTTATAAAAAAAATATCTCAGCAGATAGTGCAGAATATGCTTACCGACGTCTTTTTAGTTGGGAAAAGCAAGTTAATGGAGAGTTAAAAGTATCCTTGCAAGGCGAATATCAACAAGAAATATTTCCTCGTTCAGAAACAATTTTTCAATATAACTTAAGAAGACATGAATATTTTTTACAGGTTGCTGCTATTCCGCAAGCATCTAAGCGCATACTGGATAAAATTAAAAATCGCTATCCTATTATCGCATCACAGAGAGTCGAACCCGTCATCACCAAGGACCCGGTACTCTTTGATTTAAGAAAACCAGTGACTAATTTTGTTGGTAGAAAAAAAGTATTAGCAGAATTACATAAGGCTTTATTATCTACTCGAAATACTGCCGTTATTGCACAAGCGATGTCAGGGTTGTCGGTAAATTCCGCTAGCTCAGGCGATAAATCTTCTAACGCTATTCAGGCTTCTGTCAGTGGTTTAGGCGGAATAGGAAAAACTCAACTGGCTTTACGTTATGCTGAAACCTATGCCGCCGATTATGATAACAATGTGCTATGGATCAATGCTGAAACTAAAGGTGATCTTGCCAATTCAATCAGAAAATTGGCTGTTAAATTAACTATTGAAAGGAAAGATAGGTATGGTAATTCAAAAGACATAGAAGAGATTTTAGAAGAAGTTTATGCGTATTTTTCTACCGGGAAAAGCTTATTTATTTTTGATAACGTAGAGAATTATAGAGAATTTGAAAATTTTTTACCTAAGTCATTGCTGGGTAATAAGCCGGCAATCTTGATCACTTCCCGCTATAGGAATTGGGGAAATATAGCAAGTGTAACCACACTTAATGTCCTCACTGAAGAGGAGGGTAAAGAGTTAATCAAATCAGCATTAAATATAGCGGCAGAAGATCAATCTCAAGATGAAAAAATCAAAGAATTAACCGGCGTATTGCAAGGATTGCCGTTAGCCTTACAGCAAGCCATTGCCTATATTAATATCCAAAGAAATGTCAATATTCAATTTGGAATCCGAGATTATCTAGAATTGTATAAAGCAAAAGGTTTAGAAATACTGAATTTCGATTTTGCAAGCTACAGTAATGACCCCTATGCCAGAACGGTGTTTACGACTTGGCAAATAACACTCGATAAAATTAGGCAGGATCGATCCGCTGGCGAAAAAGCTTTAGAAATTTTGAATATTATGGCGTACATATGTCCTGATGATATTGCGAATAATTTTTTTATTCCTTTAGAACAGAGTGAAAAATTGGCATTCGCCATTCATCTACTAAAAAGCTATTCAATGATTAGTGAAGGCAGTCAACAAGATAAATCCACGATTCATCGATTAGTGCAGAAAGTCACACGTATCAACTTAGAGAAGAATGAAGCTGCATTTTTAGAAACAGTGAAAAAAATTCTGAAATTAACCGAAGGTTTTTCGGCAGGTAAGGAAATAGAATTTCATTATCTGCATTTTTTATTACACATGAATCAACATGTCGAGTTAGCAGAAGCATTAAAGCTGCGCGCCGCTCGAAAAAGGATTTTAGATATCATTACCTATTCTGAGTTTGATGCTACACGGTTGCTGTATTTATTGGATACAGCGTATATGATCTATAGCCGAGATGAGTATCTTAAATTTATCGGCGAAGCTTTGTTCGTTTATACCCGCTATCCATTTCTACTGCTATTGACCAGTACCATGAATTATTTAGAAGAGCGACTCGAGCAAGAAATCATTACTAAGCAAGATATCCGAAAAATTTTAGAATATAAGTATGAAATTGCCGATAAACATTATCGACTGGGTCGCATGTCACCTATTAAAGAGGAAAGAGCAAGACAATTGGACGCAGTTCGGTTAGTTTATGAATTTGAGGAGAAAATGTTTCCTTCTCAAGAAATGGATTGTGCATCTTTTGAAAAAAGAAAAAAAAGAACCATCGATGCCCGTTGTTTGCGTTCCGGGAAGGAGCAAGAAACCAGCGGAAAGCAGGTGCAATATCAGCGCATTAAACAGCACCTACAAAAAGTTAGCCAAGTCGCCAAGTTGGTCTCTTCAAGCTTATTTACCAAAGATACTTTATCCGCACTACTCCAAGGTGATTTACGCACGGTAGCGTTTAATTTTGCTTTACTTTCAAGTAGTACGATATTGGGTGAAGTTTCGAATGAATTATTAACCCAGGGTGAAATATTAACGTCGGCTGACTTGTTAGTGCGTCAAGCATCGCTAAACGGCAAGCTGGCACTTAGTATATTAACCAATGAAGAGGTGATCACAGCTGGAAAAAGACGGTTTTTAGGGAGCAGCATGAAAGTGGCCTCACCTTTTCTTGCTCGAGGGGTATCGGTTTTTTTTGCGTATAATTTAAAAAATCAAATAGAAGAATATAAGGCCGGAAATAAGCAGGTATTACCTGGACTCATTTCTAATGGAGTCATAGTCAGCATTGATGGACTTGTATCGGGGGTCGAAGCCGCCGAGTATTTTGATGTTATAGAAGGTGTATCAGCGTTTACCGGACCATTAGGAGAAGGGATAGGTGCATTAGTCTGGCTAGGCTCGGATGTTGTCCATGTAAAAAATCAAATGACAACCATTGAAAAATATGTGCATCTCAGCGAAAAAGAAAAAATTATTCAAGAGGCGCGTGCTTTTTTTCATTTTGCTCCTTCGGCTTACATTGAAGCTAAGGCAACTAATAATCAACGTGTACAAAGCGCGGTAGATTTTTTAAAAAAACATAAAGAAATTAAACGCATTATTTTTTCCATGGAAGGGGGATCGAGTGAGGTTTTTTTAGATAAAAAAATTCAGCTAACCTTAAATGAAACCATGCCCGATGATCAGCGCGAAGTAAACTTATTTTGTTTATTCGGTAAAAAAGCGGAGCCTTTTTCAAGGTCAAATCTATGGGTTCCCATTGTTCCGTATCCTCCTTTCATGGGCAAAGATAATGAAATGTCGATGTATCTTTGTAAAAATGCGCTAGGTATAGAATATAAGCTAAATAGAACAGAAAATTACACACTCATTTCACTGGATGCGGGTAATCACACAGTCATAGGCTTAGCCGATACCCCTAATATTTTTCTAGTGAATAATGGCGCTATAAACTACCAGGGTGGCAATGTCGCTGATCTATTCTTGTTGCAAGGGAATGCTATTTTAGGAAGGCTGAAGGGTGGAGCAGGGAACCATAATAAAATCAGCTTAGAGAACTTTTATCAAAATAGTAGTGGTTATGTATTGCTCGATAATCAAAGAGTTGTCTGTGGAAAAAACAAAAGCGAGAGCCTCATCGGACAACAGTGTGGGAACGGACTGCAAATAGATAATATCCAGCAAATCGATGGGAGAAAGAATAAGCAAGATATTATTTACACCACTGAAAAACTAGAGTATCTGGATAGTTTTGGCGGTGAAAATAATGATCATCAAGATCAGATCTATATTACCAATGATACTAACCGAAGTCCTAAAATCGTATTAAGAAATAACGTAGTGGTGCATGCATTTGGATCCAATGCACGTCTAGAATCGGTTAATTATAGAATTCCACATGACGAAACCGGTGAAGCCCATGTTCAGTTGCTATTTACAGACCCTACTTCGCATCGATTTTATTTTGATTTCTCACTCGATGATCTGAACAGTATTAGTATTAAAGAGAATAACGTTACTTTTAATCTTTTATTTCAGAATAAAATCTTCAATCTCATTATTTTGGATCCTTTTAAAAATCTCAGACTATTTCACGATAAAAAAATGCATTATCCAGCATGCCCCAGCAATGCGTATTACGTTTTTCAGGATGCAGAAATCAAGATAATCAATAAAAACAATATCTATGCACAGTTGCGCAGCAATAAAACTATACAACAAATAGTGCATCACTATCCGGCGATTGCTAGCCGTCTCAATATGGCATTATCCATGCGATTTAAACATAATGAAACGCTATTGATTGGACATCCAAAACATCAAATTCTCTATAATAATGCTTGGGGTAAAAGTCATTTAATGGGCAATGGCGCTGAAAATGTCTATGTCATTAGCGCTGCCGCAAATTCGGACAGATTTCCTATCCCAGAAATCACATTATACAAAGTGCATGAAGATCGGACCGATACCTTAGATTTAAGCTGGGTTTTGCAGCAAGCCCAGCAAGAATGTCCCCAGCAGGAGCTTTCAACGAGTGTATATGCGCATGAACAGGATTTGATTATTACCTTAAATGCTCATTATTATCTGATATCGAATATTTGCCTGCGTTTAATGACAACTTGGCCTGTTGCTACTGTCAGATTAAAAAATAGCTTAGTCGATAACTGGTATCAAAATCTAGATATTATCTTGCATAATAAGCATAATCCTATGAATA
>CANJLU010000073.1 GCA_947475085.1 Coxiellaceae bacterium
TACATGATGTAGATGCATCACTAATGCCAGCGTAATGACCAGACTCATTTGCGTCGCTACGTATGTGAGTAAGCTAGATTTCTGCTCCACAAATAATTCTAACAACAAGATCACACAGGTCATCAACAATAGGGCGATCTCAGGAGTTGCGGGAAATTGAAGTAATTGTTGTAATGTCATCATAATTTAGTTTGCAAACTCCAATGTAAAATTGAGTCTATGGAAGCATGCATGATTGTCAACAAAGGAGCCGGATAAATACCGATAAAAATAATCGCCACGGCTAATAAAATAAACACCAGTTTTTCAAAACCATGTATATCACTACTTTCAGCGATTAAAGGATTGGTAATTTCACCAAAAAATACGCGCTTATACATATACAGTGTATAAGACGCACTGAGAATTAATGTAGTGGCGGCAATCGTAGTAATCCAAAAGCTAGCTTGCATGGCACTGAGGATGATCATGAATTCGCCGACAAAGCCGGAGGTGCCTGGCAAGCCAACATTCGACATGGCGAACAACATAAAAAATGACGCCAGTAAAGGCATGCTGGTCGCAAGACCACCATAATCTTTGATCTGACGACTCCGAAATCGATACGCCAACATCCCGACCGCCAAAAACATCGCACCCGAACTAAAGGCGTGTGAAATCATTTGCACCATCGCCCCTTCTAAACTCATGTACGCCATTAACGTGTTATGACTCTGTTTCATGATGGCAAATAACATAAAACAACCGAGCACCACAAAACCCATATGTGCGATCGAGGAGTAAGCAATTAAACGTTTCATGTCCACTTGTGCCAAGGCCACCAAACCTATGTACACGATAGCAATCAAGGCCAGCGCTATCATAAAACCATCTAATAAACGACTGGCATCAGGAACGATTGGCAACGTAAAACGCAGAAAACCGTAGCCTCCTAACTTCAACATTAATGCCGCCAATACTACTGAACCACCCGCGGGTGCTTCGGTATGCGCATCAGGTAACCAAGTATGTAGTGGCCACATCGGAATTTTTACGGCAAACGCAATTAAAAAAGCGACAAAGATCCATACTTGCACCGGCATGGTCAATTTCATCGGATAAAAATGCGCAATCAAAAAGTCATGCTCTGGGTTATGCACGCCGAGATACAGTAAAGCAATCAACATCAATGCCGAGCCAAAAAACGTATATAAGAAAAATTTTATCGAGGCATAAGAACGATTATCACTACCCCACACACCGATACTCAGATACATAGGAATAAGTATTGCTTCCCAAAACACATAAAACAGTATTGAATCGGTGGCAGCGAATGTTCCTATCATCATGCCTTGCATGAGTAAAAACGCCGCCATATATTGAGCAACTCGCAGAGTGATACTGCGCCAAGCTGCCAAAATAACCAGTAAAGTCGTAAACACCGTTAATAGGATGAGTGGCAAAGAAATACCATCCACACCTAAAGCATAATTAATATTGTATACCGTTATCCACGGAATATTTTCTTGGAACTGCATACTGCTAAGAGCAGGATTAAAATCCAAGTACAACGGTACACACAATAGCAACGTAATCAGTGAAGTCATTAAAGCAATCACGCGCGCGCGTTGCGGGTAACGATCGCCATTAACGGCCACCGCCAGTACACCGCCGAATACCGGCAACCAAATAAGTAAACTTAATAAGTGGTTATGTATAAACAAAGCTAATAAATTTAAAAACATTCTTATACTACAAATTTATAAGGAATAAACCGATAATGATTCCCAACACCATAATAAACGCATATTGATAAATGTAACCCGATTGCAAACGACGTAATACATTGGAAAGCCAACTAATACGTCTTCCTGAGCCGTCAATCAATTTTTGATCAAGTACATTTGCATCGACATTAAAAAATATTTTTGCTAGGCGTCGACCACCATTCGCAAATACGCTCTGATTAAATGCATCAAAACCATATTTATTCACTAAAACCCGATACAACCAAGCAAAATGTTTTTGCGCCCAAATAGGAATGGCAGGAAATTGACAATAACAAAACCACGCCAATACAATGCCAAGCAGCGAAAAAATAGTTGCCGTACTTAACAGTTGCTCAGAAGTCAGCATCTGATGATTGGGTAATACACTCAGGCTGCCAGCAAGTAAACCCGGAACATTTAAAAAAGGCTGTACTAATAAAAATCCTGCAATGGCAGATGGAACCGCTAATACAATTAAACTAAATTTAACGATAGTGGTGGTTTTTTGATAATGTTTGACGGGCATGCGTGCTTTGGTATGAAACACTAAGAAAAAAGCACGAAAAATATAAAATGCGGTAACCAATGCACCGATTAACACACAGTAATAGGCGTAGGCAGCTGCGGGTAAAGTCGATGCATGCACTGCATCGATAATCGCATCCTTAGAATAAAAACCTGAAAAAGGCGGTAACGCGGCTAATGCTAAGGCACCCACTAAAAAACAAACATAGGTCAACGGCATGACTCTGGCTAAGCCACCCATTTTACGAATATCTTGTTCATGATGCATGGTTAAAATAACTGAACCCGCCGCCAAAAATAATAAGGCTTTGAAAAAAGCATGTGTGACTAAATGAAACATGCCTGCTGCGTAGGCCGAAGCACCTAAACCAACCATCATATAGCCGAGTTGCGAAAGCGTAGAATAAGCAATGATGCGCTTAATATCGTTTTGCACGATTGCCACTAAGCCCATAAATAAAGCGGTAGTCGCACCTAAAATTAAAATAAGATTTAATACGCTCGGTGCATATTCATATAAAGGCGAAAGACGTGCGACTAAATAAACACCGGCAGTGACCATGGTCGCCGCGTGAATTAACGCAGAAATAGGCGTAGGACCTTCCATGGATTCCGGCAACCAAACATGCAACGGTATCTGTGCAGATTTTCCCATCGCGCCGACGAATAACAGAAAACAAATAACCGCAATAACCGAATAAGAAGTATGTGGAAAAAGACTGATACTCGCGTCTTGCAACGCAGGTGCGGCATGAAAAACTTGGTAATAATCTAAACTGCCAAAATAATTGAATAATAAAGCAATACCTAGAAAAAAACCAAAATCGCCAACACGATTCACCAGAAAAGCCTTTAAACTTCCGGCATTCGCCGCTTCACGTTTAAACCAAAAGCCAATCAACAAATACGAAACTAAACCCACTGCTTCCCAGCCAAAAAACAACTGCAAAAAATTATTCGCACTCACCAACATCAACATCGCAAAAGTGAATGCCGACATATAACTAAAAAAACGCTTATAACCCGGATCGCCGGCCATGTAAGTGACGCTATAAATATGCACGATCAATGAGATAAACGTGACGATTAGCAGCATCACCACCGCTAATGGATCAATTAAAAAACCGATATTAAAGCGAAATTTGCCGGTTAAATCCCACAAATAAAGATTGCCGTCAAAAGTACCGCCATGTAAAAAAAATAACTGATAAGCAAAGTACAGTGATAAAACGAATGAAACAGCAACGCCTAAAATAGTGATGCGATGCGCCAGACGATCACTGATACGTCGACCGCCTAAGCCAGCAAATAAGGCGCCTGCTAAAGGACATAATACCAATGCGAGGTTGATTAACTGATAATGACTCATTACCAACTACCCCTTTAAACGATTTAAGGCATCAACTTGGATGCTATGCCGCGTGCGGAATAAAACAATCAGTATTGCTAAGCCGATGGCCGCTTCCACCGCTGCCACGGCTAACACAAAAAACACAAACACTTGGCCGGATAAATCCGCAAAAAAATGTGAGAACGCGACAAAATTCATATTTACGGCTAATAGTAGTAGCTCGACACACATCAGTAAAATAATGATATTTTTCCGATTGATCACCAAGCCAAGTAAACCCAAGCTAAATACGATAGCAGCGAGTATTAAGTAATAGTTTAACGGAATCATTTTTTTCTCTCGGCTGGCATTTTTATAATTCGTAATCGATCCGAAGGCTTAACTTTTAATTGCAATTCAGGTGCAATCGCTTTATTCAAACGCTTTTCACGAAAACTTAAGGCAATAGTCGCAATAATACCCACGAGCAGTAAAACGCCGGTAATTTCAAAGGGATAAGCATACTGCGTATACAATACATCACCTAACGCTTGTGTATTACTCGCATCTTGAGCCAAGGGCAACAGGCCGGCGCTACCCGAAAGGGGAAACACTGCGTAGATAAGTAATGCCAATAAGATCAGTACACTGACAACCGCAAAAAACAGATAACGCACAAAACCCGGTTGTTTTTCAGCGCTATCAATATTCAACGTCATAATCACGAATAAAAATAGCGTCATGACCGCACCGACATACACTAAAACCAAGATTAAACCTAAAAATTCTGCTTCTAATAATATCCATAAAGCAGCAGCAGAAAAAAAAGCTAATACCAAAAATAACGCACAGCGCACCGGATTACGAAAAATGATCGTCATCAATGCAGCAGCAATAAGCACTATAGCAAAACCAAAAAAAGCAAATTGTTGTAGAAGCATTATTACCCTATAATTTTTACATTTTATAATTTTTCAGAAACTCGTGGTTCCGGCTAACTATTCACATAAGGCTTAGCCCTCCCCGTTTTAGGTTGCCACCTACTTTAGCGATACTTCACTTGCAAAATGGTAGTTTTAGGGCTCCTAGCCTGAGGTATTGCCTAAACCAATCACTATTTATGTAAACCTAACTTCGCAAGTCCTAGGTTAAATGCTAGCATTCTAAATGACCAATCTATGCATAGCAACTTCCTATTAAAAATTTTGACTTCAAAGCCATCGACGATCGCTGAAACTAAGCCCGCCTTGTCCTCTCGCAAAAAAAGCTATTATCCTAGCTTCAATAATACGTACACTTCAGCGTCATTAGAATAGAATCATTTTGTCTATTTTTATGCTGGCTTAGGTTTTTTTTACTTTTTTCCTGGTGCCTAGCTTACATTCTGCAATGCTATTTTAAGTAAAATTTAATAAAAAACTGTTAGTCTAATAATAATCCTATACCATTAAGGAAAAATTTTATGTCTAAGGATATTAAAACCTACATTCAAGAAGTCACTTTTCTTACCGAACAACCAAATATTTTATTGCAGAAAAAGATAGACAACCAACCTATGAGTATTCCTTATAAAGTAGGAAATACAGTTCATTTTTTAACCCCTCCTGTTAAGGACGATAATCATCATCTTAGGGTTCAGTATGGCAACGAAAAGGAAAAAACCAAGTTAGAAAAATTTTTTATAAACCCTACCCGAACGTTAACAAAGAAGACTTTATCCCACAAAGGTGCAGATATTGAATTCAAAGATTTGCAAGATCATTTTGTATTCTTAGTCTCGTATAAAAAATCTACTTTAGAAGAATTCAAAGAAATAGTAAAAAAATTTCCAGATAAGGTTAAAAATCTAACTCAAGAGGCATATGACAAAATAGAAGATTTCGCAGAACAATTGGGGGAAAAAAGCAACCAAGAATTTACAGAATTAAAATACAATCTTAAAGAATTTAAAACACAGTGGAATATCTACAGAGAACCCAACTCAGCTAAGAAATTAGGAAAGAAGTTTACTAGTGAATTTCAAAAGCTCTACAAAAAAATAAAGGAAGAAATCAATACTCTTAATGATGATGTTAATAGTTTATTTGAAGACGAAGAAACAGAAGTAATAGATGTAGAAAAAAATAGCTTAGAAAAATTACCTACAACGGCTAATAAGCCTATATATAACACCGCTTGCAAGTTACTTGACAAATTCGAGATACAAACAGGAATGATTTATTATATTAATAATGAAAACCTTTACTGCATTTACCGAGGAGATAATCATTACCTAAAAGCCTTTGATAAGTTAATTGCGTTGATGAATCCACAAGAATTAGCTATACAAAATCGGAATCCTCATGATTCCTTAGTTAAAAATCAAAATACTCTGACAAGAAATCACAGGGGAAACGATCTACAATTATTCAAAAAAACTTTGATTGTGGTCAGTATTCTTGTCACTGCCGGTCTCATTGGCGCTCTGATTGCCGCCGCGACCGTTTTATTCTCTCCTTTTATTGCATTAGCGTTAATCCCTGTACTTGGGATTAGCAGCTTAGGTTTATATAAAGTTTGTAAAAAGGCAGAAGTTGTCTCTGTCGACAATTCTTTATCTCAACAACCACCAAAGTTCAAATCCAAATATCTGCAAGCTAGAGTAATAGGTAACGTCGATGTCATTTCTCCTGCTGGCCCTTCTCATGACGCAAAGGCAGACAACAATCCGAATCCAAATGATGATAGGACAACTACAGCAAGTTTTAAGGGCAGGTAATTTTTAACATCAGAGTGTGCAAGGATGCACATTAAACGCGATAAAAATGATATCGACAAGCTTAGGGATGCTCCATTCAAGACTCAAAAATGGCATTTTTAGCGCATCCTAACACAATTAGCATGCACCGAGTCAGCAATATTTCAGAAAACTTAACTCCGTGAACGCGTATTTTAAATGTTAGCATTCTAAATGACCTTCCTAATAGAAACCATTAGTGTCACCAAATCCTGCCGCTTTCAATATCACGCATTTATTTTAAATAAATGCAGAATGGGTCTGCTATTTAAACCCTTCCAAAAAACTCTTAAAAAAAACTTAAGAATTTAGAGGTATACTAATTAAAAATCAGAGTTGGAGCTTTTATGATTCCTAGCAAAAAAGACCCCTTACTTCCGAAATATACCCATCAACTTCAGATCCTCAATCGTTTTTCCAATTTTATCGCCAATACAGACTTAAATAGTACAACTAAAGAAAATGCCTACAAAGTTATAGACTGTCTAAAATTTATTAAAATTAATTTAGACTTTATTGGTTATGCGGTAGAACATCGGAATGATGATTCTATCTACACCTTTGCACAAGACAAATCAAAAGGGGTCATCCGAGATTTCAATAATACCGCCATGCATTTTAATAGCTATTCTTCTACCGCGCTTGTCCAATTAGGATTAAAAAATCTTGTTGAACAATTTGAACAGGCTATAGAAGCTATGCAAAAAAAACACGAACTTGAAGCTTTTGCAAAAAAATTACATTTCGATGGGGATATTGGGTGTATAGAGGCAAGAACCGCTGCCGCATTATCCTTTGCTGCAACTCGCTTAAGTAGCGTCGTTCATTCCTTAGATGACCGAATGGAAGAATTTTATTCCCTCTCACAGAATGACAATGATCCTAGCAATATAGTCAATAAAGCCATAGACTTTTTTAAGCCATGGATGGGACAACAAGCTATTTGGGGAGATACAAAATATGTGATTAATTCAGCTTTAATTAAACGATATCTTACCGAGATACTGGTAATTAATTTGCCAGCTGCAATTATCTTAGATGAATTAAAAGAGAAAGAGGGAAATCCACACCACTTAGCCCTTATTGAAGATATTAGTTCTCAAGAA
>CANJLU010000074.1 GCA_947475085.1 Coxiellaceae bacterium
CTGATTGTAATAATATAATCCATCGCCATAAGCCAACTCACCCGCTACAAAATACTCCTCTTTATGAGAATTAAGCAAATTAGGATCAATAACTTCTAGATCAGGAAAACTACTTGGTAATCGTAGTTTTTCATTTTTCCAATCTAGGTATTCGGTTTGCTGTACACTTTTTAATGCGGTGAGATACGTCTCTTCGAAAAACTCCCGAGTGCTATCAGCGACTAATTGCTGGGCTCGTATAACCAAATCTTCTGGATCCGCATTGGACAAAGAAGTTATTTCATCCATATCGATTAACAAGCCTTCGATAGCAAGGGATAATGCTTTTGACGCTTTGCTATGCAATGTTTCTTGCGAATTAAGCTCATGATTGTTTAGCTTTATTATGGCTTCTTTTAATTGATTTATATCTCTAAGCAGATCCACTTCGTCAATTTCTGTCTCATGTAATGAGTCATCTAAATTTTTTGCTGTATTTGCTATTGTTTGAGCTAAATTTTGAATTGTGTTCGCTTGCTTGAATAAACGAGCGGCCATTTCTTTTGCTGTCTCGCCAGCATTATTTTTAATGCTTAAATCATTTTCAGTCGCTACTCGCAACAAGAGTTCCAAAATTTTAGGTCCACGTTGAGCTTCGCGAATTGCTTCGTGTATAGCAGTATCGCCGAGGTTATTTTGAATACTTAAAAGCTTTTCATCTCCAGAAAAGAGATGGTCTTTTTTATACAATGCTTCTACTACAGCCACATTACTATTGGTTACCGCCTTATGCAGTGCCGTGTCACCATTTTTATCTTGTTTATCAATACTTTTAATGTGTGGAATAAGCAGATCAAGCATTTGTTTTTCTTCCTGCATTTGAGGCTGCTCTCTTGCTTTTTCATCCTTACTTCTATAATCAACCAACATATGCAAAACAGTTTCTCCATCAATATTGACGAGATCAAAATTTGCTTTACCTGAGCTGATAATTTCCTGCAGAATCAGTGGTTTTCTATTTATAATCGCACGATGTACTGCTGAGAAATTCTCGTTACCCGTTTGTAAGTTAACATCGGCTCCTGCTGCAATAAGTTTTTTAACAATATTCGCTGCAATACGCTCATAATCAGGATTAATGTCAACAAGTCTATCATCAATAAGTTCAGAATTAATAACCGCATTCAGAGGAGTTCTATCGCCTCGAATACCTCCGACTAATTGAGTATTTCCTTTGTTGGGATTTGCACCAAAACGTAATAATGTCTGCACAGATATAAGTTTTAATTGATCACAAGCAACATATAAAGCTGTTCTATGTATGCCATCAGTCAGATCAATATCATGACCAGTTTCTCGAAGAAAAATTAAAGATCTAATATTATTTTCTGCAGCCGCCTTATGCAAAAATGTCTTGTGATTTTCATCTCTATTTAAAACAAAAAGCTTTCTATCCAAATCGGCTTGCGTTCTTAATATTTCAGCATCAGAACTAAACAAATTTTTGAGCTCATTAATAATTTCCGAAAATGGTTTATTTGCATTTATATCGAACGATAAATAAGTTGCTAGTTTATTATATCGGGCATTGAATTCTGAACTAGAAATAGATAGGTAGTGCGGCATTTTATTGTTCTCTCCATGAAAATAATTAGATAATTTTTTCTTTATTTAAAATAAGCGACGCAATATATATATAAATTTTAATTTTGAATAGTTTTTTTTAATTTTTTTATTATTTTATAATAAAATTAACTAAATTATTTAATAAAAAACTTTTTATTATCTAAAAAGATCATTAATTAATTTGCTATTAAATAAATTATCGATTTTCAAATCTGAATGTCGGCGTATAATATCCGTTATTTATTTGCCCCGGTGGCACAGGTGGATAGCGCGGTCCCCTCCTAAGGGACAGGTCGCCGGTTCGAATCCGGCCTGGGGCGCCACATTTGCAAGAGGATGAAAAAACCACTAGGCTTTCTAAGAGGTCTAATGAATATTTTATCGATACAATCCCATGTTAGTTATGGTTATGTTGGGAATAAAGCGGCTACTTTCCCCTTGCAAGCTTTGGGTTTTGAAGTATGGCCAGTCAATACTGTACAATTTTCGAATCATACCGGCTATGGCCACTGGCAAGGTGATATCTGCACCGCTGAGCAGATACGTGCCGTCATACACGGCCTAATCTCCCTAGATCTAGCAAGACAATGCGATGCGATTTTATCGGGATATATTGGTGATAAAGAAATTGGGCAAGTTATCCTAGAAACCGTACAGCAATTTCGTCAAGCAAATCCTAAGCTTATTTATCTATGCGATCCGGTAATGGCTACACCGAATGGTAAAGCTTGTTTTGTTAAACCTGATATTCCAGATTTCTTTCGCAAGCAAAGTTTAACGGTAGCCAACGTCATCACGCCCAATCATTTTGAAGCAGAATATTTATACGGAAAAAAAATTAATAGTTTAGATGATTTAAAACAAGCAGCACATTTTTTTCATAGGCAAGGAATACTTATTTTCATCGTGACCCGCTTAAACTTAAAAGAAAAAAATAAATTTAATTCTGAGAAGTCCATTGCTTTTCTTTCGAGCAAATCAGGACAGTGGCTTGCTGCAATGTCGATTCCAAACATTTCAACACCCATCAATGGTACGGGAGATCTTTTTTCAGCGCTATATCTAGGTCATTTATTATTAAGCCAAGATCCGCTAGCCGCTTTCAGCTTAGCATTAAATAAAACCCATCAAGTGATTCAAAGTACTCATACAGCAAATCGCCGCGAATTAAAAATTATTGGTAATGATTATAAGCAAGCTGCTCCAGATTATGTTATGCTACAAAGGATAGAATAACAGGAAGTTACAATGAAAGATTATCGTTTCTATTTATGGATAGCCTACCTCTCAACCGCTGCAATTTTGTTTATTAATCTGCTAACTCCCCTGATTCGGCATTATAAATTATTTAAGCAAAAGCGAAGCATTACGTCATTAATATCAAAAAAATAATGTTAAAAATCTGGCAGAAAAAAAAAATTTTGACTTATTTACTTTGGCCATTGTCATTGGTTTATGGCTGTTTCATGGTTTTACGTCGTAAACTTTATCAATTACATCTTTTAAAAATAAATTATTTTTCTGTACCCATCGTGGTCGTTGGAAATATCACTGTCGGGGGGACAGGTAAAACACCCGTTGTGATCGCATTAGTTGGATTTTTAAAAGATCAAGGCTGGAGACCAGGTATTATCAGCCGTGGCTATGGTGGCAATACGCAGGATTTCCCTTGCTTAGTGCATCAAAATAGTAATGCTCGTGAAGTGGGTGATGAACCTTTATTAATTGCTCGGCATACTACATGTCCAACTATCATCGATCCGAATCGTAGTCGCGGTGTTAAGAATTTATTGAAGCGTTCGAATTGCAACATTGTTATCAGTGATGATGGCTTGCAACATTTGAGTTTAGGTAGAAACATAGAAATTGTTGTTGTTGATGGTGAGCAAAGATTTGGGAATAATTTCTGTTTACCCGCTGGACCATTGCGTGAACCTGCTTCACGCTTAAATTCCGTTGATTTTGTCATTAGCAAAGGAATCGCTCAGACCAATGAATTTAAACTTTCCTTGATTCCTGACTATTTTTATCAGCTCATTCAAACTAAAAATAAACAGGCAAAAGAATTTTTTCTTGACAAAAAAATACATGCTGTAGCTGGCATCGGCAATCCGGATCAATTTTTTAGCACGTTACGCAAACTGGGGCTTAAAATCATTGAGCATCCCTTCCCGGATCATTACCTATTTAAACTACGCGATTTTAATTACGGTGACGATGCTATTATTATAATGACCGAAAAAGATGCGGTAAAATGTGTAGGCTTTGTTGATGCACGGCTTTGGTGTTTAAGAACCAAAACAGAGTTAGACAATAACTTTCTAAATGCCATACTTAATCGAATTACTGTAATAAATAAAAATCTAAAATCTTCCTCAAGCTAGTTTTCATATCTATATTTGGCTGCCAAGCTAGCAGTTGTTGAGCTCGTTTAATCGAAGGCATGCGACGCTCTACATCTTGATAACCCTTTCCATAATAATTATCTGAATTTATAGTTTGTAATTGAGCTTTTTCTGCGTAATTTACATAATTTGGGTAGGTTTTAATTAACTCTAATAATAATTCGGCTAATTCACGAATAGAAATATCGTTAGCTGAATTTCCTATATTAAAAATAGCTTGCTCAGCACAGCCACTTTCATTGGCAATTATTTTTAGCAAACAAGCTATTCCATCATCGATATCAACAAAGCTACGTCGTTGTTGTCCGCCATTCACCAGTTGTATCGCTTCGCCGCGTAATATATTTCCGATAAATTGACTGACCACGCGCGAACTACCAGGTTTAGGATTGTGTGGATCATCTAGTTTAGGACCTAACCAATTAAACGGCCGAAACAGCGTATAACGTAATTCTTTTTTCATGCCATAAGCATGAATCACTCTGTCTAATAGTTGTTTACTACAAGAGTATATCCAACGAGGTTTATTGGTGGGTCCTAGTACAAAATTACTGGTCTCTTCATCAAACACTTCATCCGTGCACATACCATAGACTTCAGAAGTAGAAGGAAAAACAAGTCGTTTTCTATGTTTAACGCACAAACGAATAATTTTTAAATTGGCTTCAAAATCAAGCTCAAAAATACCTAAAGGATTGTTTACGTAACTTGCCGGTGTTGCGATAGCAACTAAAGGTAACACAACATCACATTCTTGAATCTGTTGTTCTATCCATCGCATTTCCTGATTCATATCACCTTTTTTAAAAGTGAGACGTGGATGTTTAAGAAAATCACTGATTTTGTTTTCAGTTAAATCCAAACCAATCAATTGCCAATCGGTTTTTGCTAAACAATGCTCCAGTAGGCTACTGCCAATAAAACCATTGATTCCTAAAATTAATATTTTTAAACGCATATTTTATTACTTAGTTATATTTTTAAAATGCAATAATAAGCCTAAAATGTTGGTACAGCAAAAATTACGATTCTTTATTTGTATCATCAATAATTTTTCTAATAACGTAACGGGGACGATGGCGCACTTCCTGATAAATTCGTCCAATATATTCACCCATAATACCTAGGCCCATCAACATAATTCCCATTAAGAAAAAAACTATGGCAAATAAGGTGAACAACCCTTCTGCTTCTGGTCCGATAATAATCCGTCGCAAGAATAAATAGACTACAAAGATGCTACTCAAGATTGAAATAAACAATCCTAGCATAGTAAAAATCTGTAAGGGTAATAAAGTAAAACTAGTCATCCAATCAAAATTCAAACGTAACAAACGATACAGATTGTACTTGGACTCACCACCTTTGCGAGCGTCATGACCAACTTCAATTTCGGTGGGAGATATCGAAAGTCTATACGCTTGAGCTGGAATGAATAAAGAAGTTTCCTTGCTCGCGATCATTAAATCGACCAGGGAACGTCGATAAGCTCTTAACATACAACCTTGATCACTCAATCGAATCTTAGTCATCTTATAGCGCAACCAATTATTAAGTATCGATGCGTAACGTCGAAAAAAAGTATCTTGGCGATTTTTTCGTATGCCTCCAACATAATCATGACCTTCCTCAATGCGTTCTATCAAATGAGAAATTTCTTCGGGGGGATTTTGTAGGTCAGCATCTAAAGTAATAATAATTTCTCCTCTGACGCGTTCCAAGCCAGCCATCAAAGCCATATGTTGACCAAAATTACCATTAAAATGAACAATACGAATTTGTTCTGGTCGTCTTTTTTGCAATTCATTGAGTCGATCATAGGAATCATCCTGACTGCCATCATTAACTAAAATAATCTCGTAGGACTTGCCTACCTTGTCTAAGCTTGCCGTCAAGCGCTGATAGAGCTGCTCCAAATTTTCAGACTCATTGTAAACAGGTATAACCACACTGATATAGGGCTTATTCATTTTGCTGTTCCTCTTTTATCATTACTCAAAGCACTTGAATTTTTGTCTGTGTTGACAAAAATTCAAGTGCTTTGAGTATACTTTTTTTCTCTAGGGTGATTACTTAATAAAACATCTAGCGGCGTCTTTGCAAGCAAATAAATTAGATATTTTTTTTGTTTAATAATTTGTTGATAGGCTTCTTTGCTAGTTATCATATAAACCTGCTGCGAACTTTTCCACATCGGCCAGAAATTAGCATCATGTAGCATCCAATGCCGGGTATCTTGGTGTTGCATACCAAAAGTTAGTTCGCCACCAATATTAACTGTATATACCCGTTGCTTTAAATAAAATGGCAAATCTTGATAGTAATCATAGTATGCCACTATTTTATCGCCTGGTTTTAATAAAGGCTTAAGAACAAACACTAAAGGCTTGATGGAACGTGTATCCAGTTGAGGAATACCCACAGAAACAATCAGGAAGCTGATCACACTTCCTATTGCTAAGCTTGCAAAAGCTATTTTGGATTTTTTCAGAATAGCAAAGCAACTCGCGACTATGCTAGTTAAAAGGAAAAAACTATAACCTGCTGTCAAAAAAAATCTCGCAGCCTGAGAGAGTGTAATAGTCGCATCGTTTGCTACATATAATATTCCTATCCCCCCTAACCCCAACCATACCAAAGGTACCGCTATATACCCCCATTTAATGTGCCTGTTTTGTTGCCAGTGATTAGAAAGATATTGGCCGGTTAATAATGCCAAAGCAGGAAAAATCGGTAAAATGTACGGAATTAATTTGGAATGCGAAAACGAAAAGAAAATAAAAATTATCCCTACCCAGAGTAAAAGAAAAATATAATTATTTTTTTCTTTAAATTGTTGCCAATTTCTAGGAAATTGGATCGCTATTGCTTGAGGTAAAAAACATACCCAAGGTAAAAAACCTGCAATAAAAATTGGAATAAAAAACCAATCGGGTCGATACCGTTGTGCAATTAAAGTGGAATAGCGCAAAAATTGCTGATCAATAAAATAGAACTGAAAAAACTCAGGATTCCTAGATTGAACTAGAATATGCCATGGCAGAATTATTAATAAAAAAAGTAAAATCCCTGTAGCCAGATAACATTGTCTCAGCAAACGCCACTGATTGGTCAATAATACCCATAGCCCAATAATCATCATTGGAAATACTATGCCGATAAGTCCTTTTGTAAGCACTGCTAGGCCCGCAAACATGTAAGCACTATAAAATAAAAACCGCCGCCGCAAACTTGGGGATTGATTGGCTGCAACCAAAAAAGCTAATAAACTTCCAGATAGACAGATCGATAAAGTCATATCGAGTGTTACCATCCGCGCTAATGCAAAATAGAGAAGACTGGAAGCAAGAACAATGGCACTTAGTAGTCCGGCTCGTCTTTCAAAAAGAATTCGACCCGATGCGTAAACTAATAAACAACCTAATAA
>CANJLU010000075.1 GCA_947475085.1 Coxiellaceae bacterium
AGCCCCCTGAGACCTTATACGAATTACTGTCAAATTTACCACCGGCATGTAAGACTGTCATGATGACTTCGGCAGCCGATCGGCCTTCTTCACTATGGATATCCACTGGAATACCACGGCCATTATCTTTAACGGTGACTGAGTCATCGCTATGTAGCGTGATATCGATCTGAGAGCAATAACCCGCTAAAGATTCGTCTATGGAATTGTCTACGACCTCAAAGACCATATGGTGCAGACCTGTCCCATCATCCGTATCGCCGATATACATACCAGGACGTTTTCGGACTGCATCCAGACCTTTTAAGACTTTTATGTTTGAAGAGTCATACTTCGGCATACCTAGTCCACCCTGTTGGCTAGCATTATCCTTAAGGCCTAGTTCTGGCTCAAGCGAGCTTTCCGTGTGTGGGACGATAGGCTCACACTCCGTTATGGATGGGTT
Organism: Coxiellaceae bacterium; assembly: GCA_947475085.1. Lineage (GTDB taxonomy): Bacteria > Pseudomonadota > Gammaproteobacteria > Diplorickettsiales > Diplorickettsiaceae > Aquirickettsiella. The sequence continues at coordinate 446 of CANJLU010000075.1, forward strand.
TTTTCCCGCCAAAATCTCATTTTTAATCGACATACGTAATAAGGGTTAAAAACGGAAATTATACCATAAATTGCCCCCTAAATTCGAATATACTCGCGGCGCTTCAGGATGTGACGAGCATCTTGAAGTACTTTCATCTGCCGATGGAGATTTTTTAATAATAGGGATTTGTCGACTTAAACTGCTGATAAGTTGGTTAAGTTACTCTTAATTTATTGACAGAAAAATCACTTGCCGTGATACTCATCGCTTTTGCATTGAAGAGCTCCGACATGAATAGCAATGCGCTACGCGAACTATTTCTTAACTATTTTAAAAGTCAGGGTCATACTATTGTTCCCTCCGCTTCCTTGATTCCAGCACATGACCCAAGTTTACTCTTTACTAATGCCGGTATGGTGCCTTTTAAGGATGTTTTTTTAGGTCTAGAAACAAGGCCTTATTCCCGGGCAGCGAGTATACAGCGATGTATGCGTGCCGGGGGTAAACATAATGACCTTGAAAATGTAGGTTATACCGCTAGGCATCATACTTTTTTCGAGATGTTAGGAAATTTCAGTTTTGGTGATTATTTTAAGCGCGAGGCTATCCACTATAGTTGGAAGTTTTTGACCGAGGAGTTAAATCTTCCAACAGAAAAACTATGGGTTACAGTATTCACCGAGGACGATGAAGCAGCAGGAATTTGGTTAAATGAGATTAAGGTCGACCCCAAGCGTTTTTCACGTTGCGGTAAACAGGATAATTTTTGGGCTATGGGTGATACTGGCCCTTGTGGGCCATGTTCTGAGATTTTCTATGACCATGGGCCCAGCATATCTGGAGGGCCCCCTGGCACGTCCACCGCGGATGGGGATAGATACGTTGAGATCTGGAATCTAGTCTTTATGCAATTTCAGCGTTCTACAGGCGGAGAGCTCACGCCTTTACCAAAGCCCTCAGTAGACACAGGTATGGGTTTAGAGCGGCTCGCTGCGGTCATGCAGGGAGTAACGAATAATTATGATACCGATCTGTTTCAACCTTTAATTAAGGCAGTTGCTAAGGAAGCATCAATAACTGATTTTACCAATACTTCTTTACGCGTCATTGCCGATCATATTCGTGCTTGTGCTTTCTTAATCAGCGATGGTGTGCATCCTGGCAATGAAGGCCGTTCTTATGTCTTACGTCGAATTATTCGCCGAGCTATTCGGCATGGCCATAAAATAGGCTTAGACAGACCATTTTTTTATCGACTGGTTAAACCCTTAGCGGTGCAAATGTCGCAAGCTTATCCGGAATTAGCAAAAAAACAAAAACCCATTGAGAAAATCTTGCTTCAAGAAGAGCAGCAATTTGCTCGGACCTTGACGCAGGGCCTTAAACTTTTTGAACAAGAATTAACTAAGCTACAAGGTGAAAAACAATTTCCAGGAGCGGTACTTTTTCGTTTATATGATACTTATGGATTTCCCGTTGATCTTACCGCTGACGTGGCGAGGGAACATGGTTTAAGCATAGATATGGCAGGTTTTGAGAAGGAAATGGAACGTCAAAGAACTCAATCTAAATCGGCCAGTCGATTTACTTCCGCATCGGGTTTGTCGTTAACTGAAAATAAGGTGACTGAATTTGTCGGGTATAAAATATTAAAACAAACGCCTGTTGCTATTGTAGATTTATTTGATGGTAAACATTCTATAGAGGAGTTATCTGTAGACGAAGAAGGTTTTGTTATCTTGGCTAAGACTCCCTTCTATGCAGAGAGTGGTGGGCAAGTAGGTGATAGTGGGTATTTAGTTAATGCAAGCAGTCGCTTTTTAGTCACTGAAACATTTAAAGAGGGAGCATTAATTCTTCATAAAGGTAAGCTAATAAAAGGACATTTAAAAAAGGGTGATAAATTGAAGGCAGAAGTCGATGCTGAAAAGCGTCGTGCGGTTACTTTAAATCATTCCGCAACCCATCTATTGCATGCTGCATTACGAGAAGCGTTGGGAGAGCATGTAATGCAGAAAGGTTCTTTGGTAGAGCCAGAACGTTTACGTTTCGATTTTTCACATCCCAACCCATTAAATATAGAGCAACTAAAGTTAATTGAAGATCGCGTGAACCAACAAATTCGAGCTAATGTGCCTGTTGTTACTGAAGTGATGTCGACTGAAGATGCGAAGAATGCAGGTGCGATAGCGATGTTTGGGGAAAAATATGCAGACAAGGTACGCGTATTGACGATGGGTGCTTATTCTAAGGAATTATGTGGAGGTACACACGTTGCACGTACCGGTGATATTGGTTTATTTAAAATAACGGCTGAAATAGGTATTTCAGCAGGCATACGTCGTATACAAGCCGTGACTGGACAATACGCCTTAGATTGGATTGCTGCCTTAGAAGAGCAAACAGATCAACTTGCTAAGCTTTTCAAAAGCTCTAAAGATAATTTATTAGAAAAAGCGCGTTTGGATATGGAAGCTAAACAGTCCCTGCAAAAACAAATCACAGCTTTACAGCAATCCATAGTCGCTATGATGGGGGAAGAACTCATGTCTCAAGCGATCGAAATACAAGGGATTAAATTATTAGTTAGTGAAATTAATGGGATTGACGTAGCAGCGTTACGTCATTTACTAGACCAACTTAAAAATAAATTAAAATCTGCAGTGGTCGTTTTGGCGAGTATCGAACTACAGCGCGTCCAATTAGTGGTTGGAGTCACCAAGGATCTGACCGAAAAAATAAAGGCGGGTGAATTAGCCAATGATATTGCTGTAGCGATTGGAGGTAGTGGCGGTGGGCGGCCGGATTTTGCTCAAGCAGGTGGCGATAAACCTGAAGCCTTAGATGCGGCTTTAAAAAATGTAAAACATTGGGTTGAGACCCGCTTAAATGGCAACTATGCTTAGAATTGAATAATTAATCAATAGATCATTACAATGGCTTTAATTGTACAAAAATTTGGCGGCAGCTCAGTTGGAAGTATCGATAAAATTCAACAAGTTGCAAATAAAATTATTGAAACCCGCGCACAAGGGCATCAATTAGTGGTCGTTGTTTCAGCGATGGAAGGTGAAACTAATCGTTTGATTTCCTTAGCTAAAATATTGAACGAAGAACCTGATTCTAGGGAGTATGATTTACTGTTAGCAACTGGAGAGCAGGCGGCTACTGCCTTATTGGCAATGGCTTTACTGGCGCAAGGGTGTCCGGCTCGATCTTATAACAGTTTTCATGTTCCCATTTACACGGATAGCCATCATAAAAAAGCGCGCATCTTAAGTATCAAAGAAGAAGTTTTACGGAATGATATTGGTGCAGGTCGAGTGCCTATCGTGGCTGGTTTCCAAGGAATCTCAGATTCAGGGGATATGACTACTTTAGGAAGGGGTGGCTCGGATACGACGGCAGCCGCTTTAGCCGCCATTTTAAAAGCCGATGAATGCCAAATTTATACCGATGTGGATGGTATATACACTGCCGATCCTCATCTTGTTCCCAACGCTAAGCGCTTAGATCAAATTGGTTTCATCGAAATGACGGAATTCGCTCGTGCCGGGGCGAAAGTTGTACAACATCGAGCTGTTGAGCTGGCGAGTAAATATCGTATTCCTTTACGCGTTTTATCAAGCTCTAAAAGCGGTCGAGGAACCTTAATCCAAGCCGACCAAGAAGAATCGGCGGTAGAAGGGGCAAAGATCACGGGTGTGACTGCTAGCCATCATGAAGCAAAATTGACCATCCATGGGTTAACAGCTGAAAAAGAAGCTATGCCACACTTTTTTTCCTTGCTGAATGATGCGCGTATTGAAATTGATATGTTAACCCAACAACAAATCTCTCCTAAAAAAATGGATATAACATTTACTTTAGCAAGGGCAGATTACCATCAAGCAGAACAATTACTCCAAACCTTAGTAAAGGAAAAATTCGCGCTATCTATTGTTGGTGATAATAAGCTAGCAAAGCTTTCTGTGGTTGGGACAGGTTTGCATTCTCATCCAGGTATCATTCATACCTTGTTTCAAGCAATGGAATCGGCGGGTATCAATGTTATTTTAACTTTATCCTCGGCGTTGAGGGTCTCTCTGATGGTCAGTGATGCTCAAATAGTGCGAGGCGTTCAGATTTTGCATCATGCTTTTGGCTTAGGCGAAGAATAATTAGCTCCGCTAGCTCTTTTTTACGGAATTTTACGTACTTTTAAATAGTATTAAGTTTTCCTTAAGGTTTTGTTAGTAGACTAATTTCGCAAAATGTCTGTATGTGAATTTTTATATCTTTTTTTGTTAATAAATAGAAATTGATTAGGTGTTGCATATGGTCGATTAATGAGTCAACTAAAGGAGAATCATAAAGATGCTTATTTTGACACGGCGTATTGCAGAAACACTTATTATTGGTGACGATGTTACAGTGACTGTACTGGGCATTAAAGGACATCAAGTAAGATTAGGTATTAACGCACCTAAAGAAGTTTCTGTTCATCGAGAAGAAATTTATCAGCGAATTCAACAAGAGAAACAAAAACAGGAAGGACATTCTGACGAAGAGGATTTGGAAGACAACGAAGTTTAAGCAACTATTTTATAAAGCTTAAGGTAGTGCTATACTCGCCAGCCTCTGCGTCGGAGAGGTGGCCGAGAGGCTGAAGGCGCTCCCCTGCTAAGGGAGTATGGCGTAAAAACCATCGAGGGTTCGAATCCCTCTCTCTCCGCCATGTCCTTTTTATTTAGGATTGAATTGGCTTAGTTAAAAAGCTAATTTGTTTATTTTTTGCTGTGCTTTTTAACAAATCTATCCAATTAATTCGACTTAGTTTTTTTCACTGCGACCACATTCCAGATATCCCATTGCTTTTTAACACCGGTTGAGTCAACCGCATATTCTTTGTTCTCATGAATGTATAAAATTTCGAATCCTGTAAACAAATTGTGAATTTGTGATTTATTAAGGATAGTTATATTTTTAGCATGAGCATAATCATCTTTGGGACCAAAGAAGCTGCCTGTAAACAATCTTCCGGGTCGTATTCGTTTTACTAGGTTTTGCCAAACATCTGGAAAATTTGCTGGTTTGATGAAGGGTAAGCTATAAGATGCATTGAGCAAATCGATGCTTTTTGGAAGTGTCGCTTGACTGATGTCAACGATTTGGACCATCGGCTTAGCTAATTTTTGCTTATTAACCCGACTTAGCAAAATATCAATTGCTTGCTGCGAATAGTCAACGGCAAGAACCCGCCAATGATTTTTTAATAAATAAAGCGTGTCCCTTCCTGTTCCAGCGCCCAGGTCTACTGCTAAACCGATCACATTCTGTTTTTTTAAATATTCTAAACCTATTTTCAATGTCTCTCTGGGTTCGCAAGCATCTTTGGTCTTTTTAAGATAAGGAATCCAGTCATCGGGAGCTGAGCTAGGTAAATCGAGATGATTGATTAACATAAATTTTTTTGTTTCGTTTCTTACTTAGAATTATCACACATATTAAGCATCATTTATCATGCTAAGTGGCATTATACTTTTTAAGCGAAGGCTAGCTGGATGAAGTATAAACTGTTAGAATGCCGAACTCTTTCGGAATTGCGCCCGTAGCTCAGCTGGATAGAGTACCAGGCTACGAACTTGGTGGTCGGGAGTTCGAATCTCTCCGGGCGCACCATAAAACCCCACTTTAGAAGAAATTCATGTTTGTTTAAATTTATTTTTTAATTCATTCACGTTCAGCATGGCTAATTCTTCTTTTTGTTTTTATCAAAAATAGTTTAATTTTATTAAAATTTTTTTCACTAAGAAAACAATAAATTCATTATATTTATTACGATAATCACAGAAATATATTAATGTTTCTTTCTTATAAATTTTGTTGAATTAATTTTAGTATTCAATTCAATAAATTAATTATGTTCAAAAAATAGGCAAATAAAGCTCAGGATCAATAAATATGTGCTAGATATATAATGTAAAATGATTTTTAACTTTAAATAAAGGAAGGCTTAAATGGCAAGGCCTATTTGGAAAGGATATATTACGTTTGGTTTAGTGAATATACCTGTTATTTTATACCCAGCCGAAAAAAAATTTGATATACAATTTAAATTAATCGATGGTCGTGATAAAGCTAGAATTCGCTATATGCGTATCAATGAGCATACCGGTGAAGAAGTGCCTTGGACTGATATTGCTAAGGGCTACGAATACGATGATAACAATTATTTGGTGTTAAAACAGTCTGATATTAAGGCTATTTCTGGCGAACATTCTAAGACCATTGATATTGTTACTTTTGTTAATAAAAATAGTATCAATACCATGGATTTTGAAAAGCCCTATTATTTAGTTCCTGATAAGAAAGGTGAAAAAGCGTACGTTTTATTGCGTGAAATCTTAAAAGATACTAAAAAGGTTGGGATTTCTAAAGTTATTATTCATACGCGTGAGTATTTAGCCGCACTAATGCCTTATGAAAATGCGCTAGTGCTTAACCTGCTTAGATATCACCAAGAGCTTAGAAAAGGATCCGAATTTGACTTTCCTTCAGCTAACCTAAAGGCCTATAAGATTTCGGCCAAAGAAATCGAGATCGCTAAACAACTAGTTAATGGTATGACTACCAAATGGAATCCTAAAGACTATCACGATGTATTCAGAGAAAGCTTAGCTAAATGGGTGGAAGCTAAAATTCACCATAAAAAAGTTTCTGCCAAGAAAATTAAAACCAATCTTAAAAAAAGTAATGTTATTGATTTTGTAGATTTATTGAAGAAAAGCTTAGAAAAAAATAAGCAGAAAGCATCGAAAAAACGTGGGTAGTTGCTATGTCTTTACAAAAATATCGTAAAAAAAGGGATTTTAAGCATAGTTCTGAACCCTATGGCAGCATAAAGAAAAATAAACAATTAATTTATGTTATTCAAAAACATGCAGCCAGTCATTTGCATTATGATCTACGTTTGGAATTAAATGGTGTTTTAAAAAGTTG
>CANJLU010000076.1 GCA_947475085.1 Coxiellaceae bacterium
ATCCTGTAATTTTATATATTCATTTAATAATTTAATTTTTTCATCTGAGTCTACGAACAGTTTAATCTTATACTTCAAATATTTAAGTAAAGTATCTATTTCTAAGTGTTTTTCTGAATATTTCTCTAAAAACTCCTTATTATACTGAGCACTTTTGAGTTTTAGCACGTAAGCTACGAACCAGTCTTTAAGTAAATTCTGTTCATTAATAGGAGTATAAATTAAAGGTAAAACTTTATTTTCAAGAAATTTTTCTACTATAAAAGAGAAAGCTTTGTAGGATTCTATTTCTAAGTTAACATCAAATAAATTGTTTTTATCACTTTCTAGGCGATGCTTTACATCTCTCAGAGCATTTAACATTCTGATAGCATCAGGTAAATTGTTGAGCTTGAATTGAGGTTTAAACCAGGAAATAAAAAATTGCAACCAACGCATAATAAACCATTTGGACTTAGCGGTTGATTCTGATTCTAAATATTCAGGGAAAAACCTAACGAAAAAGTCAACGTTACTTGTATTTTTAATTGTCAATATAAATAAACAATTGAAAGCATCTTTTTGAACGTCGTTTTCATTGATATTTTCTGTGTTTATATTCTTAAAATAATATTCTAAAATATTTTTATCTAATTTATTTATTCCTTCAAAAAAAATTATCGCCGCCTGATTAATAGAAATTTTATAGGTAATATCAGTTTTAGAAATTTTATTTAATTTGGCATTATATTCGCTTAACAATTCATCAAAGTTTTTAACATTCATAAATACCTCTTTTATTATTATTTTTGTGGGTATTATTTTTGATAATTGACAGGCTACTTTTATTAAATAAAATTGTCAATTAAATTTATTTATTAATTAACAAAATAATTTAAAATATTTAATATCTATTTTTTTAAAATTAGATTTAATGTAAATTTTTTTTTAATATTTTTCCCAAAGCAGATTTTGGTAAATAATTCACAAATTTAATTTCATGCGGTAATTTATAACTCGTCAGTGCCACTCGACAATAATTTAATAGTTCTTCTGACGTGAGACTCTCATCTTTTTTTATGATAAAGGCTTTTATCGCTTCTCCGGTTTTAGTGGATGGCACGCCTATAATCGCAACCTCTTTTACTTTAGGATTTTGTTGAATAATTTGTTCAATTTCTTCAGGATAGACATTGAAACCAGAAACTAAAATCAGTTCTTTTTTACGTCCTACGATATGCACAAAACCCTGATGATCGATACGCGCCAAATCCCCTGTTAATAACCAGCCGTCCGCTGTTAATGCATACTCAACATCCGCCGCTTGCATCCAATAATCTTGCATAACTTGAGGGCCTTTTACGCATAATTCTCCTACTTCACCTAATTTCACTTCATTTTTGTTATTATCGCAAAGACGAATATCTGTGGAGGGAAGTGGCAAACCGACATGTTCACCCGCTACCACTAAATCCCAAGGCGGGGCACAGACCACTGGAGACGCTTCGGTTAAACCATAACCTTCGAATAATAATTTTCCAGTAATCTGCTTCCAGCAAACTTTAACCGCAGATTGCAAAGGAGCTCCTCCTCCTAAAGCGATCTTTAAACTCCTGAAATCTAATTTTGTAAATGCTTTATGTTTGAGAAGCGCCTTAAATAAAGTGTTGACGCCTAACAATGTACTAAAGGGTGTACTTGCAAGTACCTGAATCAGTTGCTTTATATTGCGTGCATCGGGAATTAAATAATTTTCTCCACCTAAACGCACACACATCAGTCCATTAACCATCAAAGAAAAAATATGATACAGAGGTAAAGCGGTAATAAATATTTCTTGGCCTTCATGTAATATAGGCCTCACCCAAGCGGTCAATTGCTCAATGTTGGCCAACATATTACGATGAGTTAACATTGCTCCCTTAGGAACTCCCGTGGTCCCACCGGTATATTGTAGAAAAGCAAGATCTCCACTTTTGATTGCAACTGGTGAAAGTGTTAAGTTCCGACCAACTTTTATAGCCATTAAAAAATCAATCGGATGAATCGCTGAATTTTTTTGTTTTTGATTTTTTATAGTCCACCACGAAGAAACATTGATCAACCAAGATCGCGGCCAAGTAAGTGTATCGCCTAAATGCGTAGTAATGACATATTTTATATGAGTATTTTTTAGTGCAAGGATTATATTGGGTAGAAAATTATTTAATACGATTAACACTTCCGCTTGTGAATGATCGATTTGTTGCTTAAATTCTGGTTCGGTATAAAATGGATTAACATTAGTGACCACCAATCCTGCTTGCAGTACAGCAAAAATCGATATCATATATTGTGGACAATTAGGCAACATGAGCGCTACTTTAGTCCCTTTACTCAATTGCAAATGCTGCTGTAAATAAGCGGCTAAGCAACCGCTTAATTCAGCCCATCGCCCATAGCTAATCGTTTGCTGAAAGAAACTTAGTGCGGGCAGCGAACAAAATTTTTCGCACGCATCTGCAAATAACCGATCGAGTGACTGATAAATATCAGGATTAATCTCAGCAGGAACTTGTTGCTGATAACGATTCAACCAAATTTTTTCCATCATTCACCACCTAGAAAATTAAAGGCGAATACTCCCTCAAGTTTTAGTATAGACCGCTCTTACCGAAGCGTTGCATCTCAAGCATCAAGATGTTTGTTCGCATCTTGATATGCAATATGTATATAATGCCTACTTCATTTCGACATTATAAAGTGACCAGGTGGACTATTTATGCACAGCTTGATGGGAACATCACAAGAAGCCTTTAAATTAAAGGCAAGTCTATTCACATTAACAACTTTTCACTTATTAAACGCTGATGCACAATTGGTTCATCAACAATTGAAACCTTTAGTTGAGCAAACTCCGCGCTTTTTTCAACAACTACCTATCATTTTGGATTTATTTTCCTTACCTACACCCTGTGGACCTATCGATTTCCCAGCCATTATCAGTTGTCTGCGTGGTTACGGTTTAATTCCTGTCGGGATACGCGGTGGTACGGCTGAGCAACAAACTTTTGCTATACAATCTGGCCTGGCTATCCTAGCGAATATAAAAACTGAAACCACCGACACTACGCCCAAGACAAATGCTCCTACTCCTATACCGGGTATTAATTCTAAGGTGATTACCCAACCGGTACGCTCCGGCCAACAGATCTATGCTAAAAATAGTGATTTAATTGTAATCGCTTCCGTCAGCCCAGGAGCAGAACTATTAGCGGATGGTAACATCCATATTTATGGTCGATTAAAAGGTCGAGCGCTAGCAGGCGTCACTGGAAATCAGCAGGCACATATTTTTTGCCAAAACTTAGAAGCAGAACTTGTCGCAATTGCTGGGCATTATTGGTTAAGTGAAGATTTGCATGATTTACAGCAAACCTTGAACAAAGGCAGTGTACAGATCTCTCTACAACAAGAACGTCTACAAATAAAACAACTCAATTAGGTTGCTTCAAACATTTAAGACTACTTTAGGTTGTATCCATTTTTCTAATAAATAATTTATTTCTTCAATTTTAATAGGCTTAATCAGTACTTCATCAATACCGGCTTGAAGAAATTGCTGCTGATCGCTAGTCTGACCATAAGCGGTTAAGGCAATAATTGGGATATGTTCGTTAGCTGTTTCCTGCTGACGAATTATTTGTGCAATAGCCATGCCATCACTATCCGGCAAAGCAATATCGATAAGAATAAGATCGTACTGTTTTTGCATATAATACTTTAAAGCAACTTCAGCATTACTAGCCATATCGTAAAGTATGGCTTTTTTTTCCAAAAAGGAACTATAAATACGCTGAAGAATTTCATTATCCTCTACTACCAAGACTCGTAATGTCATAGTATTAGAAATAGCCAAACTATTTTTCTTGGTTATGCGTGTAACGTCGATCGGTTCTTTAAGTTCTTGTAACGGAATTCGACAAATATAATGACTGCCTTTTCCAAGTGTACTCTCAACCTCTAAAGTCGCTTTTAATACGCGCAGATAACTCAATATAATAGACAACCCTAGATTAAAAGTCTTATAACGACGACGATGATTAACTTGATTAAAACAAGCCTTCAATGCTAATAACTCAGTCTCATTCAAACCTTTTCCGGTATCTTTAATACTAAAGATAATTTCGGTTTGCGAGGAAGCAAATTCTTTTATAGGACTAACAACCGATATAACAACCATACCCTGTTCGGTATTATTTAGGGCGTGGCTGCTTAAATGGAATAAGATATGGTAAATTAAATTCGGATCGCCTATCCAAAAATGAGGAATATCTTCTGCGTAATCCAGTATTAACTGTAAGCGCCGCATCCCTGCCTGATAAGATAATTGATTAATCACTTTTTCTAATAAATGCTTTAAATTAAAAGTGCAGAATTGCAACTCGATATGTTGTGCTTCTAACTCAGAAAGATTGAGTAAACGATTCACTAACGGTAAAATAGCCTCGCTTGCTTCAAGAATATCCGTGACATAGCGCTGCTGCTTAGGAAGCAAACAATCCATACTTAATAATTGCGCCATACCGATAATATTGGCCAAAGTGGTACGCAATTCATAACTTAGATTAGAAATAAAATCCGATTTTGCATGGTTAGCATTCACTGCACGTCTAGCATTTTTGATGACAGTGGCTAATAGATGCTGATAAGCTTCTTCTTTCATTATTTTTTTCCTTCTTGACATGCCCGGCTAAACTCACAGCGTGGGTTTTGGCAAGGCGCCGCGCGAATGAAGCAACCTTCATTTTTTCAAGATATATGAGGATTGCAAGTTGAGCGACAACACAGACAAAAATTCAAGTGCGAAGAGTATATTAGAAAAGTTTAGATCTCCTTTAATTGTGAGAAACAAATATCTGGCCAACGTTCCATAGTCAACTTTAAATTAACCTGACTCGGTGCTAAATAAATCAGATTTTCTTTAGCATCATGGGCTAAATTTAGAATGACTCTATGTTCAAATTCTTTTAATTGTTTATTATCCTCCGCACTTACCCAACGCGCCGCCACAATATTAACCGCTTCATACGCGCACTCTACTCTATACTCATGCTTTAATCGGTACGCCACTACATCAAATTGTAAAACACCCACTGCCCCTAAAATTAATTCACTACTATTCAAAGGTCTAAAAATTTGTATAGCGCCTTCTTCAGATAATTGCACCAATCCTTTTAATAAGGCTTTAGATTTCAATGGATCTTTTAAACGGACTCGTTGAAATAATTCTGGTGAAAACGAGGGAATCCCAGAAAATTTTAACGTTTCTCCCATGCTAAAACTATCACCTATCTGTATCGTACCATGGTTATGCAAACCAATAATATCGCCTGGCCACGCCTCTTCCGCTCTAACTCTATCACCTGCCATAAAAGTCAGTGCGTTATGTACAGTGATTTCACGCTGCGCTCGGACATGAAATATTTTCATACCCGGTGTGTATTTTCCAGAACATATTCGCAAGAAAGCAACACGGTCGCGATGTGCTGGATCCATATTTGCCTGAATTTTAAATATAAATCCGCTGAAATTCGCTTCTTGCGGATACACAATTCGTACATCAGTTTGTCTAGGCTGTGGACACGGTGCATATTTCACAAAAGCCGCTAACAATTCTTGTACGCCAAAATTATTAATCGCCGAGCCAAAAAAAACCGGTGTTAACTTTCCTGCAAGATAATCTTGTTCATTAAAATCAGCACTTGCTCCTTTAATCAGTGCTAATTCATCTTGTAGTTCATCAAATATAACACCGACTCGTTCTTTTACCTTAGGATGATGCAGACCTACAAAACATTCACTCTCTTTACGTTTTAAATTACTTGACGGTGCATAAAAATAAACCTTGTCCTCTAGCGTATGATAAATACCCTTAAATTGTTTTCCCATTCCTATCGGCCAAGTGATCGGCGCACAAGCTATGCCCAATGTCGATTCAATATCGTCTAATAACGCTATGGGTGTGCGCGCCTCTCTATCCATTTTGTTAATAAAAGTCAAAATGGGAATCTGGCGTAAACGACAAATCTCTAATAATTTTTTGGTACGCGGCTCTACGCCTTTAGCCGCATCAATCACCATTAAGGCAGAATCGACAGCCGTTAACGTACGATAGGTATCTTCAGAGAAATCGGCATGTCCAGGCGTGTCTAATAAATTAAAAATACAATCCTGATAAGGAAATTGCATGACAGAAGTCGTGACAGAGATTCCCCTTTCCTTTTCTAAGGCCATCCAATCAGAAGTAGCGTGGTGTGCGGCTTTACGCGCTTTAACCGTTCCAGCCAGTTGTATGACACCTCCCCACAACAAAAGCTTTTCTGTCAATGTAGTTTTACCCGCATCCGGATGAGAAATAATTGCAAATGTTCTTCTAGATAAAATTTCTGCTGGAAATGCTAGGTCTGACATATGAATTTAATATTAAAAAGAAGCATTATTTTAAAAGGGCTATTATTGTATACGAAATTGCGCCGCCGTTTTCATCTAATTCATCTATTCGATAATGACGCTAGCAAATTCCTCATCTGATAATTGCCAAATTAAGTATTCTAGTTTAACCTGGCAGCTTTCTGGGAGAGGTGTCCGAGCGGCTTAAGGAGCACGCCTGGAAAGTGTGTGTAGGTTCATCCCTACCGCGGGTTCGAATCCCGCCCTCTCCGCCAATGGTGGTTATATCGGTCCCTTCGCAGCGCAAAGCAACGAACCCCGTCAGATCCGGAAGGAAGCAGCGGTAGTTGTGAACGCGAGTGCCGAAGTGTGGCTGGTATAACTGCCGCCATTCAAGGTGATTGTGATAGTATGAGTTACCAAGTCCTTGCTCGAAAATATCGACCTCGTTCTTTTACTCAGCTTGTTGGCCAGGAATCTACCTGCCGTATCCTAAAAAACGCCTTAGAAAGTCAACGAATTCACCACGCCTACCTTTTCACGGGAACACGCGGTGTTGGCAAAACCAGCTTGGCACGGCTACTTGCTAAATGTTTAAACTGTCAAGAAAAAATAACTGCCGAGCCTTGCGACCAATGCCCAAACTGTCAAGCCATCAATACAAACCGACTGGTTGATTTCATTGAAGTGGACGCCGCCTCACGTACTAAAGTAGAAGATACCCGCGATCTGCTTGCTGATGTTCACTATGCCCCTAGTCAAGGGCGTTACAAAATCTACCTGATTGATGAAGTCCATATGCTTTCTTCGCATAGCTTTAATGCGTTGCTAAAAACACTCGAAGAACCCCCTCCCCATGTTGTCTTTTTATTAGCGACCACTGATCCGCAGCGTTTACCGGCTACCGTTCTTTCGCGTTGCCTACCGTTTCATCTAAAA